>JAWXBA010000033.1:0-19788 GCA_034439775.1 Gemmatimonadota bacterium | reverse complement strand
GTTTGTGCAGAGGGTCCCTAGGGGGTTAGAAACAAAGATTGTCCCCTCGATCAACTGAAGCGCCCCAGGATAGCCGGAGACTCAAACCTCCCATGGTCTCGAGTCTCCGTCCTGGGGCGCTTCACCGCTGTTCCCACGGAGAAGGTCGCGGTCACCGACTTCGCGGGTTCTACACACTCGACCGGGGAAAGCGGCCCCGGAAGCAGCCCGGATCCGCGAGGGCCACTATCGCCCTCCGGGTCGGATCCGGTACACCTGGAACTCAGGCACCAAAAACCCGATCAGCCGGCTCCGCGTCAAACCCGCGCTGAGCCCAGCTCCGTCGACGCTCGTGGTAGCCGGCACGGAATGCAAACATCAGGGGGATACCGACGACGACGATTAGCGGAAACACAGAGGGTGCTCCGGGGGTGCTCCGGAGCAATGTCTGCAGCGCAAGAAGCACACAGAATACGCTGAGGAGCGCACTCTCAAGGATCCTGTAGGTGTATGTTGCTCGGTTGCGGGCCCGGGTAATCAGCAAGGTTACACGGAATGCCATCCCAGATGCCCAAGGTTTGTTCCGATGCATTGCCTCCCTCCCGCACACAGTTGCGGAGCGCTACGGCCTCGTCGGACTCAGGATGTCCACCCCCAGTGCGGCCGAGACTGCTCGGTCTAGAATCGTTGGCCAGACACACTCATTCTGGTCGCGGACCAGTATCGGCCGGTCGCCCGCTCCTTGAGCGGCACCACGCGGGAGATCGGTCACGGCAGTTCGGAAACGCGATCAACCCGGCCGATGTTCGACGTCCACTGGACCCGCTGCACCTGTGCCGCATAACCAGCGTATCTGGACTCCTCCCCCTGTTTACGCAAGGGGTGGTTCTCGGCTGTTCTCATTTTCAGATCATCCGCGTTGGCGGAGGGTCGACCACCAGCGCCGTCAGCGATGTGCGCACGGCGTCCGCCTTCGCCTCGAGCGACCGGATCTTCGCGATCAGCTCCAGCTGCGGATGCGTGAGAAAGTCAGGCACCGCCTCATCGGCCAACGCGGACCGGGCATCGAGTGTGACGCGCCGGGCCCCGACCGGGATCGTGTGCCCCAGCTCGCGCCGGTGCCCGCGCAGCGCGTGGATCCGTGCGGTTCTCGTCCGCAGGTATCCTTGGCGGATGCGATGCAGGGCCACCACCGCCTGCTGCTCCACCGACTTGACCGGCACCGGCGTCAACGCCTTGTTGCGGGCTGCTTCCCGCAGGGCCTTGGCATCGGCGCGATCGGTCTTGTTGCCGTCGCGGTAGCACGCCACGTCCGCCGGATGGAGCAGGGTCACCCGATGGCCGAAGCGCTGGGCCTCCCGTCCCCAGTGGTGGGCGGAGCCGCAGGCTTCCAGCAACACCTCGGCGGGAGCCTGGCCCGCGAGGAAGCGCGGGAAGGCCGCACGGGAAGGCCGTCGCCGGGAGGTCACCACGCCGGGCGACTCGGAGATCGCCACTTCGAAGACCGTCTTGGCGAGATCGACGCCGATCTGTATTGTTGACATGGGGCTCCTCCTCGAGGTGGTGGCCTTTGGGGCCGTGATGCGTGATGTTGGTGGCATCTTGGAGCGGAGTCCATACCATCACTTGCTTCTGCCCAGGCCCTGAACGCTTCGGCTGCCGCCGGAGATACGTGGCTGTTTGGTCGGCGGCAGCCTCAGCAGGGCCTGACAGCAGAAGCGCAGGCCGTTCTGCCGCTTGGATCCGTCCCCGGGGTCTGGCGCTCCGGTCACCTGAGTATGTACGTTAAAGTGTACATATGTTTGGAGGCCGACCTATGGCGCGAGTACGCCCGACCCAAGACGTCCGCCCGCTCGCTGACTTCCGCGCCAACCTGGCTGCGGTGGTGCGTCAGGTCCAGGAGACGAAGCGGCCGGTCATCCTGACGCAGCATGGTCGCAGTACGGCGGTCTTGCTCGATGCAGGCGAGTACGAGGCCATGCTCGATCGAGCCGAACTGCTTGAGAATGTGCGGGTGGCCGAGATGGAACTCGCCGCGGGCAAGGGCAGTTCGCACTCCCAGGCCAAGGCGGCTGTGTTGCGCCGGCTGAATGGATGAGGGTCATCGGGGCCCCGCGGGCCCAAGAGCGGGCGGTGGGTACCTCCTAGCCGCGATGGAACGTGAACGGAACGGTCCGGAGTCGTTCCGCCACGAGCTCAGTGCCTTCTCGTCGGCGGCCCGGTCAGTCCTTCAGGACGCTCGGAAGGAATCCGACAACCGCCCAGGTGACTTCTCCTGGTACAATGACCAGATGAAGAAATACCCGCAGGCCAAGTTTATGAAAGGCCAAAGAGACTCAAACCTCCCCAGTGCTCCGGTACCGCTCAACAACGACGTCGCAGTCGCAAGCTCCAGCATGGTTATGATGACCGGCTCGGCCACAGCTGTTCTGAAGCGGTCCGATGGGACGATCGGAGGTATAACAAACCAATGCAGCGGGCGATGGCGCCACACTCTCCCCGTAGCCGCTATGGATTGGTGCGGCGCCCTCGCCGCTGGTGTGTAAGCCGTTCGGCGGCAGTCGTTTGAAGGAGCAAGCTTTTGTGACAACGGACCCGGCGGCGAAGGGACGGGCTGCGGGCGCGCAATTCACTCACGGGCGCGCTCCCCCGGGACAGGCGGAGGCGTGGCACACGCTCCCGCTCGACGCGGTAACCCATCGGTTGCGAACCGACGCGACGCGAGGCTTGACGAACGCCGAGGCGGCGCGGCGGCTGGCGCTCTCTGGCCCCAATACTCTGGCCCAAGCGCACGGGCGCTCAGCCCTGGCCATCTTTGCGCATCAGTTCACGAGCCTCATCGTGGTGCTGCTGATCGCGGCTACCGCGGTCGCCTTCGCGCTCGGGGAGAACATCGAGGCTGGCGCGATCCTGATCGTCATCGTGCTGAACGCCGTCATCGGCTTCCTGACGGAATGGAAAGCGGAGCTGACGTTGTCCGCCCTGCAGCAACAGACGGTACCGGTCGCGCACGTGGTCCGCGAGGGTGCGGAACACCAGATTCCGGCGGCAGGATTGGTGCCGGGCGATCTGGTCGTTCTGGCCGCCGGGGCGCGGGTACCGGCCGACGGCCGGGTCGTCGAGAGCATGCGTTTGCAAATTGAGGAGGCGGCGCTGACGGGGGAATCGCACGCCGTCACCAAGGCGACCGACCCACTCTCCGACCAGGACGCGGCACTTGGGGACCGCCTCAACATGGCCTTCATGGGGACGACGATCACGGGCGGGCGCGGCCGGCTGCTGGTCGCGGCCACCGGCGCGCAGACGGAGATGGGTAAGATCGGCATCCTGATCGAGGAGGCCGCTGCCCGCGCGACCCCGATCGAACAGAAGCTGGCTGGGCTCGGTCGCTTGCTGATCATGATCGTGTTGGGACTCTGCGCCGTCATCGTCCTGGTGGGCTGGCTCCGCGGCAACAGCTTCCTGTACATGCTGGAAGTCGGCATCTCTCTGGCCATCGCGGCGGTGCCCGAAGGGCTGCCCGCCGTGGCCACGATGACCCTCGCGCTCGGGATGCAGCGCATGGCCCGCACGGGGGCGCTCATTCGCCGACTCCCCGCGGTCGAGACCCTGGGCTCCACCACCGTGATCTGCACGGACAAGACGGGGACGCTGACCAGGAACGAGATGACCGTGAGTGCCTTCGTGCTCGACGGGCGACGCATCGAGGTCACCGGCTCGGGGTATGTGCCGACCGGCACATTCCAGGACAACGGCGAGCCTGTGGACCCGCGTGCCGACCAGCACCTCGCGCTGGCCCTGCGCATCGGCGCGCTCTGCAACGATGCCACAGTCGAGCGCCACGACGGCGGCGAGACCGTGCTCGGCGACCCGACCGAAGCGGCCCTGATCGTCGCGGCAGAAAAAGCGGGGATGACCCCTGCCGCCCTGGCTCAGGAGTTTCCGCGGATCGGCGAAGTTCCCTTCGACAGCACCACCAAGCGCATGGTCACGCTGCACCGGACTCCACCCGGGGCGATCGTGGCGTTTCTCAAAGGCGCACCCGGCACGCTGCTCGCCGCCAGCAGCTCGCACGTCAGCGGGTCGGGCGTGATGCCCCTGACACCGGATGACCGCCAGCGATGGCATGAGATGAATCACCGGTTGGCCGGGGCCGCCCTGCGCGTCCTGGGCCTGGCCTACCGCGAGTTGCCGGACGGCGACCACGAGGCAGACTATGCTCGCGACCTGATCTTCGTGGGCCTGGTCGGCATGATCGACCCGCTCCGTGACGAAGCCAGGGCGGCCATTGCGACCTGTCGAGAGGCCGGTATCCGCACGGTGATGATTACTGGCGACCAGCAGCCAACGGCCGCCGAGATCGCCCGCCAGTTGGGGATCGACCGCGACCCACAGGGCCTCCCGCTCCGCACCGTCCACGGTCGCGAACTGACCGACCTGGACGGTGAGGGCTGGCGGCGGGTCGTCGCCGAGACCGCCGTGTTCGCCCGCGTCTCCCCCAAGCACAAGCTCCAGATCGTCGCCGCGCTGCAAGGGCAGGGGCACATCGTCGCCATGACCGGCGACGGGGTGAACGACGCCCCGGCATTGAAGCAGGCGGACATCGGCGTGGCGATGGGCATCAAGGGCACCGAGGTCGCCAAAGAGACGGCCGACATGGTCATCACCGACGACAACTTTGCCACCATCGTCGGCGCCGTCGAGCAAGGGCGCATCATATATGCCAATATCCTCCGGTTCATTCACTTCCTCTTCTCCTGCAACTTTTCCGAAATCCTGACGGTGTTCATCGCGATCGTGATCGGTTGGCCCCTGCCGCTGGGGGCGCTCCAGATCTTGTGGCTCAACATGATTACCGACATCTTCCCCGCGCTGGCGCTGGCGCTGGAGCCATCGGCCCCCGCCATGATGCAGCGGCAGCCGCGAGACCCGAAGGAGTCGCTGCTCCCGCCGCGCTTTATCGGCCTGATCGCCTGGCAAGGGATGCTGCTCGCCGGGGTCACGCTGCTGGCCTTCTTCCTGGGCATGCGCTGGTATGGCACGGAGGGCGAGGGCCTCCGCCACGCGGTCACGCTGGCGTTCATGACGCTGGCCTTGGCACAGGTCTTTCACGCCTTCAACGTACGCTCGCTGCACCGCTCGGCGTTCGACGCGCGTTTGTTCACGAACGGATGGCTCTGGGGCGCGGTGGTGGTGTGCCTGCTCCTTCAGGTGGCCGCGGTCTATGTTCCATTTGTGCAAACCGCCCTGCAGACTGTCCGGCTGTCCGGCACGGACTGGGGGGTTATCGCCGCATGCTCCTTGCTCCCGGTGGCCATCGTGGAACTGGTCAAGGTGGTGCAGCGCGCCGCCGACCGCTTCGGGCAGCCGTGATGCTGGCTGGCCTGCGACTGATTAGCCCGAGCCGGATGTGAGTGGTACGCCGCCGAACCAGACGCTGCACCTGACCCGGGCCGCACGCGAGCTTTTCGTGACGCCGAGCTCGTCGAGCGGGCCGGGCAGGTGAGCGTGGTCGGTATGCCGCGAGCCTTGGTCAGCCGTAGTGGTAGCGTGCTTGGAGGAACTCGATCCGATCAGCGAAGACTTCGTACACCAGTCGGCCGGCTTCACTGATGCGGCGAGACCACACGGTGCCGCCGAGATGCGTGAGGGGTTCCGGCTTCCCGATGCCAGTGAATGGGTCCCTAAGGGCGGCGTCCATGAGATCCAGGACCCGCAAAGCCATCTTGCGGTTGGTGTCCACCCAATAGCGCACATCCTCCAGGCACTCGTCCTGGACGACGGCGACCCGCACGACCCGTGGCCGCTGACTCAGGAGGCCTCCGCCAACCCCAACTCACGGCGAAGGGTATTGAGATCGGTCGGCTTGGCCCGCCCGCGCCGGGCGCGGGTCAGCGCGGCCAACAGTCGGACCGCATTCTGGGGAGACCGAAGCAGGGATGCGGTCTCCCGCAGGCTGGAGAGCTCGTCGGCGGGAATGAGCGCCATGTCCTCATGCCCACGCCGCTGGATGATCGCGGCTTCGCGGCTATCCTCGACAGTATTCCAGAGCGTGGCGAGGTGCTGTCGAGCATCACTGTAGCTGGTCTTGACGGCCATGGTCTGGCTCCTATTAGATGTACAGCTATATTGTACAAGTCAAGTCTCGGTGTCAAGGGCGCGGCATACCCGATCAGATGAAGTCGCGGGGCTGCCGGGCGGCGGCTCTTGAGGCCTCGCGGAGTCGCTGGTGCTCTGGCTGGCCGGTGACGGTGGCGATGGAGGCGACGCTCTACTGGGCCTGGCTGCAGGATCAGCGGCGTGCAGTGGGGCTGGCGTATTCGGTGGCTGCAGATCAGGGCCGCTGGGCGGCTCGCGAGGGCACGGGTGCCTGACAACCGGGCTTTTCAGAGGAGCGCTTGCTGTGGGCGGGGCGAGAACGCCCAGCCGCAGAACCGCAGGTCGTTGTGCCGACACCGACTTGCCGTCTCGGCAGGTCAACCATAGGTTCCACTACGGTACTGGTATGCAGCCACAATATGCCGACGCTGACCATCAAGGGTCTTCCCGACCCGATCTACGAACGTCTCAAGGCCCAAGCCAACGCGCATCGGCGGAGCCTCAATGGCGAGATCATCGCGTGCCTTGAGCGCGCCGTGAGTGCGACGCGATTCGACCCGGGCAACTGGCTCGCGGAGGTGCGCGCGTTTCGCGATAGCCTGACACTCGAACCGCTGACCGGGCGGGAGCTTCGGGAGGCACGCCGGGCGGGACGCGCGTGATCGTCGTCGCCGTGAACCTCGTCGCCTACCTTGTGCTCGGCGGGCCGGAGCAAGCGCTGGCGCAGCGGGTGCTGGAACGGAACCCCGTGTGGGCCGCGCCTGTGTTGTGGCGGAGGGAGTTCCGAATCGTGCTGGCGGCGTTCATGCGCCAACGCGACCTCACTCTCCGCGATGCTTGGCGCGCCCATGGCCTGGCGGACCAATTGCTCGCCGGCCAGGAGTTTGCGGTGCCCGTTGAACGGGTGCTGACGCTGGTCGCTGCCTCCACCTGCTCGGCGGATGATTGTGAGTATGTCGCGCTGGCCGAGGAATTGGCGGTGCCGCTGGTCACCGCGGATCGCCAGCTCCTCCGCACTTTCCCTGGGCGGGCGATCAGCCCGAGGGATTTTGTGGCTGAAGCGGCATACCGGGCAAATGCAAGTGCCGCGGGCGCGACTGATGCGGCTTCGCCGCACCTGCCCTCGCAACTGATTGGCGGGCGTTGATTGTCGTTGGCAGTATCGCGTTGATGAGGTTGGGACTGTGGTCGGCTCGGAGCCAGGCAACGGCAGGGGACATCGCCTGGATGAAGGCCATGAATCCTCATCACTCAATTGCCATACTCACCAGCGCGCGCGCGGCCATCGCAGCTCCGCGCGCTGGGAAACTGGCAGATGGCATCATTGAGGCCCAGAGGCGTGAAATGTCCGAGATGGAGTTCCTCGTCAGCGATGTGCAACGCCAACCGAGGGAAGCGCCACCACAGGGACGAGCAGATTGACCGCAACCATGGTTCGGGGCAGGCATGAACATGCCGGAATAACACGGCCACCATGAAGAAACCGATTGTCATTCTTGCCCTTGTTCTTCTGGCGGTGGTCGCCGCCGTTGCCGTGGTGCGATTCAGTTCGCCCGAAGACTCCTGGTTGTGTCAGGAGAACGGCTTATGGGTAGCGCACGGACAACCGAGCGCTCCGAAACCAGAAGGCCCGTGCGGACCGCCGAGCGTCATGCCGCCGGCAGCGCCACCGCCGTCGGTTGCGCCTGCCAGGACCGCGACCTCGACGACGGATGCGCGCATTCAGGTTACTTCGCCGATACCAGGTCAGGCGGTCGCCAGCCCCCTCACGGTCACTGGCCGAGCCCGGGGCAATTGGTACTTCGAGGCAAGTTTTCCGGTTGAACTGCGCACAGTGGACGGCCGCGTGCTCGCGCAGACTACGGCGACCGCGCAGGGCGAGTGGATGACGGAAAATTTCGTTCCCTTTATCGCCACACTGGACTACACCGCCACCAGCGCCATTGATGCCCTGGTGGTGCTCAAGCGCGACAACCCCTCCGGCTTGCCGGCGAACGACGCGCAGGTGAGCGTCCCGGTTCATCTGGACCCCAATGGCACGGTCTCGCTGCAACTGTACTTTGGCAACTCCATCAACGACCCGAACACGCAGGATTGCGGCAAGACGTTTCCGGTCACGCGCAACTTGCCGAAGACCGATACGCCGGCACGGGCGGCACTCGTCGCGTTATTGTCCGGCCCCACCGAGGTCGAACGGACCGCCGGGTACTTCAGTTCGATCAACCCCGGTGTCACCATCCGGTCGCTTGTCATTGATAAGCAGGGGACAGCGAGGGTGGATTTTGACACCACGATCGGTCAGGGTGTGGGCGGTTCCTGCCGCGTATCCGCCATCCGTTCGCAGATCATCAGCACGCTCAAGCAATTCCCGACCGTCAAAGAGGTCGTGATCGCGGTGGACGGAAACGTCGCACAGGCGCTCCAACCGTAGCAATATTCAAGCACGAATGTCGATTCTGGACCCTACGGTCGCCCGAGCCGTGTGCTCCCCGGGATCCCCACCCCGTGACAGGCGATGCACATCTCGGGATTCCGCTTCCTCAGGCGCTCACCGTCGAACCCCGGCCCATGGGGGTTGAAGCCGAATCCGGCGCCGGCCGAGGCGTGGCAGGCCATGCAGTCGCGCTCGACATGGCAGGAGACGCAGGACTCGAGTGACTGCCTGGCCGCCTGGCCATGACCCACGATGAACGCGGCCTTGCCGTCGTGAAAGCTGCGACGGCCAAGCGGAGCCCGGGCGTTGAGCCCGGCCTGCTGGTGGCAACTGGCGCAGAACTGCTGGGCGTTGTGGCAGTCACCGCAGGCGGTCTGCCGGGCGTAGGTGGCCGCGGGGTGGCGCACCAGGAACCCGGTGGGGTGGTAGTCCCCTCCCGCGGAGGACTCGCGCGCGCCCGGCCTGTGGCAGGAAAGGCAATCGTCGCGGACATGGCAGGTGGCGCAGGTGCGTGGGGTGGCGCTGGCCTCGCCGCTATGGCCCTCCTTGAACTCCGGCGTGTGCGACAGCGGGGCGTGGCGGCTGGTCCGGGCGCCAACCGCCCGCCCCGGTCCGGGGAGGGCAAGCGCCATCGCCTGCTTCGGTGCGGGCGCGACGTGGCAGGCCAGGCAACTGGTCTGGGTGTGGCAGGTCGCGCAGGTCGGCTGGTTTTTCCGTGCCTCCGGACCGTGCGATGCCAGGAAGTTGATCTCGGCATGGGACGACGGCGCCATGAAGTTGGCCCGATGCACCAGGGACCGTTCGTCGCTGGCCAGCGCCTGGATGGCGGGCACCTCCGGCGCATTGACGTGGCAGTTGATGCAGAAATTCTGGGCATGGCAGGTGGCGCAACTGGCGGCAACTGTCCAGGCGCCATCGGGACCCCGCACCGAGGCCATCTTGCCGTGTCCCCCGAGGCTGAAGCCATCGACGGCATGGTTGCTGGGTACCGGGAATCCTGCGACATCACTCAGGGTGAGCCGAGTGGCCTCGGCCAGGGTGACGTGACAGGTGGCGCACTCTGAGGGGTCCAACTCGAGGTGCTCCTCCCCAGCCGCGTGGCAGTCGATACACTGGGCAGTTGAGCGGCGAACCACTGGACCCTTGGGACCCTCCGGAGTATGACAGTCGTTGCAAGTGGCCGCGTCACCGGCGGACTCAACGTGCGCAATGTGTGTAAACCGGAGATTCGAGGGTGGGGCGCTGGTGGGGGCAGTCCAGTCGATGACCGGCATCACGTCGTCATCGTGGCAGGCAGTGGCGCACTGGATGGCGGTGGGCCAGATCGGGGCGTCGGGCTCGCTGACCCCCAGATGGCAGGTGGCGCATGAGGCCGGGAAATAGGTGGCATGTGCCTCATGGTCGAAAGCCGGCGGGGCCAATCCAGGGCCAGCCGCCGCCCAGGATCCCAACGCGGCCAATAGGAGGGGCAGGGAGAGCCCCAGTACCCGAACTTCACGCCAGGCTGTCATGGGATCTCCCGCGTCCGAACTGCCGGTGGCAGTGGCAGACGGTCAGCATTTGAGCCGAAGAAGAAGCTGATCCGCGCCGCGACCCGGACCTGGTTCCAGTCGAGCGCACCGGCATCGTTCCGGTCTCGCTTTTCGCGCCAGCTGGCGGCTTCACCGCCGAGCCTCCAGCGCGGAGTCGGGCGGTACTCGGCATCGACGCCGAACACCGTCAGGTCGGAATCGCTGTAGCGCAGTTCGAGCGGCCGCTTCATCCTGGCGCCGTGCGCCGAGATCCAAAACGCCTGCGACGCGATCCAAGTCGCCCGAAGGTCCACCCCGCGTGAGGCCGCCCCGGGACCGAATTCGGCGTGATAGCCGCCGTCCAGCACCCACGCCTGGGTTGGTGTCCAGGTGGCTCCTGATGAGACGCGCCACCCTTCCGACTCCACTTGCACTGTCGGGGTGTTGGCGCCGGCGTCCTCGAATTGGTATCGCTCGCCTCGACCGCGAAGGGTCAGCCCCGGCACCGCCGTCACCGACGCGGCGGCATGCATGGTGTGATGGGGCACCGGGCTGAAGGCACCCCAGATGGTCCAGAGATCAAAGAACGGGCGATACCGCCGCCAGCCGGTGGAAAGGGTATAGCCTCGGCCAATCCAGCCGATAGTCACGTCGGCACTGCCCGTCTCGCCAAACGCCAGGTCGTACTCTCCGCCGGCCGTAATCGACACCGGGGCGAGCGGCCGGATGGCGAGGGATGCCGCCGCCCGCTCCGACACGAAATAGTCCACCGCCGGGTCGACCTCGCGCCGGTACTCCAGCCTGGCATCCACCAGTCGGCTGGTGACCCCGGCGTCGAGCCCCGCCACAATCTGCCGATCGCGAGGCTGGAAGTCCTGCAGTGGATTGAGCGCCGGGTCGGTCACCGGCAGCGCCACCCCTCTCGCCAGACCCCAACCGATGTAACTGGACAGCTCCAGCCCCCGGTCGGCATCCCTGACCGTCACCAGTCCTCCATCCAGGCCATAGGCGCCGAGCCGGCTGGAGAGGAATTGCCGACCGGCGCGAGTGGTGACGCCGCGGCTGGCGTACTCGAGGTAGCCCTCGACGAGTTGCACCTCGGGCTGGGTTCCCGGCCAGGTGGCACCGTCGCCAAGGTCGGTGGCTACACGGGCGTTGGCGCGGAGGCTCAGTCCCTGGACCCCGAAGCCCCAGCCGGCCAGATCCACTTGCGACACCCAGGGGAGCCCACGGCGAACGTCACCGGCACGGAAGAAGTAGCAGAACGACTGCTGGCAGGTGGCGGCGTGGCCGTCCGGGGTCAGGAACCCCCCGCCGGGCTGCAGAACCGCCTGTGCCCTGGGGATGCTGTCCGCGGCCACGCCGCGCCACGAAACGCCCTGCATCCGGCTGTCCACCCGGACCCGATACTGCTGCGCACCCGCAGGGCTCCCGCCGAGCACCAGAAGGATGCCGGCCACGAGGAGGCCCCGCTGCGCGGTCATCATGCCGGTGGCCGTTGCAGGAGGTGTGGCCGGTAGGCGGCGGGGGCCAGCAGGAAGTGGCAGGTGGTGCACTCCCGCCGGGCGTAGTGGTCCACCTGGGGCTGGTGGCAGGTGACGCAAAACGAACGGTCGGGCGTGAGCAGTGCCACCGTCGATGAGGTGTGGCAGGCGTCGCACGCCTGGTGCGTGGCGGCGATGTTTTCCGCGTGGGCGGTGCGCAACTCGGCGCCGGTGTGACAGCTGGCGCAGTTCCGCTGGGCGGTGTGGTGGTCGGCGTGGCAGTCGGCACACGTCCTGACCGCCGCTGTCGGAGCCAGGGAGACCGGCTGGGTGTGGCACTGCTGGCAGCGCAGGGCGGTGTGGGTGTCGTGGGCAAAGCTCACCGCACGTGGCCGTGGGGCCTTGTCCTTGGTGGCGATCGGGATCGTGAGGGCAAGGCTGGTGCCGAGTTCACCGGGCTGGTGGCAGGTGGCACAATTGTTTGTTTCGGCCCGCTGGTGGTGGCAGATCTGGCAGCCCCGTGGGGCCAGGAAGGTCAGCCGGCCGGTGGGCTGGTTGGGCGCCACGTGGCAGGTGATGCAGGCCAGGCTGCTGTGTCTCGGGTGCGGAAAGGAATCCGCCTTGGCCGGCTGGAGTTCAGCCGGCCGTGGGGATGGGGGGAGGTCCGGTGGAGGGACGTCCCCCTTTCCCCGCACCGGCTCGTCGAGCAGGCTCTCGTGGCGGGCAATGGGGCGCAGGGCGCGAGTGGTATCAAACGGAAGTGGTCGGACCCGCAGGGCGCCGTACTTGTTGGTGACGGTGGTATGGCAGGCTACGCAATCGCTGGCGTCCACCTTGGCGGCATGCGGGTTGTGGCAGGTCAGGCACTGTTCTCCTACCCGGCGATGTGAGGTCCCGGTGTGGAAGGGAGTCTCCCGCCAGTTGGCGTGGCACCCGGCGGTGGTGCAAGTCTGACCGGCGGCCTGCGGGGTCTCCTGGGTATGCGGGTTGTGGCAGGTGCCACAACTGCCGCCATGGGGGTCCTTGGATGGATCAAAGGTGGCCAGGATCTGCTGCATCTCGTGACAGCCCAGGCATTGCTGGCTCCCGGGGCGCAGGGTGTTGGCCGCCGAATCGCGGGTGGCCAGCAGCGGTACCTCGGCGGTGAACTGATGGCACTGGTTGCAGTGCAGGGTGGTTTGCAGCGCCATCTTGCCGAGGCGGATCTCGAGGTTCTCGTGGCAGCCGGAGGTGCCGCAGGTCTCGTTGGCGGGAATGAAGGCGTGCACTTCCTTGCCGTGACAGGTAACGCAGAGCACGTCCTTCAGGGCCGTCGAATCGGACTCCAGGTGGGTGCGATGACCGGCGGTGCGCACCACCTTGGTCCACGACTCGGCGTGATCCTGGGCATGACAGGACTCGCAGCGCTCATTGGGGACCGGGGCGTGGGCTGGAATCTCCTCCGGACGGTTGGCCACCCAGAGCACCAACTGCCGGGTACTGGCATACAGGGACTGCTTGTGGCAGTCGTGGCACTCGAGGTCACTGTGCTTGCCGGCATCGCTGGAGAACTTGTTCCAGGGGCCCTCCATGATGTGGCAGCCGACACAGAATGCGTTCTCGTGCTCCATGTAGTTCCAACTGGTGACCCCCATCCAGGTTACCAGGGCCAGGATCAGGCCACCGGCCGAGCCGAGCGCCAGCTTGACCCCACGGTCGCTGGTGACCAGCCATCGCCAGATGGCGGTCCGGTTGCGCCACATCAGCCGCCCCAGAATCGTGGCGACCGTGAGGCCGACGGCGATCGCGATCAGCCACATCCACAGCGGTGCGTTGAAGATGCTCCGCAGCACGGTGGTAATGCCGCCAGGGAGTGGCGGTGGCTGGGCCGGGACGCCCTCCTGGAACCGGTGGAATGAGGCGGAATCCTGGGCCGGTTGCAGCAGGGTCAGGAGGGTCGGTGAGAGGAGCACTGGCATCCGCTCATTGAGGGAAGGTCAATCCTACTTCGGAAACAGCGGTACTGCCAACCACGGCCGGAAGCGAGTCGTGCCGCCGAGCCAGAGCAGGGCTCCAGCTGGCGGCACGGCAGGCTCGCCGGGGACAGCTCACCGATGCTGGCTGGCCGACCTGACCTCGAGTCCCGCGATCTGGGTGCTGGACTTCTGGAGGCCAGTGGCGTAGCTGCCGCCCACCGGCCCGTCGAGGATCGCCTGCACCGCTGCCGGAGGGGCGGGTAACCCATAGGCGGACCGGACTTCGTTGATCGAGGCAATCAGGAGCGCCTCACAGAGGAACGGGTTGTGGATGCCCTTGGAGTTGTCGGAGTTCCCCTGGTTGTACTCGCCACAGAGTCGGGCGTTGAACTCGGCGCCCTCCGCCGGGCTGACCATGTTGTCGGCAGTGGACCAGGCCGTTGGGTTCGTCTGACGGACCGTCGGTAGCATCCCGGCATCGGTCGGGGCGGCCTGCAGGCTGCCACTCGCATTGCTGTCAATCCACAGCTGGTCGGTGAGCAGTTTCATCCTGGCGCGCACTGTGGTGAAGGCCGAGACTGCGACGGCCGCGTTGGCGTGGCAGCCGCTGGCCACGCACCCGGCCCACGAGCGGGCGGTGGCGGTGTAGGCGCAGTTCTTGTCGGCCGTCGGCTTGCCCTGTGCATCCAGGCAGGGGTTGGGGCGGAAGAGGTGGCCAGTGGCCTGGAAGACGAACCCGCCGGCCTGGTCGGTGACCGTGAACCGGTTGACGTGGCATCCGGCACAGAGTTTCGGGTTGGCAGTTGACCCGTGCGAACTGAAGATCCGGTCTTCCGCATAGACGAAACCAGCGGGACGGTATCCGGCGGTGCCCAGCAGGACGGCGCCCTGGGGTGCGTGCGGCTGGACCCCGTAGGAGGAACCGGCGTTCGGCTCAGAGCGGCGGATATGGCACTTCATGCACAGGTTCTGCTCCGGATCTGGCGAACTGATCGGGAAGCGAAGCTGGCTGGAATTGGCGGAGCCGTGAGGGTCATGGCACACCGAGCAGGTGGTCGGTTGGTAGGTGGTGGCGTTGGACTTCTCCATGTAGTTGGCGTTCTCACCCCATGCGATCAGCGCCTTCCGTCCGTCATGGCAGCTGGCGCAGCCGGAGGAGGTGTTGGCTGCGGCGGAACTGACGATCTGCGCGTGCCCTGATTGGGCCCATTCTTCGGCGAACGGATGGTGGGCGCCGCTGTGGCACTCGGCGCAGGTGCCCTCACCGGTCATGCCCACCTTGGCCAGCGGCCGTACGATCTGCCCTTGCCCGACGCCCCTTACATGGTCCAGACCGGGGCCATGGCAGCTCTCGCATTGGACATCGTGATAGGTCGAGTCCTTGGTGGCGTCGAACCCGGCCACCTCGGACACCAGATTGCCTTTGGCGCTGACGGAGTGGCAGGACTTGCAGAAGTCCTGCGCCGTGGCGGGGAGAGTCGCGTACGCGTCGGCGTGCGCAGTACCCTTCCATGAGGCCTGCAGGCCGGCGTGGCAGTTGCCGCAGGTCGTCTGCTTGGTCGAAACGTCGTAATAGCCGAGGAACCCCTTGGCTGCGGCGACCGGCTCATTGAACGGATCGCGGTCGCGGTACACCAGCTTTTCAGTGGTGCAACCGGCCAGGACACCCAACAACGGGAGCGCCAGCAGAGTGGGGCGAAGGATCGCGGTCAGGGATCGCATAGGGCAGGCCTCGCGTCGGCAGAAGAACCGTTGGAACAATCACCTCAGTACTACTACGGTGCACCAACAGTAGGGCCACGTTTCGAGGCACGCAAGCGAATTGTTGCCGCTGTTACAAACTTTCAGAACTCTTCACACTTCAACGAGTTAACTCTTCATCCTTCGGGGTGAGGATGGATCAATCCTAAGGGGGAGTTCGGCCATCACCGGGGGCTCCAGAGGGTAGCGGGAGTCTCACGGATTCCTCACGAATCGTTCATGCCTGGCCCCGTACGTTTGACCGGTCCCCTGCAGTGCCGGCACTGATACCGGTCCCAGTCGCTTCCGATCACGGTCTCCGCCCGGAGACGAAGGGAGCACCAATGTACCTCCCCTCCTCCCACCCATGGATGGCTGACGAAACCCTGAGCGAGCATCTGGAAAGCCGCGGGGTTGACCGTCGCACCTTCCTGGAATTCTGCGGCACCTTTGCCACGATCCTTGGCCTGGGAGAGCTGGCGACACCCCGGATCGCCTTGGCGCTGCAGCAGGTCCGCCGACCCAGCGTCATCTGGCTGCAACTGCAGGAATGCACCGGCTGCGTCGAGAGCGTGCTCCGGAGCTCCGAGCCGTCGATCGGTGACCTGGTGCTCGACCTGGTGTCGCTCGATTACAGCCATACCCTGATGGCCGCCAGCGGCACCGCCGCCGAGGGCGCCATGCGGACCGCCATGCGGGACAACATGGGGAAGTACATCCTGCTGGTGACCGGCTCGGTGCCGACCAAAGCCGATGGCATGTACACCGTGATCGGCGGGCGCACGGCGCGGGAGCACCTTGAGGAGGCTGCCGAAGGAGCCGCGGCCATCATCGCGGTGGGTGCCTGCGCCCACTGGGGCAGCGTCCAGGCCGCCAAACCCAACCCCACGGGCGCGGTGGGAATTCGGGACATCATCAAGGACAAGCCGATCGTCAACATTGCCGGGTGTCCGCCCATCGCGGATGTCGTCACCGGGACGATCGTCCACTACTTGACCTTCGGCCGACTGCCGGACACTGACGCCGAGGGCCGGCCGCTGTTCGCCTACGGGGCTCGGATCCACGACCAGTGCTCGCGCCGGGCCAATTTCGACGCCGGCCAGTTTGTGGAGGTCTTCGACGACGAGGCCGCCCGCAAGGGATGGTGTCTCTATCAGGTGGGCTGCAAGGGCCCCCAGACCTTCAGCCCGTGCCCGATCCTGCAGTGGAATGACAGCACCAACTGGCCGATCGGGGCGGGGCACCCGTGCATCGGCTGCACCGAACCGAATTTCTGGGACACCATGACCCCGTTCTACCAGCGTCTCCCCGACATCGGCGTGCTGGGGATCGAGAGGAGCGCGGATGTCTGGGGTGCGGCGCTGGCCGTGGGGGCGCTGGGGGGAATCGCTGCCCATGCCGCGGCCACGGGGGTGAGTCAGATGCGCAAGCGGCGGGAACTTCCGGTGCTCGATCCGTCGGCACCCACTTCGACGACTGGACATGAAGGAGATGACCATGGCCGTCACTAAGGTCGTCGTGGATCCGATCACCCGGATCGAGGGCCACCTCCGGATCGAGGCCAAGGCCGAGAACGGGATGATCCAGGATGCCTGGGCGTCGTCCACGCAGTTTCGCGGCCTCGAGGTGATCATGGAGGGCCGCGACCCGCGCGATGCCTGGGCCTTTACCCAGCGGATCTGCGGGGTCTGCACGGTGGTGCACGCGGTGGCCTCCTGCCGGGCGGTCGAGGACGCGCTGGGGATCAGGGTGCCCCCCAACGCCAACCTGATCCGCAACCTGATCCACGGCATGCAGTACATCCAGGACCATGTCATCCACTTCTACCACCTGCATGCCCTCGACTGGGTCGACGTGGTCAGCGCCTTGAGCGCCGACCCCGCTGCCACCAGCAGGATTGCCAGGTCGATCTCGGCCTGGCCCAACAACAGCGAGACCTGGTTCGCCGAGGTCAAGGCCCGGGTCGGGAAGTTCGTGGCCGGTGGCCAGCTGGGGATCTTCACCAACGGGTACTGGGGCCACCCCGCCTACAAGCTGCCGCCCGAGGTCAACCTTCTGGCGGTGGCGCACTACCTCGAGGCGCTCGACTGGCAGCGTGACGTGATCCGACTGCACACCATCTTCGGCGGCAAGAACCCCCACCCCAACTTCCTGGTCGGCGGGATGGCCTCGGCGATCAACCTGAACGACACCGCCACCATCAACGCCGTGCGCCTGGCCGATGTCCAGGGCATGATCCGGCGCGCCCAGCGGTTCGTGGAGCAGGTGTACTGGCCCGACGTGCTCGCCATTGCCGGCTTCTACAAGGACTGGGCCGCCATCGGGGGTGGCTCCGACAACTACATGGCCTGCGGCGAATTTCCCGAGGGGGAGATTGACGACTTCAGCAAGCTGTACCTGCCGCGTGGCGTCATCATGGGCCGCAACCTCGACCGCGTGCTGCCGTTCGACGAGTCGCTGATTACCGAACACATCGGATCGTCGTGGTATGAGTACTCCGGCGGCGACGGGGTCGGACTGCACCCTTACGAGGGCGAGACCCGGGTCAAGTACACCGGCCCGCCGGCCCCCTGGACCTACCTCCAGGACGAGCCCAAGTACACCTACATGAAGTCACCGCGGTATGACGGCAAGCCGATGGAGGTCGGACCGCTGGCCCGGATGCTGGTGGCCTACGCCAGTGGTCACGCCGACACCCGCGAGATTCTGACCGAGGCGCTCACCCAGCTGCAAGTCGGACCCTCGGCACTGTACTCGACCCTGGGACGGGTGGCAGCCCGCGCCGCGGAGACGGTCCTGGTAGCCCGGCGGATGAACACCTGGTACGACCAGCTGGTGGCACGGATCAAGGGTGGGGACACCACCACCTTCAGCAAGGAGAAATGGGATCCCTCCACCTGGCCCGCCAGTGCGCGTGGCTATGGCTGGCTCGATGCTCCCCGCGGGGCGCTGGGGCACTGGGTCACCATCGAGGGTGGCAAGATTGCCCGCTACCAGTGCGTGGTGCCGTCCACCTGGAACTGTGCCCCCCGCGAGCCTGATGGTTCCACCGGGGCGTACGAGTCGGCGCTCAAGGCCAACCATCCGTTGCTCATCCCGGCCCAGCCGCTGGAAATCCTCCGGACCGTCCACTCCTTCGACCCGTGCATGGCTTGCGGGGTCCACGTGCTCGATGCCCAGGGCAACCTGGTCGTGGAGGTCAAGGTGCAATGACCACCAAGACACGCCCGTTCTCGCTGGGCCGTGAGGTGCCCTCGCGCATCGGGCAATACAAGTGGGTCTACCTCTGGGGGGCGCCGCTACGGGCAATGCACTGGATTGCGGCATTCGCCGTGGTGGTCCTGATCCTGACGGGCTTCTATGTCGGGCGCCCCTATTTCATGGTGCCCGGGGAAGGCTCCCCAACCAACCTGATGAGTTGGGCGCGGCAAGTCCATTTCCTGGCGGCGGGGGTCCTGGTCGCCACGGCAATCATCCGGATGTACTGGCTGCTGGCTGGCAACCGCTATGAGCGCGTCGGGGCCCTCTTGCCCGGCGGCAGGGACCTGATGCGGATCCCGACGGTGGTCGGGTACTACCTGCTGGTTGTGCCCGAGGAAAAGGCGCCCCGTTACCTGGGCCACAACCCGCTGCAGCAGCTCTCCTACACCACCATGTATGCCCTGTCCGTGTTGATGGTCGTCACCGGCTTTGCCATGTACGGCCAGGCCGATCCGGACGGGTTCTTCTACTGGGCGTTCAACTGGGTGGGCGGGGTATTTGGCGGCATGCAGTATGTCCGCTTCGCCCATCACATCACCACCTGGGCGTTCATCCTGTTCATCCTGATGCACGTATACCTGTCCCTGCGGGCAGACGGCATGGAGAAGACTGGGACGGTCTCCTCGATCATCAGCGGTGGCCGCTGGGTGCCGGCCGACGAGAAGTTCGTGGATGAAGATGAGTGATGACGTCCTGGTCCTGGGCCTCGGCAATCCCATCATGGCCGACGACGGGGTGGGCCTCGCCGCCCTCGAGCGGCTCCGGGCCCGCTTTGTGGTGCCCACCGGTGTGGAGCTCGCCGATGGCGGCACCTGGGGAATGCGGCTGCTCCCGATGATCGAGGACCATGACCGGGTCCTGTTCCTTGATGCCATTGACCACGGCGACCCGGCGGGCACCCTGATCCGCCTGGAGGGAGATGCCATTCCGCGCGGGATCGGGATGGGGAAGCTGTCCCCGCACCAGGTGGACCTCCAGGACGTGCTGGCGGCGGCCGCCCTGCGCGGGCGGCTGCCCCGCGAGATGGTCGCCCTGGGACTCCAGCCGGAGCTGATCGAGATGCGGGTGGGGCTGACCCCGGTGGTGGAGGCCGGACTCGACAAGCTGGTGCTGGCCGCCGTGGAATGCCTCGCCGCCTGGGGCATGCCCTGCCACCCGGTCACGGAGCCGAGCCATGCATGAGATGAGCATCGCCATGGAGATCTGCCGGGTGGCGGAGCGGAACGCCGGCGAGCCAGGGCCCGCCGGGGTGCGGGTCGTGGTGGTGGAGCTGGGGCAAGACGCGGGAATCGAACCGGGCAACCTCCTGTTCTGCCTGGAGGCAC
>JAWXBA010000032.1:0-5924 GCA_034439775.1 Gemmatimonadota bacterium | reverse complement strand
GTCCACGGGGCCGGGCAGGCCCGGCCCCTGCAGCATCACTGCCCGCGTCGGATCCGTCCCAGGTTGCTTCAGCGACCCACTTGGCCGAGCCGCGGGTTTACCCGCGAGAACACCAACACCCCGCACCGCGCACCGCGCATCCCGACGTCCCCAGGCCGGGCAGGCCCGGCCCCTGCAGCATCAATGCCGGTGGCGTAGTCCCTGGGCTTTCGCCCAGGGCTCGGCCTTGGGAAGCCGCTCACGCGGCAGACCCTTCCCGTGTGGTGGCGAGAGCCACCTCATAAGGCCGAGCCCGAGGCGTGAGCCTCGGGATTCACCAGCTCCGCAAACCGGTCCAGATCAATATTCCCGCCCGACACGATCGCCACGATCGGACCCTGACCCGCCTTGCCGGAGAGGGCGGCCGCCACCGAGAGCGCACCGGCACCCTCCGCAATGACCCGCGCCTTTTCCGCCATCACCCGCATGGCGCGTCGGGTTTCCTCCAGCGAAACGACCAGCGACCCGTCGACAACCGGCACCATCCGCTGCCACATCCGCGGAAAGACGCTGCGGCCCCCGGCCCCGTCCACAAAAGAAGCCTGCCACTCCGGGAACGCCTGCGGCGATCCGGCCGCCAGCGAGCGCGCCAGCGGCGAGGCGGTCTCCGGCTCCACCCCCAGGATCTGGATCTCCGGCCGGAGGGCCTTGAGCGCACTGCCGACCCCCGTGATCAACCCACCCCCGCCGATCGCCGCGAGGACGACTGCAGTATCCGGCAGGTCCTCCAGGATCTCCAGACCCATGGTGCCGTGCCCGGCAATGAAATCGTGGTCGTCGAAGGGATGGATGAACCGTCCCTCCACCCCGGGGTAGGCATGATCCTCCAGCGCCTGCCAAGCCGCATCATACGAAACCAGCACCAGCTCGGCGCCCAGCGCCCGCATCCGATCGAGCTTGGCGACCGGTGCCGTCTCGATCGCCACCACGGTGCAGGGCACGCCGGCCTTCCGGGCGGCATACGCCACCCCCTGCCCCGCGTTCCCCGCGCTGATCGTCCAGACGCCGCCCCCGCGCGCCTCCGGCGACAGCAGGGCCACGGCATTGGCAGCGCCACGCAACTTGTAGGCGTTGATCGGCTGCAGGTTTTCGAGCTTGAGGTAGATCACCGGTGCGTCGGGCCCCAATTCCAATCGCACCAGCGGGGTGCGGATGCAGGTTGCCATGATCCGCTCGCGGGCGGCACGGATGTCATCCAGGGAGACCGGTCGCACCGGATCGAGGGTCGGCGGCATCGATATTCCAATCCACGGGGGAGGGGGCCGAAAGGTACCGCCGCCCCCGCCCTCTTGTCCCGGCTCCATTCGTATCGTAGCGTTTAGGATGCGAATCCCCCACCTGCTCTGCGTCCTGGCCATCCTGTCCCCCTCGGAGGCCACCTCCCAGGCTCCCCAGCGCAGCGACTCCGCGCGACGGGATCCCACCAACACCCTCCCGCTGGCAACCACCCGCACCGCCCGGTTTACCACGACCGAGGGCACCTGGATGTCGGTGGATGTCTCTCCGGACGGCACCACCCTGGTCTTTGACCTGCTGGGCGATCTCTACACCCTGCCGATTGCCGGCGGGACCGCCACCCGGATCGTGGCAGGCAACTCCGTCGACGGGCAGCCGCGGTTCTCCCCCGACGGCCAGTCGCTGGTCTTCACCTCCGATCGGAGCGGGGTGGACGCGACCTGGATTGCCAATACCGACGGCAGCCGTCCCCGCCTGCTGGTGGCCGGAGGGTCTCACCCGGCGTGGACTCCCGACGGCAGGCAGGTCGTCACCGGCAACCGGCTGGTCGATGTCCGCGGTGGCGCCGGGGTCCAGATTCAGGGCTTTGGCACCGCAGCCAGCTTTACCGCCGACGGCCGCTACATCTGGTACCAGAACGGCACCCAGGCCGCCCGTTACGACCGGAGCACCGGCACCACCTCGTTCCAGACCAACCTGCCAGGTGGCGTGCTGCGCCCGATGGTCAGCCGGGACGGTAAGTCCCTGGCCTACTTCACCCGCTTCGAATCCCGACCGGCGCTGGTAATTCGTGACCTTGTCTCCGGCGCCGATCGCTGGGTACTGCTCGGCACCCAACCGGAGGCCTCCGGCTCCCCGGCGGTCGGTGCCCTCCCGGGGTCGGCGTGGCTGCCGGATGGAACTGCCATCATCACCAGCTTCGGCGGCAAGTTGTGGCGGGTGGATGTCGCCTCGGGGAGAGCCACCCAGATCCCCTTCACCGCCCATGTGGAGCTGGCGATGGGCCCGCTGGTGCGCGGCAACTTTCCAATCGGGGACTCGGTGGTGGTCCGCGAAATCCGCGAACCAGCCCTCTCCCCCGACGGCCGCTCCGTCGCCTTCACTGCCCTCGGCAAGGTCTGGGTCTCGGCGCTCGGCGGCACGCCGCGACGGCTCACCGCAGGGTCCGGAATGGTCGAGTTGTCTCCCGCCTGGACCCCCGACGGCCGCTCCATCGCCTACGCCACATGGGTGGACGGCGCGGGCGGCGACATCTTCCTCGTCCCGGCCGGCGGCGGCGCGGCCCGCAACCTG
The DNA here is from genome assembly GCA_034439775.1 of Gemmatimonadota bacterium. Lineage (GTDB taxonomy): Bacteria > Gemmatimonadota > Gemmatimonadetes > Gemmatimonadales > GWC2-71-9 > JAWXBA01. The sequence continues at coordinate 3,356 of JAWXBA010000032.1, read as the reverse complement.
ACCCGCGCCCCGGCGATGTACACCCGCCTCAACTTCACCCCCGATGGGTCCCGCCTGGCCTTTGCCCGCGCTCCACAACGGGCCCGGACGGTGGCCGTGGACGACGCGGCAGTTCAGGCCCGTACGCCGGCCGGCGTGGGCACCGAGCTCAACCTCGAGCTGCGCTGGATCGATCCTGCCGACGGAGTGCAGCACCCGATCGCGATGGTGGCCGATGTCGGGGTGCTGCCGCTCGGCGCCTCGCCGCACTTTACCGGCGACACCAGTCGAGTCGTGTACCACGACGGCACCGCCCTGGTGTCGGTGCGCTGGGACGGCACCGACCGCCGAGTGGTGCTCGCCGGGGCAGCTCCACAGACCCTTCTGGCTCCCGACGGGGCCAGGGTGGTCAGTCGCGCCGGACGTCGCAACCAGATTCACCTGTTCGAGCGGCCCCAGGTTACCGATTCCATCACCATTGACCCGACTGCCGATCGCCCGCCGGTGCCGGTTCGGCGGCTGACCCGTGCCGGCGGCGAGTTCCCCGCCTGGTCGCACGACGGCACCAAGCTTACCTGGAGCAGCGGCACCACCCTGCATGTCTACGACGTGGCTGCGGCAGAACGGGCGGTGGCCGATTCCGTTGCCCAGGCCCCGACCCCGCCAGCCAGCCCCGATTCGACCCGCCGAGCCGCCACGCCTGCAGATTCGACCGCCCGGAACCGGGTGGCCTACGAGGCCACCCGCTACGATATCTCCATCGTGGTGCCGGCCGATGCGCCGACCGGCGCGATCGTCCTGCGCGGCGGCACCGTGATTTCCATGAAGGGTTCGGAAGTCATTGCCAACGCCGATGTCGTGGTCAGCGGCAACCGGATCACCGCGGTCGGCGCCCGGGGCACCGTTGCCGTGCCACGCGGGGCCCGGATCGTGGACGTTTCCGGCAAGACCATCGTGCCGGGATATATCGACCTCCATTCCCAGGTCGGAGCGCCGGCCCAGGTGCATCGCACCGTCGTCTCCCAGTACCTGGCCAACCTGGCCTTCGGGGTAACGACCCTCCGCGATCCGGAGGCCCCCAGTCACGACGTCTTTACCTATGCCGACCGGATCGCCACCGGCGACCTGCTCGGCCCCCGGCTCTTCCCGACCGGGCCGGTGGCGGTCGACTCCGCGTTGACGATGCGCACGCCAGCGGAGGCCCGGGATTTCGTTGGGCCGTACGCCACCAGCTATCGGTCCACCGCCATCCGGGCAGACCTGGCCGCCTCGCGAGCCGACCGGCAGCGGTTCCTGGCCGCAAGTCGCGAGTCGGGGCTGTCGGCGGTGGCCACCGGAACCCCGGATTTCCGGCGCAGCCTCAGCGCCATCCTGGACGGCTTTGCCGACCATCAGGCGGCCTACGAGATCTTCCCGACCCACGGCGATTGGGCGGCGCTGATGGCACAGTCGGGCCTGACCTATACGCCGATGCTCCTGGGTCGGGTCGGCAGTCGCAATGGCTATGAGTACCTGCTGGCCACCGAGCTGCCCCACGCCGACCCCAAGGTCCGCCGGTTTACGTATCACAAGGACCTGGACCGCCTGACCCGAACCCGGGGGACCTGGTTCTGGGACGACGAGTATCCCTTCGAGGCCATTGCCCAGGGCGCCGCCAGCATCGTGGCCGCCGGGGGACGAGTGGGCATCGGCACCAACGGGAGGGTCCAGGGCCTGGCCTTTCACTGGGAGATGTGGTTGCTGGCCCGCGGCGGGATGTCCAACCACGACATCCTCCGGGCCGCCACCATCTTCGGTGCGGAGGCGATCGGGGTCGGCACCGACCTGGGCTCGATCGAGGTCGGCAAGCTGGCCGACCTGCAGGTCCTCGATCGCAACCCGCTCGAGGAGATCCGGCACACCACGTCGCTGCGATACGTCATGAAGAACGGCCGTCTCTACGATGCCAACACCCTTGACCAGATCGCCCCGGTCAGGCGCCCCCTGGCATCGCCATGGTGGCAGGTGCTCGAACCCACCGAGGAGTCCCGCTGATGTCCGCCCTTCGACTGGTACCTTCGGCCGTCGCCGCACTCCTCGTCGCGGCCGGCGCGCCGCTGTCGGCTCAGGCTCCGCCCCGCGAGTACACCGTCGTGGCGGGACCGGGGCCCCGCGACCCGACCAACGTCCTGCCGCTGACCACCACTCGGATCGCCCGCTTCACCACCGACGAGGGGACCTGGCTCTCTCTCTCCCTCTCGCCGGATGGTCGCACCATCCTGTTCGACCTGCTCGGCGACCTCTACACGCTGCCGGTAACAGGCGGCCAGGCCACCCGGCTCATGGGCGGCAACCAGCTCGATGTCCAGCCAACCTGGTCTCCCGATGGCCGCCGGATCGCGTTCGTCTCCGATCGCTCCGGCAGCGACCAGGTCTGGGTGGCCAACGCCGACGGCTCCAACCCAGTCCGGTTGTCACAGTTCCCGACCGGTGCGGTGTCGTATCCCGTCTGGACCCCGGACGGCGAGTACGTCCTGGCCCGGGAACGCCTCTTCCACCTGGCGGGCGGCGCCGGGGTGGCCGCGCCATTCGGCGCCGGGGTCACCAGCTTCTCGCCCGACGGGCGGCGAGCGTACACCTCCGCGCGCAACGGTTTGATCACCATGTACGACCGGACCACCGGGGCGCGGCATGCGGTGGTGAGCGCGCCCTCCGGCGCCATGCAGGTGACGGTGAGCCCCGATGGGACGAAGCTGGCGTACTTTACCCGACACGACACCCGCACCGACCTGATGGTCCGAGATCTTGCCTCCGGCGATGAGACTCTGGTTCGCCAGGACGTGCAGCACGACGCCGGCCAGCGCTCGTCCGGCTACGGCGTCATGCCCAACCCCGCGTGGCTGCGCGACGGCTCCGCCATCCTGACCAGCTACGGCGGCAAGATCTGGCGGGTGAGCGTTGCCTCCTGGCAGGCGACGCTGATCCCCTTCAGCGCCGACGTGGAGCAGTACCTCGGCCCGCTTTCGCTCTTCCAGTATCCGATCACCGACAGCTTTGCGGTGCGGCAGATCCGGGATCCCGCACCATCTCCCGATGCCACCAGGCTGGCCTTCACCGCGCTGGACAAGCTGTACCTCACCAACCTGTCCGGGGGAACACCGCGCCGGGTAACCACCGCCAGCCAGGTCGTGGAGCACTCGCCGACCTGGTCCCCCGATGGCAAGGTGGTGGTCTTTGCCACCTGGACCGACGAGGCGGGCGGGGAGCTGTACCGGGTTGGCGCCGACGGTTCCGGACTGCGCAAGCTGACCACCGCGCCGTCCTTCTATGTCCGGCCGATCTTTTCCCGGGACGGCAGCCGCCTGGTCTTCGGCATGGGGCCCTGGGTGCCGCGCCGC
>JAWXBA010000031.1:0-2965 GCA_034439775.1 Gemmatimonadota bacterium | reverse complement strand
TCGAACCAATTTAACGAATCCGGCATCTTACCGGTATCTATTCAGTCACACGCTGGCTGGGGATCGCCGGGGTGGGGAAGGCCCCAGGCAATCTCCCGCCGTCGACGGGGGCCTGTCGTCAATCGTTTCCGTATTGCCGCGCAGGTGGTGGCACTGAGTTCGCTGCTTCCCGCCACTGCTCATGCTCAGGTGCCAGCCAGCTCCTCACTCCTCGGATTGATTGCCTCGCGCTCGCCGGCGCGTAGATTCTCCAGTCACTGGCTGGATCACTACCGGCGACGGCCCCCGGCAGCACGGAATCTGGCGGCGGCCCCGCCGCCAGGACCCGATACCTGAACCAAGGATGTGCCATGAGCAAACTTCTCCGAGGACTCGCCGCCGGGTGGGGCGCCAAGAAGCTGGGCGGCGGTTGCATCAGCACCGTGCTGATCTTCCTGGTGCTGTGGTGGCTGCTGGGGAGTTTCGACGTCTTCCGGTAGCGAGCCCGATATCGCCGGGGACGAAACGTTTTCAACGTTTGATGCGTCCAAGTCCGTATTGTAGATGCCATCGCCTGACCCGCCCGACCCCACTGGCGGATGGCCACCGACATCCTCCGGACCGGGGACGCTGCTTGACCTCTGCTCGCCGCTTGGTGCTGGCCCTGAGCCTTGCCCCGCTCCTGCCCGGCCCCTTGGCCGCCCAGGCACCTCTGGGCAATGCCGGCGTGCGCGGGGTGATCGTCTCGTCCGAGGATATCCCCATCGGTCTGGCCGTGGTGGAACTCCGGTCGGGAGACTCCGCCGTGGTGCGCACGGTGCAGAGCGGGGTCGCGGGGGTCTTCCAGATCAATGGCGTCACCGACGGCACCTATCACCTGTTCATCAAGCGGATCGGGTTTGGTCCGGCCCGCACCGCCCCGTTCACGGTGGCGCCGGGGCAACTCCGCGACCTCGGCATGATCCGGCTGCAGGAGACTCCGGTCCAGCTCGAGGCGGTGGTGGTAACGGTGGAACGCCCCGATGTGCAGTTCGAGCCCGATCGCACCGGGTACCTGGTCGAGGCGCTCACGGGCGCTGAGGGCGGGGTGGTAACCGATGCCATGCGCAGCATTCCCGACTTGACGGTGGAGCTGGACGGTTCGATCCGGCTGCGGGGAGCCAATCCCGCCATCTACATCAATGGCCGCCCCGCGCCGTTTACCGGCGTGTCACTGGCGGTGTTCCTGGAGCAGTTTCCGGCCAATCAGATCGAACGGGTCGAGGTGATCGACGTCCCCTCCGCGCGTTTCGGGGCGGAAGGCGAGGCGGGAATCATCAATATCGTGCTCAAGGAAGGGGTCGAACTCGGAATTACCGGTTCCATTTCCTTGTCCGGCGGCACCCGGGGGCAGCGCACCGGCAGCGGACGCGCCACCGTGCAGCGCGGACCCTGGGTCATGACCGGGGGCCTCAACAGCCGCTGGAGTGATTCGGAAAGCTCCGATTTTACCCTTCGCCAGAATCTTCTCGCCGATCCGATCACCTTCCTGCAGCAGGACAACCGCGCCACCCGGGCCAGCAAGTCGGGCGGCGCCTCCATCGACATCCGCTACGAGCCCACCAAGGAGTCCCGGTTCTGGACTCGGATCTCGGGGGACTTGAACGGCAACGACCGCAACGGCCGCATCGAGATCAGCCACCTCGACGCGCTCCAGGATCCGACCCTGCAGTATGCCCGGATTGCCACTACCGACGGCAGCGGTGGCTCCGCCAACGCCCTCCTCGGCTACAGCTATTCCTGGGTGCCCAACCGGCACACCTTTGAGGTCCAGGCCACTGGCCAGTTCGACGACAGCCGCAACGACACCCGCGACGAGATCACCACCGAGTCCGGGTACCTCGGCAACGAACTCCTTCCGGCGTGGCTGACCAGGCGCGAAAGCGGCGACCATGGCAACGGGGTCGGTGTCGAGATTGATTACCGCCGCCCGGTCGGTACCGAGGGACGGATCGAGGTCGGGACCTCGCTTCGGCGGAACGAGTCCCGGGAGGACCAGTTCACCAATTTCTTCGAGGAGATCGGCTCGACGGTTCCGGACCAGGTCGAGAGTCGCCTGGTGTCCCGGATTCAGAGGGTGGCCTCGGGGTACCTCACCACCCAGCGCCGGTTCGGCAAGTTCGGCCTGGTGGCGGGACTGCGGGGTGAATGGGTTGGCAGTGACATGGTGCTGCCGTCCGGGAACCCGCTGGTGCGCAACGAGGCGCAAATCCATCCGAGCGTCAACCTGAGCTGGTCGCCGGGGCAGCGCACCGGGGTGCGCCTGGGCTACTCGCAGCGGGTCAGCCGCCCGGCTGTCTCGGTGCTTGACCCGACCGACCGCTCCACCGACCCGCTCAACCGCTCCATCGGCAACCCGAGCATCGAATCGTCCACCACCCACAACGTGGTGGCTTCATTCTCGTGGAGCGGCACGCTCGGTCAGCTCTCGGTGGGGCCATACTGGAACAAGACGACGGATGGCTGGGAGCGGATCACCACCGTTGATGCCGACGGCATCTCCACCAGCACCTGGGACAACCTGACCTCGCGCACCCGGATCGGGACCGCCTTGAACTACGGGTTGCCGCGGATCGCCGGGTGGCGGGCGCGGGTCAACATGAGCGCCAGCCGGAGCACCATCAAGGGGAGCCCACGCGGGCCGAGCCCCACCGATGGTGACATCTACTGGTCGGCGGGAGCCAACCTCGATGGCACCATCATCTCCGGGATCACTGGTTCAGGTTCGTTCGGCTACCAGCCGGGTCGGGAACTCCTTCAGGGGCGCACCTCGGGGCAGTGGCGCGCCGACTTCAGCATGCGCTACCGCCTGATGAACAACCGGACCTCAGTCTCGCTCAATATCCAGGATCCCTTCGAGCTGCGGCGCACCACCCAGGAGCTCAGCGACCCGTCGGTCATCCAGACCGGCAGCAGCCGGGTGACGACCCGCACCATGACGGTAAAT
>JAWXBA010000030.1:0-2592 GCA_034439775.1 Gemmatimonadota bacterium | reverse complement strand
GTTCCAAGGAGCTGGGGCGGGGAACGAGTGAACGGGTACCCGGGTGAACGGGCCCACCTGGGCACCAGAGCTGCCGAAACCCGAAATCTGAAACCTGCTCCTTGACAACCTGCCGGCAATTCACTACCCTAGTTTTGCACGCCCCTCTTGGTTCGGGCACACCAACGCCAGACCCTCTCGTACTAGGCACCGGTCGAGGAAAAGCGATGCCTATGCACCGTCCGATGTTGGGGAACGCGGTTGTCGCCCTTCCCCTTCTCATGGCTGGGCTACTTTCGGCGGGCGTCGCACAGGTCGCCCCTCCGGTGGTGGTAATCCCCAATCAGCCTTCCTGCCAGACCTGTCGGATTCGCCTTGCCGCGCATATGGTGCTCGGGGACACGGCTGGCGTCGGCGAGTTCCCCCGGCAAGCCTACATGGTTCGTACAGATGAGCGGGGAAGGTTCTTTGTCTCGTTCATTGGCGGCGAGATGCCAATGGTTTTCTCGCCTCGCGGTCAGTACGTCAGACAGCTCGGGCGAGAAGGCGACGGTCCCGGCGAGTTCCGCAAGCCGCTGGTGATTGGGGTGCACAGCGATACCGCCTGGGTCGTCGACTGGGGAACTGCCCGAATTACGGCCCTATTCCTGACTGGGGACAGTGTGTCGTACGCAGGGAGCTGGCCGAGTATGGCATTCACCCGCCCCCCATATACTGCCGAAAGGCTGGCGAGTGGGCCAATCCTCGCGAACATCGTCCTGCCAACGGCGGCAAACATCGGCTTCCCCCTGCACCTTGTCAGCCTCGACGGCCGGATTGTCTCATTCGGTGTGCAGGTTCCAGAGTTCCGCTCTAGTGAGACCCCGCTGTCGACGCGGGCCATTGCGCCAGCGAGTGACGGTGGTGCGTGGGTTGCCCATCGAGTGAAGTACGAGTTTGAGCGGTACGATAAGCTCGGGCGACTGGTCGGGACGTGGCGGCGAGACGTCCCCTGGTTCAGACCGCACCAGGGGGAACAGCGAATGAACGAGGAGCGACCACCTCAGCCAGGCGTCGTGGCGATTGGCGAGGACACCGAGGGCCGAGTCTGGGTGGTCGTTCGCGTTGCGGATTCCCGGCATCGGCAGGCATTCCGGCCTCGTACCCCAGGCCAAGACGCCAATGTCGTCAATCTGGAACGACCGGATCTGTACTCGGACATGATCATCGAAGTCTTCGACGTCCGGCGGGGTGTTCTGCTCGCGACGCACCGAGTGGATGAAGCATGGGGGGCGATCCTCGGGCGCCTTGGCCAAGGGATCCTGGTGGTCAGACCAATTACCGCACCATACGGTGGTTCGCAGATCGTGGTCCACCGTGTCGAGCTCATTAACGCAAGCCGGTAGTCGAAGTCTGTTCTTCCCTTCCACCACTACCAGGAGGTTGTGAATGGCATCGCCAAATCGCTTGAGGAGTCGGCGCAGGCTGTTGTCAACTTCAACGCTCGCGTCAGTTGTCCTGCTGGCCTCGCTCGCCACGATGCGGCCCGGAGATCTCTCCGGGGGACGTGCGGTGCCCGCGGGGCCATGCATGGCGTCCTGCTTTTCTTGTTCAGGTTTCCCCCCGGATCAACTCTATTGGACTGTACCGCCCAGCCCCTGGTTTCCGGCTAATTACGACCACCTCCACACCGACTGCAACATGATCAGTTGTTCACCCGGTGGTTGCGGTGATGGCGATTTTGCGTCGGTGAGCGCCACTGGTGGGCTGGGGGCGATGGCGACCCGGCTGGCAGACGCGAGCCCACTGGTGCTGAATCTGGCTCTGCAGGTATTCCCAGAAATGATTTCGTACAACGAGGACCGACAGGCATTCCAACTGAGGGGCTGTCAGGGCGAGCTCATCGCGCACATTCCGGCCAGCAACGGGATGTGGGGAGCAGTCGTCGGCGACTAGCGGCAGTACGGCCGGAAGTGCCGGGTGCTGCGTATCGGGGCGAAGTGGGACCGCGCAGTACGTCAGGATTAGGCTGCGCGAGGGGCAGCTCGGTGAGATTTCACAGTGGCACCGACGGATCAGTCGGGAGCTTTCTTCGGCCGCTGTCGCTGGAGACCAGCCATGAGAAACGACTAGTGCGCTGATCGGGCTCGACAGGATCGCTCTCGAGCAGGTTCCCAAGTCCCGTTGCCGCCCGCGATGGATCAGTGACCATCGCGGCCGGCAACGGGTCGGTTATCCATCAACCTGGACCGGCGCTCCGGATGATAACCCGCAGCTGGGACTCTTCCTCGGCGCGTCATTTCCAGCGACTTATGCTTCTTCAGCCGAGGCCCCTGCACGCCCTCCACGTCGTCGGCGTCACGGGCGACCCCCGGATGCGGTCGGTGCCGATCTCAAGTGGTGTGAAGTGGGCCGGCCGCTCTCCCCCAAGCTCCGGGAACGGTTCAGCATGGTTGGCCTGGCCCTGATCCTGATGCTGATGGTGCTGGCCTTCTCGAACGATATCCGGAGGCTGTTGGGTTGGATGTGAGGGCGGGGAATAGGGACCGAGGTATCAGGTATCGGGTATCAGGTATCGGGTGTCGGGTGTTGGGTGTTGGGTGGCACCGGGCGAAGGGGAACTGGTTCCCGATG
>JAWXBA010000029.1:0-5463 GCA_034439775.1 Gemmatimonadota bacterium | reverse complement strand
GGGGGGGCAGGAAAGACGGACAGGGCGGGATAGGACGGGTAGGACGGAGCCCAATCTTCAGGCCGCGGCAGACGCGCACCCGATCTCGATCCCCGCCAATTTTGCGGTTCCCACTCAACCAGGAGACTCGATGCGCGGTGAGTTCATGATCTTTCTCAAGAACTACACTGTGATCGGCCTTGCCATCGCCGTGATCATCGGTGGCAAGGCCAACGCCATGGTCAGCACCCTCGTCGACGGTCTCCTCATGCCGCTGATCGGTGCGGTCGTCCCGGGGGGCAAGTGGCGGGAGGCGTCGTTCGCGCTCGGCAACATCACCTTTGTCTGGGGCCCGTTCCTTGGCGCCCTGCTCGATTTCGTGATTGTGGCGTTTATCGTGTTCCTGTTCGCGAAGAAGGTCATGAAGGAAGCGATCGTCGAGAAGAAGTGACCACTCCTGCCTTCTCGCTCGTCCTCAGCGGCGGCGGCCTCAAGGGGCTGGCCCATATCGGGGTCCTCCGGGCCCTCGCCGAACGGGGCATGGTGCCCGCCGCCGTGGTGGGGTGCAGCATGGGCTCGCTGATCGCGGCAGCATGGGCTGCGGAGGTCCCCATCGCGGAGATGGAGGATCGGGCGCTCGCCGTGCGCCGCAAGGACATCTTCCGGGTGGCGCATGTGGACATGGCGCTCAAGCGAATGCTCGCCCCCGCCGTCTATCGCCGCGAACCGCTCGACACCCTGATCCACTCCCTGGTGGGCACCCGAACCTTTCGCCAGCTCAGCCGGCGGTTGATCGTGAACACTGCCGACCTCGAGACCGGCCAGCAGGTCCTCTGGGGACTGCCGGGGTTTGAGGATGCGCCGGTGGCCGACGCCGTCTTCGCCTCATGTTCCCTTCCCGGCCTGCTGCCGCCCCGGACCGTTCTGGGCCGAACCTGTGTCGACGGCGCCGTGGTGGAGAACCTTCCCGCCCGAGCCGGACTGGCTGCCGTCCGGGCTCCGGTCATCGCCGTGGATGTCAGCGGCCAGGGCGCCGTCCGCCGCGGGGTGGGGCGAACCGGGTTCGCCTCGATCTACAGTCGCGGCCTTGAGATCGTCATGCAGTCGCTGGTCTCGGCCAACCTCCGCGACTGGCATGAGATGCCCCTCGTCCTGATCCGCCCGAAGCTCGAGCGGCTCTCCATGTTCGTCTTCAACCGGACGCCGTTCCTGATCGCGGAGGGGTATCGCGCCACCCACGAAGCGCTGGACGCCCTGCCAGGAGACCTCGGCACCCTCGCTCCGGCGATCTATCCGCAGCGGCAACTTCGGCTGGGCATTTCCGCCCCGGATTGCGTGGCCTGCGGCATCTGCGTCTCCCGGGCTCCGGATGTGTTCGGGTGGGGTCCGGACCACCGTGCCGTCGTGACAGCACCGGTGCAGCGCTGGTCGCCACTGGCGGAAGAGACGGTGCGCGCCTGCCCCACCGGAGCGATCACCGCCGAGGTCATCCCCGAACAGGCATAGCCCGGCGGCAACGGTGCGCGCCGACCGGTGCTGCTATCTTCTCCTGCCATGCACATCGCGCTCTTCCATCCCGCCAAGCTCCCGGTCCGACGCTACGGTGGGGTCGATCGTGTCGTGGTCTGGTTGGCGCGGGGGTTGGCAGACCGGGGACATCGAGTCACGCTGGTGGCCGCCGCCGGGAGTGACGTGCCGGAAGCCACCCTCGTGGCCGTCAACCCGGGGGCGGCCCGCAAACCCACCTTCGATCTGTCGCGGCTGCTTCCGGACGGCGTCGACCTGGTCCACGCCCATCGCCCCATGGCGCCACTCCAGAGCCAACACCCGCTGGTCTGGACCCACCATGCCAACACCCAACCCGACAAGCTCGAAGGCCTTCCCCCCGGCATGGTGTGCCTGAGCGCCAACCATGCCGCCCGCCACCACACCAACGCGTTCGTCTACAACGGCCTGGACACCGCGGAATACACCTTCCAGCCTGACAAGGGCGACTTTGACCTGTTCCTCGGGCAGTTGCACACCTCACGCGGATACGCCTGGGCGCTCGAGGGTGCCAAGCGCACCGGCAATCACCTGGTGGTGGCCGGCGGCTGGCGACCGAGCTTCCGGCGGGACCTGCGCTACGTGGGCGAGGTGGACAATACCGAAAAGATCCGGCTGCTGGCCGAGGCCCGCTGCCTCTGGATGCCGGCCCAGTGGGATGAGCCGTTCGGCCTGCCGCTGATCGAGGCGATGGCCAGCGGGACCCCGATCCTCGGCACCCCACGCGGGGCACTGCCCGAGATCGTGGCGCCCGACACCGGGGCACTCGGCGAGTCGATGGAAGACCTGATCGAGCTGCGGGCACGGATTGCCGCGATCGACCCCGAACGCTGTCTGCACCGGGTGACGGAACACTTTTCCCACCGGACGATGGCCGAAGGGTACCAGCGGGTCTACGCAGCGGTGATTGCCGGCAGCCCGATGCCGGCCGGGAAGGTGGCGATCTAGAAGGGAGCAGGGAGAACGAAGCAGTAAGAAGCAAGCGGGGAGAGGTAAGCGGGAACTGCTGGACACCCCTGCAGTGAAGAGATTCGTGATCGGTGGGCGGGAACTGCGGGTGTGGAAGCTGCTCCGGATGATCGATGCCCCTGTCCCTGCCCCCCATTCCCGATTCCCTATTCCCCATTCCCCGTTTTCCGCAACAGATCGCTCATCCGGTGCATGTAGGTATGGCGCGCCATCAGCTCGGCCCGGGCGGAACTGGCCATGGCCTCGCGTCGCGGTCCGTCATCCAGCAGCGCCTTGACCACCTCCCTCAACTCTGCCGCCGTCCGGAAGGTCAGCAGGTCCTGGCCGGGAGTAAACCAGCGTTCCAGGTCGCGGCGCTGGTCCACCACCTGTGGCACCGCCATCGCCGCCAACTCGAAGACGCGCTGGTTGCAGTGTGCCTCGGGCTGGGCAGCATCGGGGGTATGGTGGTGGATGTTGATGGCCACCGTGGCGCCACCGTAGGCCCGGACGAAATCCGCCGTGCTGGGCACCTCGCCGCGGCAGTAGTCGCGCAGCCGGGTGCGGCGCCAGCCCGGGCCCCAGATGGCCAACCCGAACTCCACCAGTTCACTCAGCAACTCTTCCCGCCGACCGGTGGCCCGTCCTGAAAACACCACGTTGGCCCGGTACTGTCCCTCGCCCGGAGTGGGGCGATAGACCGAGGGGTCGGCCGCCAGGGGGAGCAGCTCCACGGGCCGGCCGAGCGCCCCCGTCAGTGCCCCGGCGACGTCGGATGAGCTGGCCAGCACCTGGTCGTAGGCTCGGGCGTGATCCGCGGTCCGCAAGACCGTGCGGAGGTCGTCCGGAAACCAGTTGACCCACTTGGCGGCGCCGCGGGCGCGCAGCTGGTCTACCCGGTCTATCTCGAGGTACTCCGCCCCGCCAATCACGACCACGAGGGTGGGGGCGGTTTCGGCGATGGTCCGCTCCAACCGCTCGTGGATTTCCCCGGCCGTGAAGCGCTGCAGCAGGACCGGACGCCAGAGCAGGTCGAACTCCTCCACGCGACAGCCCAGCCGCTCGAGCGCGCGCACCCGGTGCAGGGCATGGACGTGGTGGGCGTCGTCGAAGGCGGCCACCACCAGGACTGCTGGTCGATTCACGTCCCGGCCTCGGCCTGGGGATCGCGGAACTGGAGGTCGTGCAGCCGCGCGTAGAGCCCGCCCTGGGCCAGCAGCGCTGCGTGATCGCCCTGCTCCACCACCTGCCCTTCCTGGAGGACGACAATGGCGTCGGCGCCGCGAACGGTGGCCAGCCGGTGCGCCACGACCAGGACGGTCCGGTCGCGCATCAGCCGGTCGATCGCCCCCTGCACCAAGCGCTCGGATTCGGTATCGAGCGCGCTGGTGGCCTCATCGAGCATCAGGATGGGGGGGTCGCGGAGCAGCGCACGGGCAATCGCAATCCGCTGGCGTTGGCCCCCCGAAAGGCGGGTGCCGCGCTCCCCGAGCAGGGTGTTCATCCCTTCGGGCAGGGCCGCAATGAACTCCATGGCGTTCGCCGCCTCGGCGGCGGCGGCAATGTCGACCAGGCTCGCTCCCGGCCGGCCATAGGCAATGTTGGCGGCGACGGTGTCATTGAGCAGCACCGTGTCCTGGCTGACGATTCCCATCAGGCCACGCAGCGAATGACGATTCAGTTCGGTCAGCGGCGTGTCATCGAGGAGGATCCGACCACCGGTGGGGTCGTGGAAGCGGGCCACCAGGTCCAGGAGGGTGGACTTCCCCGCCCCGCTGGGTCCCACCAGCGCCACCACCGACCCGCGCGGCACCGCGAACGAGACCTCGTGCAGCACATCGGCCGCGTCGGGCTCATAGCGAAACGAGACGCCCTCGAACCGAACCTCCCGCCCAAAGGTGGCGCCTCGATCGCCCGGATGCTCGGATTCCTGGGACGGGAGGTCCAGCAGCTCAAAGACGCGGTCCGCGCTGGCCATGGCCACGGCCATCACCGCCGGAAAACTGGAGAGCTTCTTGAGCGGCGACATGATCCGGAGCGCGGCCAGCAGGAAGACGATGGTCACCGCAGGCTCAAGCACCACGCCGGTGATGGCCGGATTGGTCGTGGCCCAGAGGATCAGGATCACCACCAGTCCACCGAAGATCTCCGAGACCGGGCTGGTGAGGGAACTGAACCGTTCAATCCGGATCAACCCCTTGCGGTAGGTCTCCGCCTGGCGGGCAAAGTGCTCCCCCTCCTCCGCCTCGGCCCCATAGGCCCGAATCAACTTGATGGCGCCGAGGCGTTCCGAGACGGTGCCAGTCAACTCCCCGCGGTGCACCGCCCAGACCTTGGCGTGGCGTCGCAGGCGCACCAGTACCTGCTGGATGCCGAGCACCAGGATGGGGGCGGTCAGCAGGGTCAGGAGCGTGAGTCGTGGCGAGGCGGCGGCCATGATCGAGAAGGTGGCCAGGATCAGCACCAGGTTCTGGAACAGCGATGCCTGCGCCGCGGAGACGACCGACTTGGCGGCATCGGCATCGGCAATGACGCCACTGATCAGGTGCCCGGCGCGAGTCCGCTGAAAGAACCCCAGGTCGATGGTCAGCAGGTGGTCATACAACCGGGTGCGCAGGTCGCGGACCAGCCCTTGCTGCACCCGCACCGACAGCTGCGCTGCGGCGTACACCATGGCGTTCTTGATCAGCAGTGCCGCCGAGAGCAGCAGCGCCATGCGGGCCACCGCGGCTCCCGACGAGAGTCCGGCGGTCCAGGGATCGACCAGGAACGAGGTGATCCGCTCCAGCCTGGTGGCGTCGACTTCGAGCGCACCGGCGGTCCCGAACAGTTGCTGGAGCAGGGGAACCAGGAGCACGACGGTAAACCCGTCGAGCGCCGATGCAATGAAGGAGGCTATCAGCCCCAGGCCGAAGGTGCCGCGATACGGGCGGGCCACCTGGAGAAGTCGGCGAAGGGTGCGCTGAGCCATCCGGGGAAGCTATCGGCGGG
>JAWXBA010000028.1:0-11377 GCA_034439775.1 Gemmatimonadota bacterium | reverse complement strand
GCCGCCTCGCGGAAGAACGCCGCTGCGTCGTTCGGGCCAAGACCCTCGGCCTCGATCACGGCACCCTTCCAGTCGCCGCTGATCCAGCGCCCATGTTCCAGCGGGGGCAGCGTGGCGGGGTCCACCGTGCCGGAGCTCTGCCACTGATTGACATAGAGGTAGTGCACCGGCACGATGTCGTCGGGAGTCGCGAGCCCCAGGCCGATCGTCGCCGCGGGCACCCGCTCCGCCGTGCGGGCCAGCGTGATCAGCGCTCCGCTGTCGAAGTGGTGGGGCCAGATGCGGGCGGGATCGGTGTCGGGATGCTCGGCGAGCACCTCGCCCATGGCGCGGTGCGACTCGGTCCGCAGCCGGGCCAGGCGCGCCAGGGAGTCGGAATCTGCGGACGGAAATGACCCCTCCTCGGTGTGCGAGGGGAGGGTGTAATGAAAGCGGAACTGATACGATTCGGCGTCCGCGCCTTGCGCGGACAGCGAGCGCCGGATCCAGGCGACCACCTCGTCGTGGGGGTTCCCGGCCAGGTCAAGCGCATGGTCGTCGGCGCCACGCGGGTCACGGCAGGTCAGGGCATAGGCCGGCAGGTCGACCGCGAAGGCGATGCCGCCGGCCGCAGGGAGGCTTCGCCCCAGCATGCACTGGCTGGCCTCATCCCAAGTCAGCGTGGTGTGCCCGTCGTCCGCTTCCTTTGGCAGGTATGCGATTCCGGCGGCCGCGACGTATTGCGCCGCCCGATGGAGCGCGCCTTCCATGCGTTGCAGGCTGCTGGTATTGGCCGTCATGCGCCTCCTCCTCGGTGGGGTGTTGGGGCGAACCTGCTGCCGGTGATCCTACCCGGCCCGCGGAACTGGCCCAAAGACCACGTCGCTGAACAGGCCGTCGCGATCGGTGAACTCCCGCAGGATACGCAGGCCGGCGTGGGCCGCCAGGTCCGCGATCATGGCGGGGTCGTACTTCTGGCTGATTTCGGTGCGGAACGCCTCCCACGCGCGAAACGACACCGGCCCCGCGGCTCCTGGCAGGCGCACCTCCTGGTCGCAGGTGCTGACGAGGTAGCTGATCGCGCGGCCGGTGGCCGGGCAGTAAACCGGGGCGTGAACGAACTGCTGCACCTGGAAATCGGCGCCGAGCTCGCGGTTCATGCGTCGGAGCAGGTTGAGGTTGAAGTCCCGGGTAATCCCGTCCCGGTCGTCGTAGGCGCGCCGGATGGTGGCGGGATCCTTCTTGAGATCGAAACCCACCAGCAGCCGGTCGCCGGACCCCAGCTGCGCGCTGATGGTGCGCAGCAAGGTGATGGTGTGCTCCCGGTCCAGGTTGCCGATGTTCGAGCCGAGGAAGAGGACCGCCTTGGGGTACCCGGGGTCGGACAGCGCGCCCTGCACCGCCTCCAGATACTCTCCCACCACGCCCGTTACCGAAAGGGTCGGCAGCTCGGTGGCCAGGCTGGTCTCGAGGTCGCGGAGGGCGTGGGGCGAGATGTCGATCGGCCGGAAGTGCGGACGACGCCCGCGTTCCAGTGCTCGCCGCAGCAGGTGCTTCGTCTTGGCGCCGTCGCCCGCGCCAAGCTCGAAGAGGTCGAACTCTGCGCCGGCGGGGGCGAGTGCCTGCACGATATCGTCTGCCTGTTCGCGCAGGATCTCGTCCTCGGCGCGGGTCAGGTAGTAGTCCGGGGACGCCATGATGCGCTGGAAGAGCTGGCTGCCAGCGGCGTCGTAGAACCAGCGTGAGCTGATGGCCTTCGGCTCCTGCGCCAGCCCCGCCAGCACATCGGCGCGGAACTCCTTGAGGGTGCTCCCCGGCGCCGGGCCCGTCTCGGTGCGGGCGGTCACGTGCCCACCAGCCGCAGTCCGGAAAAGAGCCAGCGCAGGTGCGGGTGGAAGAAGTTGCGGTAGGTCGGCCGCGAGTGCCCGGGCGGAGTGGCCACCGATCCGCCCCGCAGCACCATCTGGCTCACCATGAACTTGCCATTGTACTCGCCCAGTGCGCCGGGCACGCGACAGTAGCCGGGATACGGGAGATAGGCGCTGTGGGTCCACTCCCAGCGCTGGCCCCAGGAAAATGCGGCGCTGGCCACTTCCCACTCCGCCTCGGTCGGCAGGCGCATCCCTTTCCACTGGGAGTAGGCGAACGCCTCGTAGAAGGAAATGTGGTCCACCGGAAGCGCGGGGTCTACCGGCCGCAGGCCCTGCAAGGTGTACTGGTGCCACTCACCATCAATCTGATGCCAGTAGAGCGGTGACCGCACCCGGTGGTCCTGCACCCATTGCCACCCTTCGCTGTGCCAATGGGTGAAGTCGGCATAGGCGCCGGCATCCATGAAGGCCAGGTACTCGCCATTGGTCACCAACCGGTCGCTGATCGCGAAGTCCTCCAGCCAGGCCCGATGCCGGCCGTGCTCATTGTCAAAGCTGAAGCCCTCGCCGGTGGAGCCGATCTCGTGAATCCCGCCCTTGACCGGGAGGAGCGCTCCCGTCGTCGTTTCCTCCTGCCCTTCCACAAAGTCGCCATAGGCGGGGAAAAGCGGATTGTGCCCCAGGATGTACTTCAGGTCCATCACCAGCAGTTCCTGGTGCTGCTCCTCGTGATGCAGCCCGAGTTCGATGATCCGCCGCGCCTCGTTCGTCATGCCGTCCTGCTCCAGCAGGCGTCCCAGCTGCGTGTCCACATGCCGGCGGTAGGCGTGGACTGCTTCGAGGGTGGGCCTCGTCATGTTGCCGCGTTCGGCCCGCAGCACCCGGGTGCCCACCGCCTCGTAGTAGCTGTTGAACATGTAGGCCATGTCGTCGGCGAACGGGGCATACCCCGGGACCGGCTGGAGGATGAACTGCTCGAAGAACCAGGTGGTATGGCCCAGGTGCCATTTGGGGGGGGACACGTCGACGCTGGGCTGGACGACGTGGTCCTCGACCTGGAGCGGCGCACAGATCGCCACCGTCCGGGCGCGGACCTCGCGGAACCGGCGGGCCAGCGGCTCGGCGGCGGTGGTGGGGTGCCGTGTGGCGGATGGCAACGACGGGGGACTCATGCGGGGGACTCCTTGCGGAACTCGAGGGCGGTGCGGGCAGGGGCTGCCCACCGGGAATACGGAAGATACGCCTGTACGGGAACAACGGTTCCGCAGGGGTCCCAGATAGCGATCCCAGGGGAGGCGTATGACCATCGCCGTGGTGGGTGGCAGGCGGAGCCGCGGCGCAAGGGCGCACCCCTGTGCGCCCCGTGGACATCGGTGCATTGGGGTCGCGCGGAGACGCGGAGAACAGCAGGAGACGCGGAGTCCGGCGCTGGAATGGAGCGGTCTACCACAAGCATCAGTTGATTTGGTGCCCCACGGCCCCACCCCGGATTGCCAGACAACGATCGGAGAGGTCGGCTGTCGCCGGTTGAGGCGGCGGCGGGAGGGCCACCCCACATCTACGCAGCCAGCGATCGAGCTATTCCAGTCCCCAACTCCGCGTCGTGCTGTTCCCCTCCATGCCTCCGCGTGAGCCCTGCTCCAATGCCCGCGGGGGCGCACAGGGGTGCGCCCCTACACCGCGACTCCGTGTGAGCCCGCTCGTTACTGCGGCTGCTTGACCGTTCGCAGGTACGGCTTCAAGGTCTTGAAACCCTGCGGGTACTTCTTCTTCGCATCCTCATCCGAGACCGCCGGCGGAATGATCACGTCGTCGCCAGGCTTCCAGTTGACCGGCGTGGCCACCATCTGCGCGGCGGTCAGCTGGACCGAATCGAGCAGCCGAAGCACCTCATCGAAGTTGCGGCCGGTGCTCATCGGGTAGATCAGCATCGCCTTGATCTTCTTGTCCGGGCCGATCAGGAACACCGAGCGGATCGTCTGATTCTCCACCGCCGTCCGCGGACCGTGGCTCTCCGCGTTGGGGTGGATCATGTCATAGAGCTTGGCGACCTCGAGTCCCCGGTCGCCGATCAACGGATAATTGACCGCGTGTCCCTGGGTCTCCTGGATATCCACCATCCAGTTGCCGTGGGCCTCGACCGGGTCGCCGCTCAGCCCGATGATCTTGGTGTTGCGGCGCGCGAACTCCGGCTGGAGCCCCGCCATGTAGCCGAGCTCCGTGGTGCAGACCGGGGTGAAGTTCTTGGGATGGGAGAAGAGGATCGCCCACCCCTCGCCGATCCACTCGTGGAACCGGATCGTTCCCTCGGTGGTCTCCGCGGTGAAATCCGGCGCGATATCCCCGATGCGAATCGACATGGTGACCTGCCTTCCTGACTGCTGTTGTAAGTGAGTTGCCTTCCCCGCCGCCACCGGGTCCGCCAGAGTCTACTGCGTGGGCCCAGTCCCCGGAACACACCCGCCGGCATCGTCCCGGTAGCCGGGCCACGCATGGCTCACGCGGAGACGCGGAGAACTGCCAGAGGCGCGGAGGGATTCCGTGAGAACCCATGTCCCCGTGTCCGATGTCGGTTCGGGAAGTTGAGGTTGCCCCGCCACCCCCAAAAAACACCGACATCCTACGTCGAAGCCCTGCTCGCAAGTGAGACCACTCCGCGGCTCCGCGTGAGCCCTATACCTCAGCCGGGTAATAGCGCCCGCCGGAGGCGGCCATTTCCACCAACGCCTCCGCCGGCAGGAATCGGGTGCCGAATTGGGCGGCGAGGCGCTTGAGGGTATCCACCACAGCGGCAGCGCCGAGGGTGTCGATCGTGCGGAGCGGGCCGCCCCGAAACGGAGGGTACCCGATGCCGAATATGGCGCCGATGTCGCCATCGCGCGGCTGGCGCACCACACCCTCTCCCATCGCCATTGCCGCCTCGTTGAGCATGCTGTAGACCAGTCGCTCCTCCACCGCCAGCTCGTCCACCTGCGCCAGCGGCGTGATCCCCGCCACCGCGTACGCCCCCGGATCTGGCGCGGTCTTCTTGCCATCGATGTAGCGGTAGAGCCCCTTCCCCACCTTGCGGCCCAGCCGGCCGCCGGCCGCCAGCTTCGCCACCAGCGGTGAGGGAGTCAGCCGCTCCCCGAAATTCTGGAACATGACGCCGCCGGCTTTCTGGGCCACGTCGATGCCGACTTCGTCGAGCAGCGTTGCCGGGCCAACCGGAAAGCCCCACCGGGTCATGATCCGGTCCAGGACCTCCATCGGCACCCCTTCCTGCATCAGGATGCCGGCCTCGTTCATGTAGGGCGAAAGGATCCGGTTGACCCAGAAGCCGGGGCTGTCCAGCACCACGATCACCGTCTTCCCCATGCGCCGGCCAAACTGTACTGCGGTCATGATGGCACCGGCGCTGGTCTGCTCGGTGGGAATCACTTCGAGCAACGGCATCCGGTCTACCGGCGAGAAAAAGTGCATCCCCAGCACCCGTTCCGGGTGCCGGGCCAGCGCGGCGATACTCCCGATCGGGATGGTGGAGGTATTGGTGGCGAACAGCGCCTCCGGCCGGAGCACCGCCTCGCACTCGGCCAGGACCTGTTGCTTGACGGCCAGATCCTCGAACACCGCCTCGATGACCAGGTCGGCGGAGCCGAACCCGGCAAAATCGATCCCACCAGACACCAAGGCCGACAGCCGGTCAAACTCGTACTTCGAGATCCGGCGGCGCTTGAGCCGACCAAGGAGGATACCGGTGGCCGCCTTGATCCCTCTCCCCACCCTTGGCAGGTCGGCGTCCTTGAGGCGCGCCTCGACCCCGGCGGTGCTGACAGCCGTGCCAGCAATGCCGGCTCCCATGAACCCTGCGCCGAGCACACCAAGTCGGTTGACGGTGCGGGCGTGGCCGGCACCAGGAGGCACCCCGTCGTCTTTCTTGAGCGCCGTCGTGGCAAAAAAGATTCGCACCAGCTGCCGGGAGACTTCACCTACCGCCAATTCGCCGAACTTTTCGTGCTCCACCCGGAGCCCGGCGGCCATGCCGCGCTCCAGGCCGGTCCGGACCGCTTCGAGCGCGGCCAACGGCGCAGGGTAGTGTCCACCGGTCTTCTTGAGCACCGTGGCCCTGGCGCTGCGGTACACGATCTGCCGACCGAGCGGATTCCGGTCGAGCAGCAGACCCACCACGCCAGTCTTCGACTTCCGGCGAGGGGGCCCTTCCCTGACGATCCGCTCAGCCGCCTTGATGGCGGTGTCCAGCAGGATGGAGGGCGGCACCAATTCATCGACCAGGCCAAGGCGGAACGCCTTGGCGGCCCGCTCGCTCTTGCCAGCCAGAATGATGTCCAGCGCGGCCCGCAGCCCAATCAGTCGCGGCAGTCGCTGGCAGCCAGTGGCACCGGGGAGGATGCCGATCTGGACTTCCGGCAACCCGAGTAGGGTCCTGGCATGATCGGTGGCAACGCGCCAGGTGCATGCCAGCGAGAGTTCCAAGCCGAGGCCTACGCAGGCACCATGGATGGCGACTACCACTGGCTTCGGGAACGCCGCCAGCCGGTTCACCAGTTCCTGGGCGTCGCGGGTCAGCGCCGTCGCCTCGTCGGCGGTCTTGAGGCGGACAAACTCCTCGATGTCGGCGCCGGCAATGAAGGTGTCGGGTTTGCCGGAGGTGAACACCACCGCCTTGACGGCGGGGTCATCGCGAAGGGCGGTGAGCGCCGATTCGAAGGCGCGCCCGGTGGCGATGCTGAATTTGTTGACCGGCTCACCTGGCAGGTCAAAGGTCAGGACGGCAATTCCCGTCCCCGTGGTTGTCGTGGTGAACGCGCTCATTCAGCCCCCAATCCCTGGTCCCCAGCCCCGATTCCCCATTCCCTGTTCCCTATTCCCCGTTTTCCAACACCATGGCAAACCCCATCCCGCCCTGGGCACAGATCGAGATCAGCCCGAACTGCACGCCGCGGCGCGCCATTTCATTGGCAAGCGTGGTCACCAGTCTGACACCAGTGGCACCAAACGGATGGCCGATCGCGATCGATCCGCCGAACAGGTTGGTCTTACTCCAGTCCACCTGGCCCACCGGTTCGGTGCGGCCGAGCTTGGCAGCCCATTCCTTGGATTCCCAGGCCTGCACGTTGGAGAGCACCTGGGAGGCGAACGCCTCGTGAATCTCGACCAGCCCCAGATCGCTCCAGCGGATCCCGGCCCGTTCCAGCGCCTGGGGGACTGCCCAGGCCGGGCCCTGCAGCAGCTGCCACCCGGGATCGACCGCCGCCACGGCGTAACTGCGGACCGTTGCCAGCGGCCGATATCCCAGGGCCCGTGCCTTCTCGGCGTTCATGACCAGGCAGGCCGCGGCGCCATCGGTGAGCGGAGAGGCGTTGCCGGCGGTTACCGAGCCGTAGCGCCGGTCAAAGACCGGGCGCAGCTTGGCCAGCGCCGCGAGGCTGCTGTCGGCGCGGATCAGGTTGTCGGTGGTGACCGGCTCATCCATGCCGCGGCCGCCGAACCAGGGGGCAATCTCCTCGCCGAGACGGCCGCTGGCGGTGGCCGCCGCCGCCCGCTGGTGGCTCATCAGCGCCAGCCGGTCCTGGGCCTCGCGGCTGATCCCGTTCTCCTTGGCCATCTTCTCGGCCGACTGCCCCATTGATTCGCCGGTGGACGGCTCCGCGATGGCCGGGGAGACCGGTATCAGGTCGCGCGGGCGCAACTTGGCAAAGAGCGCCATCCGCTCGCCCAACGACCGCGCCTTGCTGGCCGCCACCAGGGTCTGGCTCATCTTCCTGGAATGCAGGATCGGCACATCCGACAGCGACTCCACCCCGCCGGCAATGATCACGTCGGCGTGGCCCTGGATGATCTGGTCGTGGGCGTTGGCTACCGCCTGGGCGCCGGAGGCGCAGGCCCGGTTGACGGTGTAGGCGGGAATGGTCCGGGGCAGCTGCGGCAGGAGGGAGACTTCGCGGCCGACGTTCGGGGCCAGCGGGGAGGCCACCACCTGTCCCCAGTGCACCTCATCCACCTCGCGGCCATCGAGTTCCGTGCGGTAGAGCAGTTCCCGGGCAGCAAAGCGGGCCAGTTCGCGCGCCGAGACATCACGGAACACGGTGCCGCTCCGGGCAAAGGGCGTGCGCACCCCGGCAATGATGGCGGCCCGGCGGGTGGTTGAAAAAGTGACCGACATAGGAAGGACCTGCTGATTGGAGGGAGGACTCGGACACGGGCCACAACCAGCCCTCTCCGAACCCCATCTCACCTGCACACCGCCTACCGCAACCGCTTACCTCTCACTTCTTGCTACTCCCTTCTCACTTCTCACTTCTCAGGTCCCATCGGGTACATTCCGAGCAAGGGCGCTCCCGATCCACGCCCACCGGGTCTCGTCGACCGGTTCGAAGACCTCGCGGGCATGGACCAGCTCCAGTGGGGCCACCAGCCGGGTCATCTCCATCGGCTGGAGCAGATGGGCATCACTGGTTGGACCCCAGCCTTGGGTGCGCTGGGCGGCCAGGAAGGTCTCCATCAGGAGGATCCCGCCCGGCGCCACACAGCGCGTTACTTCGGGCATCCGTCCTCGATCAAGATAACGGAAGAGGAGAACCGCATCAAAGACGCCAAAATCCGGCCAAGGCTGCTCCAGGTCGAGCTCCAGCCAGGTGATGAGCTCTCCCGATCGCTGCGACTCGCGGCGCGATTCGGCCAGCCGGGTGCCGTCGCGGTCCACCGCCACCACCGTGGCGCCCAGGGCGGCGGCAGCCCGGCTGTGGCGGCCGCCACCGCAGGCCAGATCGAGGACGCGGCTGCCAGGACGAATCACGTCCGCATGCGAACGGAACCAGTCGCTGGTGCGCTGGTTGTCAGTGGTGCTTGAGATGGAGGGTTGAACCTGAACCACGCCACACTCTCCCGGCAACGGGCCACCCTCGACGCGCTGGCGGCGCAGACGTGGGATATCCTGGTCATCGGCGGCGGCATTACCGGCGCGGGAATCGCCCGGGACGCGTCGCTCCGAGGTCTTTCTGTGGCGCTGGTGGACCGCCACGATCTGGCCTGGGGTACCAGCTCCCGCTCCAGCCGCCTGATCCACGGCGGCCTGCGCTACCTGGAACAGGGCCGCCTTGGCCTGGTCTTCGAATCATTGCGCGAGCGCCGTCACCTCCTGGCGCTGGCGCCCCACCTCGTCCGACCCCAGGCTTTCATCCTGCCAGTGCACCGCGGCGATCGGGTGCCGCGCTGGAAACTGGAGATCGGGATGTGGCTGTACGACCTCCTGGCCTGGCGTGGCAATCTGCCCCGCCATCAGCGGCTCGGCAAGCGGGCCATGCTCCAGCGGGAACCGATGATCCGGGAACGTGGGCTGACAGGAGGTGCCCTGTACTACGATGCCCAGTGCGACGACGCCCGCCTGGTGGTGGCAGTCGCCCGTGCGGCGGCGCAGCGCGGCGCCGCCATTGCCAACTGGACGTCGGTCACCGCCCTCCATGCCATCGACGGTCGGATCGCCAGGGCGGAGCTGGCAGACCAGCTGACCGGGGCCACTGGAGAGATCCGGTTCCGCAGTGTGGTCAACGCAACCGGGCCGTGGACTGATGAGCTGCGGAAGCTGGAAGATCCCGGCGCGCGGCCGGTCCTCCGCCCCACCAAGGGGGTCCATGTCCTCTTTCGTCGGGCCCGATTGGGGCACCAGCATGCCATCACCTTCACCAGTCCGATCGACGGCCGGGTGATGTTCGTCCTCCCCTGGGGCGAGCACTCCTATGTGGGTACCACCGACACCGACAGCGACGACTCGCCCGAGCGGATCACCACGACCCGGGACGACGTCCATTATCTCATTCGGTCGGTGAATGCCCTGTTCCCGTCGGCGCACCTGACGGAGGAAGATGTGACCGGCACCTGGGCTGGGCTGCGGCCAATGCTTCGCGGACCGGAGGGCGCCGGCCCCTCGGCAGTCAGCCGGGAGCACCGGATCCTCCGAGGTCATGGCGGGATGTGGACGATTGCGGGAGGCAAGCTGACCACCTGGCGCAGCATGGCGGCAGAGCTGGTCGATCGGGTGGCACGCGAGCTGGGACAAACCAGCACCGACCGAACCACCGGCCGTATCGCGAGCGCCACCGAGCCGCTCCCGGGCGGGGATAGCCCTACCCTGGCGGGATTCCAGGAACAGGCCGAGGCCGCAGGACTCTCGACCCCCACCGCCGCCCACCTGGTCCGGCACTATGGCGGCGAGACGGCGGCGATCCTGAACCTGCTGCGGGACGACCCATCCCTCGCCACCCCGATCCACCCCGATCACCCCGCCATCGCAGCCGAGGTATTGCACGCGGCGCGACGTGAGTTTGCGGTGCGGGTGGACGATGTCCTGGCTCGCCGGGTGCATCTGGCGTGGGAAACGTCGGACCAGGGGGTGGCCGCGGCGGACCGGGTGGCCGAGCTGCTCGGGAGGGAGCTGGGCTGGTCGGAGGAGCAGTGCGTGGCGGAGGCCGCGGCGTACCGGGAGGCGGCGCCAGGACACTACGGCTGGGCCGCGGCGGGTCGTTAGATTGAGGGATTCCTCAGCCCGCGCCGGGATACCCGGAGTGCTGTCGTTTACGCCTGGAGTAGATAGTGGACCCGAACGTGTTTGAAACTGCCAACGCCGGTTTTGCCCAGGCGTTGTACGAGGATTACCTGCGAGACCCTCAGGCGGTGCCGGAGGAGTGGCGCGCGCTGTTCGAGAGCGGCCGCATCGGTGAACGCCCGGCGGCCGGTGCCGGCAACGGGGCAGTGACGGTGGACAAGACGGACAAGGCGGACGGGTCCACCGCCCCGCCGAAGGGTGGCAGCCTGATCAAGGGACCCGCCGCCCGGCTGGTGGCCAACATGAACGCGAGCCTGACGGTTCCCACCGCGACCTCGTTCCGCGAGCTGCCGGTTCGCGAGCTCGAATCCCGCCGCGCCGCGCTCAACGCCCAGCTCAAGTCTGCCGGCCGCCCCGAGAAGGTCTCGTTTACCCACCTGATTGGATGGGCGCTGATCCAGGCCACCAAGCAGCATCCGATGATGGGCCATGCTCTCGCCAGGGTCGAGGCGGTCAACTACCGGATCGAGCCTGCGGGGATCAGCCTGGGGCTGGCGGTGGACGTGGAACGCAAGGATGGTTCGCGCGGGCTGGTGGTCCCGGTGCTCAAGGGTGCCGAGGCAATGAGCTATGGCGAGTACCATGCGGCATACGAGACGGTGGTCGAGAAGTCGCGGACCAACAAGCTGATGCCGGACGATTTTGCCGGCGCCACCATGACCCTCACCAACCCCGGCGGGTTGGGGACAGTGGCCTCGGTGCCGCGCCTGATGGCCGGCCAGGGGACAATCATCGCCGTGGGCTCGATTGCCTACCCACCGGAATTCGCCACCGTCTCGAAAGATCGGATCGCAGACCTCGGTATCAGCAAGGTCATGACGATCACCAGCACCTATGATCATCGGGTCATCCAGGGCGCCGAGTCGGGCGAGTTTCTCCGCACGGTGGACCAGCTGCTGCAAGGGGCGAACGGGTTCTACGAGGG
>JAWXBA010000027.1:0-9424 GCA_034439775.1 Gemmatimonadota bacterium | reverse complement strand
TCCCCGCGCACGGTGCTGACCTCCCCTTCCAGGAGCTGGAACGCCTCCCGGGCCGCGGTGGTGGCCGTGGCGTCCCCCGCCTCGCTCGCGATGGAAATCTGCCGTGCCGCGGCATCCCGGGCGGAGAATGCGTCGGCGAATCTGCCCTCCAGGGTGGCCAGGGCCGCCGGTTCCGCCTCGCGGACCTGCCGCTCGTGGGCCGGGTTGTACAACAGCGGTGGGGCCTGGAAGAGGTAGAACACGAAGACCAGGACGCCCACGAGGAGCACCAGCGCCTGGAGGGGAATCTTCCAGTAGGCGCTCATCAGCAGCGAGCTGCGCGCCTCGTCCACCGACTTGGCGGTCAGGTAGCGCTGCACCTGGCTCTGGTCGGTCCCGAAATAGGACAGCATCAGGAAGGTGCCGCCCAGGATCCCCGACCAGAAGGTGTAGGTATTCGTCAGGTTGAAGGAGAAGTCGAACACCTTGAGCCGGCCGGCCGCCCCCGCCACCTCCAGCGCCTCGGTGGTGGGAATCGGCATCTTGACCAGCAGGACGATCACCATGGCCACCAGCGCCACGACGATCAGGACCATCTGCTTGACGTCGGCCCAGGCCACCGCCTGGACCCCGCCCAGCATGGTGTAGATCACGGTCGGAATGCCGATCAGCGCCACCGACCAGGTCATGTCCCAGCCGAAGATTGCCGAGAAGACCACGGCAGGAGCGGCAATGATCGTACCGCAGGACATGCCGCGAGACAGCAGAAAGAGGAAACTGGTCAGCGAACGGGTCTGAGGGTTGAACCGCCGCTCGAGGTATTCGTAGGCGGTGAACACCTTGGCCCCGTGCAGGAACGGCACCAGGGTAACGCCCAGGATCACCATGGCCAGCGGCAATCCGAAGTAGAACTGCACGAAGCGCAGGCCATCAGTGGCCCCCTGCCCGGTGGTGCCGATCATGGTCACCGCGGAAAGCTGCGTGGCCATGACCGACAACCCCACCACCCACCACGGCAGGCTCCGGTTGGCCAGGAAATATCCCTCAAGCTCGTGGGTACCCTTGGCCCGACGCAGTCCGTCCCACACCACGTACACGAGGTAGCCGATGACGATCGTCCAGTTCAGGGGATGCATGGACGCCGTCTCAGGCCGCGAAACGCGACTGGAGGAGCCACAGCAGCAGCAGGGTCACGACCTGGACCGCCATGACCCGTACCAGGGTGCGGCGGAACTTGCTGGTTTCCTCGGACACGAGGGGTCCTCCGTGAGGGGACGAGCGGGTCGGGTGCGGACGCGGCGATATCCTGAGGACGTGCGGATGGGTGGGAAACCTAGGAATGCCGTATCCCTGGCGCAATAGAGGTGATCGCGACTCGGAGCGCTCGAGTTCCATCCTGAAACCACAAACCCCGAGCAGGCGTAGATTGGTGCATGCTGATCGCTCCGGCGCTGCTCATTCTCGCTCTCCAGGCTCCGGCCCTCCCTCCGGACAGTTATGCCGACTCCGCGACGGCAGCGCTGGTGACCCGAGCCAGGGCCGCCCGCGACCGCAACGAGCGTCTCGTCACCTCGTACAGCGCCACGGTGTCCCAACGGATCGGGGTGGGGGTCCGGGCGCTCTCGCGAGATCGGATGCTCTATCGCCAGGAAGTGGCCGCGCGGATCTCCTGGAACCGCGATTCCCGGAGCACGATCGAGGTGACCGGACTGCGCGAGGCGGTCCCGGTGGCCAGTCGTACCGACGCCCTCCCCAGCAATATTCCCTCGGAGGTCCGGGGCCTGGTCGTCAACCCGGCCGAGGACTACCTGTTCGTGCTTGGCAACGACGCCGAGGGCTTCGTGTACCCGCTGGCGACCGGCGGCGAGGTCCACTACCGATACGCCACCGGGGACAGCACCCGCATCGAGCTGCCCAGCGGCAGCGTCATCCGCCTGATCGAGCTGCGGGTCACCCCGCGTCGCGCCGACTGGCGGCTGGTGTCCGGCTCGCTCTGGTTCGATGCCGACAGCTACGGCCTGGTGCGGGCGGTGTTCCGCCCGGCCCGCCCGTACGAGTATCGTCGCGACAGCGATCCCGACGACCGGGAGGATGTGCCCTCGTTCGTGAACGGCACCGGTGAGCTCAAGCACATCACCATGGAGTACGGCCTCTATGAGAACCGCTGGTGGATGCTCCGCTACGTGGCGCTCGAGGGAGTGGGGACGGTCGGCAAGTGGATGAACGTGCCGGTGCGGTTCGAGCGGGTCTATTCGGAATACGAGGTCGAGGGTGGGTCGCCGCGGCCGGAGGGGCTTGAGTATCGGCCCGCCGGCACGAGGCAGCGGGTGGCCCGCGACACCACCCCGGCCGGTCGGGAGCGGCGCATCGACGTGGACACCGCGGCGATGACGCGGGTCCAGGAATGTCTGCGGCAGCGCCGGGCTGCGCCGGACAGCGCCTCGACCGATTCTTCCTCCGCCCTGGTGGAGCTGGAGCACAGCTGCAGCCGCCTGGTCCGGGGCGATACCTCTCTGGCCGTGGTCGTTCCGCGGGACCGCGAATCGCTCCTGACCAGCCCCACGCTCGGCCCGCCGATCCTCTCCATGGGAGACCTGATCACCGAGGATGAACTCCGGGGAGTGGCATCCGCCATCCGGAACCTGCCGACGCCGCCGCTGGATCGTCGGCTTGAACTCCCCCAGGGACTCGGCGCGTTGCTGCAGCATGCCCGCTACAACCGGGTCGAGGCGTTGTCCCTCGGGGTCCGAGCTGCAGCCTCCCGGGGCCGGTTTGAGGTTGATGCGCTCGGCAGGATCGGCATCGGCGACCTGGTCCCCAACGCCGAGCTGGGCGTGGGGCACGCTGGAACCGGGGCGACCTGGCGCCTGGGGGGGTACCGAAGGTTGGAAGTCGCCAACCCTGACTCCCGGGCCCTGGCGGCGGTCAACAGCCTTTCGGCCCTGCTGCTCCAGCGCGATGACGGCGAATATTTCCGGACCACCGGCGGGGAACTTCGCGGCCAGGCGACCCAGGGCGGCTGGCTCACCTGGAGGCTCTACGCCGAGCGCCAGAGTCCCGCCTTGCGGGAGACCAACGCCAGCCTGCCCCGGCTGTTCAGCACCGCCCAGGTGTTCCGGCCAAACTTCACCGCCGACAGTGCCGATCAGGTCGGAGCGTCGGTGGGAGTCCGGAGCGGCACTCCGATCTCGCGCACGGTGTGGCTGGGAGGAGACGCCCAGCTCGATGCGGCCACTGGGGACTATGAGTTCGGGCGCGGCGCCGCCGCGCTGCGCCTCGTCATCACCCCGGAGCGGCGATGGGCCGTGGCGCTGGAGGGCGCCGCCGGGACGAGTCGCGGGGCGGTTCCCACCCAAAGCCGGTTCTACCTTGGCGGCCCGGCCAACCTTCGCGGGTACGCCGGCGGCGTGATGGCGGGGGAATCGTTCTGGCGAGTGCGCGCCGAGGTGGGCAACGCCTTTCCGGCCGCCCGCCTGACGCTGTTCAGTGACGCAGGGTGGGCGGGGCCTCGCGCCGATTTCACGAGCGGCAAGCCGCTGCTGGGAGTCGGTGTGGGCGCGAGCTTTCTGGATGGCCTGGTCCGGATGGACCTGGCGCGCGCGATGCGGGGGGTCACTGGTTGGCGGTTTGATATCTATTTCGACGGGCGGCTCTAGCACCGCCAACCGCGAGATTGCCTGCGTCCCGCTGCCACCCTATACTCCACCTGCCCAGCTGCCATGACAGCGAGCGACGACGGCTCCGTCCCCGACCGCGTCCATGCCGCGACCGGCGGCGCCAACCTGCACCCGCACCATGCCCATGTCCGATGCACAGCCATCCCTGAGCCCACTCGGAGCGCTCCTGGTCACCCTGGGAGGCGCCGTGCTCGTGCTCGCCGGCATGCGGGCCGCTGCGTCCGTCGTCGGCCCGCTCCTGATCGCCCTGCTGATCACCATCGCCTGGAGCCCCGCCTCGGCCGAGTTGCGGCGCCGCGGCTGGCCCCCCACCTTGGCGGCGCTCACCGGGATTGTGGTCAGCGTGGCAGCCCTGGCCCTTTTCGCGATATTGGTATGGACGTCGCTGGAGGAACTGCAGCGGAAGCTGCCGGAGTACCAGCCCCGCGTGGAGGCCATCCAGGCGTCGCTGGCCCAGCGGCTGGCGACCTTGCCCTTCGAATCGTCCCACCTGCTGTCGGCCGAGATACTCCAGCCCGGGACCCTCGTCGGCACGGCCCTGCAGATGATTCGGCGGCTGACCGAAGCCGCTGGCACCATCGCGCTGCTCGGGCTGCTCATGGCCTTCATGATGATCGAGTCGGTGCGCTATCCCGAGAAGCTGCAGGCTGCGTTCTCCTATTCGCCGGAGGCACGGCTCCGGGTAACCCGGTTCGGCCAGAGCATGCGCAGTTACATCGTCATCAACACCATCTTCGGGCTGATCGCGGCGGTGGCCAACACCGTGTTGTTGATGGCGCTGGGTGTGGACTTCCCGATCCTCTGGGGGGTGATTTCCTTTCTGCTCAGCTTCGTGCCCAATATCGGCGTCCTGATCTCCGTCGTGCCGCCCGCGTTGCTGGCGTTGCTCCAGTTCGGATTCGGGCGGGCAATGGGCGTGGTGGTGGGGTTCATTGCCATCAATTTCCTGGTG
Source organism: Gemmatimonadota bacterium (assembly GCA_034439775.1). Lineage (GTDB taxonomy): Bacteria > Gemmatimonadota > Gemmatimonadetes > Gemmatimonadales > GWC2-71-9 > JAWXBA01. Next base: position 4,816 of record JAWXBA010000027.1, on the reverse strand, counting down.
GACAACGTCCTCAAGCCGCGGTATGTCGGCGAGAGCCTGAACCTGACCCCGATCGTGGTGGTGGTTTCGCTGATCTTCTGGGGCTGGCTCCTGGGCCCGTTGGGCGCCCTGGTGGCGGTGCCGCTCTCGATCGCGCTCAAGTTCCTGTTCGAGACCTTTGAGGAGTCGCGCTGGCTGGCCAACCTCATGAGTGACAACAACGACCCCCCGGTCATGACGTTACCGCCGTTGGACCACGGCATCGGGGAGATCCCTCCCGGCAGCTGAATCGGGCCGGCGGACGGGCCGACGTGTTGACGGCGATGACCAATGATGGCGGCGATGGCGGTGCCCTCGTGGCAGCGGTCTCCGCAGCTGCCTGCAACTACTTCGGCCGGCTGGTGGGCGTCATGCCGCACGGCCCCACTGCCTCGCTCCCCCCCTGAAGGTGATACCTTCCAGAGATAACCGACCCACAGACCCCCACCGTTGGATCCGGAGTCGCGCCATGCGTCCCCTTCCCCGCTCGTTGATGACCGTCGTGGTCGGTCTCCTCCTGACCACACCCCTGCTGGCCGACCCGATCAAGTTCATGCGCGATCCGCACATCCACGGCAATCGGATCGCATTCTCCTACCTCGGGGACATCTGGCTGGCCAACCGGGATGGCTCTGCGGCCCGCCGCCTCACCAGTCACGTCGCCCGCGACGTCACCCCTCGGTTTTCCCCCGACGGCCGCTGGATCGCGTTCACCAGTGATCGAATGGGGAACAACGATGTCTATGTCGTGTCGGTGGACGGCGGCGAGCCGGCCCAGCTGACCTATCACACCGGCGGGGACCAGGTGCAGTACTGGACCCCCGACGGCTCCGGGGTAGTGTTCTCATCCGCCCGTGCGGTCTATCCGTGGGGATCACCGCTCTACGTTGTGCCGAGGACCGGGGGCATGCCCACCTCGTTGCCGATGGACATGGCCAGCATGGGGATGATCCGCCAGGATGGCGGCGCGGTGGCCTTTACCCGGTCGAACTTCAACAGCAACCGCAAGGGGTACCGGGGCAACAGCCAGTCGGACATCTACGTCCAGGACATGGCCAGCCGGGCCATCACCCAGCTCACCGACACCGACCTGCAGAACTTCCGGACCCATGTCCAGGACGCCGCCCCGATGTGGGGGCTGGATGGTCAGGTCTATTTCGTTTCCGAGCGGGATGGGACCTACAATCTCTGGCGGATGGGGGCCAGCGGGGCCAATCCCACTCAGGTCACGCGACACTCCTCGGGCGGCGTCATGTACCCCGCCATCTCCCCCGACGGTCGGACGATCATCTACAGCCAGGATTTCGAGCTCTGGGCAGTGGATGTCCCCGGCGGTGCCCCAACCCGGATCGTGATTGACGTCGCCTTCGATGCCCGGGACAACCGCGTCGAATATGTGCGCAGCGCCGGGCGCGCCGAGGGCTTTGCCCCCGACCCGCTGGGCGAGCGGATCGCGGTGGATTTCCGGGGTGAGCTCTTCCTTGCGCCGGTGGACCCCTCCGTGGGCGAGATGGCACGGGTGACTCGATCCGCCTGGCGGGACCGGTACCCTTCGTTCTCGCCCGATGGCGGCACCCTGGCCTACGTCTCCGATGAATCGGGGGAGGAAGAGATCTGGGTGCAGGAGATCGCCACCGGGCAGCGGCGCAAGCTGACCACTGTTCCGGTCTTTCAGGGGAGCAACTACGTCTGGTCGCCCGATGGGATGCGGATTGCGTTTGTTGCTGGCAACCGTCTCTACCAGACCGAGGTGGCCTCTGCCCGCACCACCGAACTGGGTTACAACGAGGCGGGCGGATACACCCTCCACGAGTACAGCCCCGATGGTGCCTGGCTGGTGTACTCCCGGTCCAACCCGAGCCTCGATCCCGAGGTGTTCCTCTTCGAGCTGGCGAGCCGGCGGGAACTCGACGTGACCCGGACGCCCGGCAACGATGGCAACGCCGGACTTTCTCCCGACGGGCGCACGCTCCTGTTTACCTCCAATCGCAAGGGCGGCGTCAACCATCTCTTCGCCGTGTCGCTGGCGGGGCTGAGTGGTGACCCGGAGGACCCGCTGGTGCGCGCCCGCCAGCGCCCGGCGCGCACGGCCGACAGTGGCACGACCAGAGGCGCCGCCCCGCGACCCGCGCCAGCCCCGCTCCAGGTGGACACCGCAGGGATTGGCCGCCGGGCGCAGCAGCTCACCACCGGCGCCAATCCCGTTGGGGCCTGGTTCCTTTCGACGGACGGACGCACTGTCTACTTCACCAGCCGGGACGACGAGGGTCCAGGTCTCTTTACCATGACGCTCGACGGCCGGGACCGCCGCAAGGTGGCGCCCGGCGCATTTCCCGGCCTCGAGCCCAGCCGTGACCGGCGCCATGTCTTCTACACCCAGGCGGGCACGGGCACCGGCAACGAAGTCCACCGGATGACCCTCCAGAACCAGAAGAAGGAGCGGGTCAACTTTGCCTTCACGATAGCGGTGGACCAACAGGCGGAGTGGCGGCAGATCGTGCTCGAGTCGTGGCGCGTCATGCGCGACCGGTTCTACGATCCCAACATGCACGGGAAGAACTGGACCGCCATCCGGGATCAGTACCTGCCCCTCCTCGAGCATGTCGGCACCTATGAGGACGCCTACGACCTGGCCAACAAGATGATCGGCGAACTCAACGCCTCGCATGTCGGCGTCAGCGGCCCGCCCTCCCGCGCCCAGGAAGCCGGCTACACCTCCCGGTACCTCGGCGTCGAACTCGAGCCCTCGGGCGGGCGGTACCGCATCAGTCACATCTATCGCGACGGACCGGCAGACCACGAGTGGCTCAAGCTGTCGGTGGGCGACTTCGTGCTGGCGATCGACGGGCAGGAGGTCCGGGCGGGGGAAAACTACTGGCACATACTCAATCATGCCCTCAATGAGTATGTGCCGGTCCGGGTGGCCAAGACCGCCGCCGGCCAGGACGCCCGTACGGTGCGGATCCAGTCGGTCACGTCGCTGACCGACATCCGGTACGAGGAGTGGGTGGCGCAGAACCGCGCGTTCGTGGCCAAGGAGTCGGGTGGGCGGATCGCGTATGTCCACATCCGGTCGATGAACCAGCCGTCCCTGGAGCGGTTCGAGGAGGAGGTCAACCGGTACTGGGACGCCGAAGGCATCGTGGTGGACATCCGGTTCAATGGCGGCGGCAATATTGACCAGCAGTTGATCGATATCCTGGAGCGCCGCCCCTACCAGTTCTGGAACAACCGCTGGGGCGCCCGGGAGTGGGGCCGCCGCCCGCGCCAGGCCATCGCCGGCCCCAAGGTGATGCTGATCAATGCCCGGTCCGGATCGGATTCGGAAGTGACCCCCCTGGGGTTCAAGGATCTGGGATTGGGACGGGTGGTCGGCAATCCCACCGCGGCCGCCGTCATCGCCACCGGCAGCTACGCGCTGATCCACGGCGGCAGCATTCGGACACCGGGGTCTCTCGTGGTGCAATGGGATCCGACCAAACCCAACAACTACGGCATCAACCTGGAAAACTACGGCGTGGCGCCAGATGTCTTCGTGGTCAACTCCCCGGCCGATATGCTCCGCGGCTTTGATCGTGAGCTCAAGACCGCGACCGACGAGGCGATGCGGATGCTGAACGCGCAGGTGTGGCAGTACCGGCCGTAGGGGCTAGGGAATGGGGAATGGGGAATGGGGAATCGCCGTGTTGGGATGAATGTGGGGTAGTGGTGATCGTAGTTGGCCATGCCGCCTGGACACCGGAGAACATGTGACGCATGCTGTTGCCGCCCGAACTTGCCGGCGTGTCGTACTGGCCTTCGCGGTGGCCCTTGGCGGGATCCTGGCCGCTGCTCCCGCCAGCGCGCAGGCGCGCGCCACCGCAGTCACCCCGTATTTTCCCGAAGCCGGGAACTGGGAACACCGGACCCCGGCCCAGATGGGAATGGACCCCGCCAAGCTGACGGAGGCGGTGCGATTCATCCAGACGGCGGAAAATCCGCAACCGCGCGACCTGGCCAAGGCCCATTGGCTGAGCTGGGGTCGCGAGCCGATGGATGCGCCGGTGGGGCCGTTCACGACCCGCGGCGGGGTAAGCGGGCTGATCATCAGGAACGGGTACATCGTCGCCGAGTGGGGGGATACCAAGGCGGTGGAGATGACCTTCTCGGTCACCAAGAGCTTTCTCTCCACCACCGTCGGCCTGATGTGGGACCGGGGATACCTCAGGGACCTGGCCCGCCCGGTCGGGGAGATGGTCCGCACCGGCCACTTCGACTCCCCGCACAACCAGAAGATCACCTGGGACCACCTGCTTCGGCAGACCAGCGACTGGGAGGGAACGCTCTGGAGCAAGCCCGACTGGGTGGACCGCCCCGCCCAGGATCTGGCGGCCTCCATGAACCGCCCGCGCGACGAGCCCGGTACGGTCTACAAGTACAACGACGTCCGGGTGAACCTCCTTGCCTTTGCCGCCCTCAACGTCCTGCGGCGCCCGCTGCCGGATCTCCTCCGCGAGAACCTGATGGAACCGATCGGCGCCTCCCCCACCTGGCGCTGGGAAGGGTACACCACCTCCTGGGTGGAGCTGGACGGCCAACGCATCCAATCGATGAGCGGTGGCGGGCACTGGGGCGGCGGGATGTTCATCTCCGCCGAGGACATGGCCAGATTCGGCTATCTGACACTGCGCCAGGGCAGGTGGAAGGAGCGTCAGCTGATCTCGAAGGAGTGGCTGGCCATGGCGGAGACCCCGGGGCCGGCCAACAAGAGCTATGGCTTCATGAACTTCTTCCTGAACACCACGGGAGAGGAGATTCC
>JAWXBA010000026.1:0-9935 GCA_034439775.1 Gemmatimonadota bacterium | reverse complement strand
GGGGTGATCCACGGGGACGCCAACGACTGCAACGTCCTGGTGCAGGCTGGGCGGGGAGAATCGCCTGAGGTGGTCGGCCTGATCGATTTTGGCGACATCCACCATGGTCCGCTGGTCTGCGACCTGGCGGTGGCAGCAACGTATGCAATGCTCGGTGCCCCCGATCCCCTCGCGGCCGCTGCGCTGGTCGTGGCCGGATACCACCAGGTGCTGCCATTGAGCGAGTCCGAGATCGCGCTGATTCTCCCGTTGATCGCAGCCCGACTGTGCGTCAGCGTGGTCAACTCGGCAATACGCACCGCCCAGGGACACGTCGATCCCTACGCGACCATCAGCGAGGCGCCCGCCTGGGAGCTGCTCGAACGCCTCGCTGCGCTGCCGCCGCGCCTGGGGCATTATACCCTCCGGGCTGCGTGTGACCTCCCGGCGGTGCCGCACGCCAGCCGGGTCGCTGCCTGGCTGGCCCAGCAGCCGGCCCCGTCGCAGACGGTGCTGGGTATGGACCATGCCTCCACTCCGACAATCACCTTTGACTTGAGCTTCGGCAGCCCACTCCTTGGAGCCGACCCGGCCGCTCTGGATCCGGCCACCCTCTCATCACTCCTCTTTGGCGTCATGGCGGCGGCAGGAGCGAAAGTCGGCATTGGCCGCTATGACGAAGCCAGGCCGCTCTACACTGCGCCGCTGTTCTCGGGCGGGAACTCTCCACTGGACGAGCGGCGAACGGTGCACCTGGGGATTGACCTCTTTGCGGAACCGGGGACGCCGGTTCACACTCCGCTGGCCGGGATCGTTCAGGCCGTGGCATTCAACCCGGCGCCCCAGGACTACGGCGGCGTAGTCCTGCTGCGGCATGCCACCCCTCTGGGGGATCCGTTCTATACGCTGTACGGTCACTTGAGCGCCGATGCAGCGGCTGGGATTTCGGTCGGGACTCCGGTGGAGGCCGGCGGCCGGATCGCTGAGCTGGGCGCGATGTCGGAGAATGGTGGGTGGGCTCCCCATCTCCACTTTCAGGTAATGACCGACCTGCTGGGACTCGACACCGATTTCCCCGGGGTCGTGTCGGCCAGCCAGCGTTCGGTGTGGCGCGGGCTGTCCCCCGATCCGGCGCCGCTCCTGGGCCTCCAGACGGTGCTGCCAGCGACGGTGGATGTCGAGGTCCTGCAGCACCAACGGGCCGAGCGGATCGGCGGCAGTGTCCGGCTGAGCTACGCCAATCCAGTCGCGGTGGTGCGGGGGTGGCGCCAGTATCTGTATGATGAGGCAGGGCGGGCCTATCTCGATGTGTACAACAACGTCCCGCTGGTGGGTCATTCCCACCCGACTGTGGTCCATGCCATCCAGCAGCAAGTGGCGCTGCTCAACACCAACACCCGGTACCTGCACCAGAACCTGGTGAGGTACGCCGAGCAACTGACCCAGCGGATGCCCGCCCCGCTCCGGACCTGCTTTGTGCTCAACTCCGCCAGCGAAGCCAATGAGCTGGCCCTGCGACTCGCCCGGGCGCACACCGGAAGGCGCGATGTTGTGGTCCTCGAGCATGCCTACCACGGGCACACCGCCACCCTGATTGACATCAGTCCCTACAAGTTCGACGGCCCCGGCGGCGGGGGCCGCCAGCCGTGGGTGCATGTGGCGCCGATTCCCGACGACTACCGGGGCGAGTTCCGGCGGGACATGCCCGACCGTGGGATCCGCTATGCGTCCCAGATCGGGGAACTGGTGGCTCGGGCGCAGGCGGCTGGCCACCCGGTGGGGGCATTCATCGCCGAGACGCTGCCGAGTGTGGGGGGACAGGTGGAATTGCCTCCGGGCTATCTCGGGGAGGCCTATCGGCTGGTGCGCCAGGCCGGTGGCGTGTGCATCGCCGATGAGGTGCAGGTGGGGTTCGGGCGGCTGGGCACCCATTTCTGGGGATTCGAGACCCAGGGGGTTGTGCCCGACATCGTGGTACTGGGCAAGCCGATCGGGAATGGTTTCCCGCTGGCGGCGGTCGTCACGACCCCGGAGATTGCCGCTTCGTTCGATGATGGGATGGAGTTCTTCAGCACCTTCGGGGGCAATCCGGTGGCATGCGCGGCGGGGCTCGCGGTGCTGGAGGTGCTGGAGTCCGAGGGGCTGATGGACAATGCCCACGAAGTCGGTGGGTACCTCAAGGCTGGGCTTGTGTCCCTCGCCGCACGGCACACAATCATCGGCGACGTGCGGGGGCGGGGGCTGTTCCTGGGCGCCGAACTGGTCCGCGATCGCGTCACTCTTGAGCCGGCCGACGCGGAGGCCGGATACATCGTCAACCGGCTGCGAGAGCGCGGGGTCCTCTGCGGAACGGACGGACCCCATCACAACGTCCTCAAGATCCGCCCGCCGCTGTGCTTTTCCCGCCAGGACGCCGACCTCTTCCTGGGCTGCCTGGAGGCGGTTCTCGGTGAGAGTGGCGCCTCCCTGATCACCTCCTAGCTAGCGCACGTACACTGTCTTGGCGTTCTGGAACTCCAGGAGGCCATGCCGTGCCAGTTCCCGGCCAAAGCCGCTTTCCTTGATCCCGCCAAACGGCAGCCGAGGGTCGGACCGGACGAAGGCGTTGACGAAGCAGGAGCCTGCCTCGATCTGGTCGGCCGCCATCTGCTCTCCGCGCTGCGCATCGGCGGTAAAGACTGCCGCGCCGAGCCCGAAGACGGTGTCGTTGGCAACCTTCACGGCGGCCTTGGCGTCCTTGACCGGAATGATCGAAGCTACCGGGCCGAACAACTCGTCGCTGTATGCCGGCATGCCCTTGCCCACGTTGGTCAGAACGGTGGCCGGGTAAAACCAGCCCGGACCCGCCGGTACCGTGCCACCGAGCAAGAGCCGGGCACCCTTGGCCACGCTCTGCTCCACCTGAGCATGCAGCGACTGGCGGAGGTCCTCGCGCGCCTGGGGACCGAGGTCGGTCCCGGGCGCGGTCGGGTCTCCCATGCGGGCCTGTCGCATGCGGGCCACGAACCGGCGCTCAAACTCTTCCCGCACCGCTTCCACCACCACGAATCGCTTGGCGGCGATGCAGCTCTGCCCGGCATTGATCAGGCGGCTGGTGGCGCACGCCTCGACTGCAAGATCCAGGTCTGCATCCTCAAGAATCAGGTACGGGTCGCTGCCACCAAGCTCAAGGACGCACTTCTTCAGTCGGGCGCCAGCCTCTCGTGCCACCGCCTTGCCGGCGGCGGTGCTTCCGGTCAGGGTCACGGCTGCGACATGCTTGTGCCGGATGACGGCCTTGGTCTGGGCCACCGAAATGATCAGGGTGCGGAACAGGCCTTCGGGCAGGCCGGCCTCGCGGAAGATCTGCTCGATGGCCAGGGCGCAGCCCGGCACGTTGGGGGCGTGCTTGAGCAGGCCACCATTGCCGCCCATCAAGGCCGGGGCGGCAAAGCGAAAGACCTGCCAGAGGGGGAAATTCCACGGCATCACCGCCAGGACGACCCCGAGGGGACGGTAGGCCACGTAGCTGCGGGTGGCATCGGTCGCGATGACCTCCGGGGCCAGAAACCCCTCGGCGTGCTCAGCGTAGTACTCGCATACCCAGGCGCACTTCTCGACCTCGCCGCGGCCCTGTGCCAGCGGCTTGCCCATTTCGCGGGCCATGAGCTCGGCCAGCGGCGCGGCACGCTCCCGCAGGAGCCGGGCGGCCGCGCGCAGCGGCTCGGCGCGCCGGGCCAGCGGAAGCTTTCGCCAGCGCCGTTGGGCCTTGTGGGCATCGGCGATGGCCTTCCGGAGTTCGGCAGCCGACCAGTCGGGATGGCTGCTGAGGGTTTCTCCGGTGGTGGGGTTGATGGCGACGTGACTCATGCCTGGATCCTTTCGCGGGGCTGGCCGGTGTACGACAGTACCACGGCGGCCTCGTGGAAATTCCCGATCGATTGGTGGACTGTGGCGCCATGCCAGTGGAGTGCCACACTGGTGGTGCGGGGCTCGTACCCGGCGGTATACAAGGTGCCCCATCCCTGCTGGAATCCTGCAATGTGGAGGGGGATCGAGGAATGCCGTGGTCCCGACATCTCTCTCAGCCGGTCGCGTTTCCCGGGGCGTCAGGATTGAATCCGGTCACCGTCACGGCGAACACCGGGCAGTGGGCCGAGTGGATGACGCGATCGGTCACGCTGCCCACCTCGATATCGAGGTCCCGTGGCGCCCCGCGGCCCCGGGTGGCCATCGCGATCAGGTCGCACTGCTCCTCCGCGGCCACGGCGGTGATCGTTCCCACCGGGTTGCTTCCCAGCACCCGGGTCTCGACCGGGAACCCGATATCGCGCAGCGCCGTCGCCACCGAATCGAGGTAGTGCTCCAGCCGAGGCACCTCCGTTTCGCCTTCCGGAACGCTGAGCAGCACGATCGAACTTCCGAAATGCCGCCCCAGGAGGCGGGTCCAGGGAAGCACCTCCTCCGACCCCTCGGAGCCGTCGAGGCACACCAGCAGCCGCTTGAAGGCGGTTGTCCGACTGGTCCAGGCGTCGGTCGGCCGGATGACCAGGACCGGCAACTCGGTCTGCCGCACCACCGCGATGGCAATGTTGCGGCCGAGGAGACGGTCCACCCGGGAGCGGTCGTGGGTGGCCATGACGATCACATCCGTGTTGAGGGCAATCGCGCCCTGGCCGATTTCCTGGGGAACGTTTCCGGCGCGAACAGTGGTGTCGGTGGGGATGCCGCCCTGCCGGAGCGTCCAGGCCATGCGGTCGAGGTAGGTCTCGATCCCCCCCGGCCCGGCGCCGCGGTCGGTGCCCTGGTCCCTGGCCCCGCGCGCCGACCGGACCGACAGCAGGGAGAGCTTGCCGCCAGTGGTGCGCGCCAGCAGCTCGGCCACCGGGAGCGCATGCTCCGCCAGGCCGGACCCATCGAGCGGCACCAGGATCCGGTCCAGACCAAAGTCGCTCTCGGGAAAGGTGTGCCGCTGGAACGGCAACAGATACTGGCTCCCGAAGAACCGGCCGAGGTGATCCGAAAGCGGCTTCGGGGCGCCAAGGCGGCTCCGGAACCGGCTGAAGATGATGTACAACAGGGGAATGAAGAGGAGGTAGGTCCACGCCCCCTCGAAGAATCGCTCCCGGAAGATGATGACCGTCGCGGCGGTCGTCAGCAGGGCCGCGACAATGGTGCCGGCCAGGGTGGCTGCCCCGCTCGCCGAGAAATTGGTTCGCAGCTGGCGACTGAGGCGCTTGGCGGCCGCCCATCCGGTCATGCTGAGGAGGATGAAGACCCCGGCGGCATAGATGGCCAGGTAGGTCTCCTCGTGGGTGCCGAAGAAGGCGAAGCAGATGGCCACGAGCGCGATCTCGACCCAGACCGGCTTGTCGGCCACGTCAAACCGGTTGCGCACCCCGAGCCAGGCCGGGATGTAGTGCCGGAATCGCAGCCCGAGGGCCAGGTTCTGAAGCCCCTGGGCGCTGGCCGCGGCGGCCGAGGCCAGGACCAGCACCCCGATCAGGGTGCCCACCCAGGGCAACGGGGCGGGGAGCAGCTGGTCCATCGTCTGGGTAAAGACCGAGACGTGGGTATCGGAGGGATCGGCCAGCGCCAGAATCGCAGGACCGACGATCAACATCGTCAGGCAGGTGGTGCCCATGATGATGACCAGGCTGCCAAACGCCTTCTTGCTCCGCTCGGCGTTGGACCCGTCGTAGGCCGCCACCAGGTTGGCAAAGATCTCGATCCCGGTCATCAACGCCAGGATGCGGGCAAAGCCGCCAAGGGTAAAGTGGAAGTATTCGGGGGTGAAGGCGCGCAGGTCAATCGCGGGAAGGTGGAATCCACGCTTCCAGATCGTGGCGCCGATCATCGTCCAGAGGAGCAGCAGGACCGCCAGGGTGGCCGGCCCGAACGCCCGGGCGGCGGTCTTGGGTCCCCGGTTGACCAGCCAGCCGATGGCCACGGAAATGACGATGGCGAGCAGGGTCCGGTACGGCATGCCGGCGATGGCGGTGTTGAGGAGCGGGGCGCGATCGGCCACGAAGGTGACCAGCGCCGCGATGCTGACCAGAAAGGTCAGGGTGTACTCCACGAAGGTGATCCCGGCGTTGACCTTGACCGCCCACGGTCCAAACTCCTCTTCGCTGAGCCCGCTGCCACCGGTGCCATCCACCACCCAGCGCATGACCAGCCGGTACATCGCCGAGACCATGGCCACGGTAATGACCACCAGCCAGATACTGGCGCCAAAGGTCACTTCGGCGACGCCTGCAATGACGATCAGCTTGAGAAAGGGACCGAAGACGTAGAGTGGGGAGGTTGCGGGGTCACCGCCGCCCGCAAGGGCGCCTTGGAAGGCATTGGACAGCCGGTGCGACACGTGGGCCATGCGCGGGAATTCCCTCCACCTGGGTGCGGGCAACTCGACCACCGGCCGCGCCCTGGGCGGCCGGCCGTGGGGAAGATAGCGTGGTCAGTCGAGGGTGGGGACGAGCCTGCGCACGATCGCCTATCCCAGCCGAGGATGGCACTATCTTGGCTCCATGCCCATCACTCCAATCCAGGCGACCGGGACTCTTCCGCCGGCCGGACACTACTCGCAGGCGGTCGTCCACAACGGCCTGGTCTACCTCTCCGGCCAGCTTCCGATCGACCTGGCGACCGGTCGGCGGTGCACCGGTTCCATCGAGGAGCAGACCGAGCAGGTCCTGCAGAACGTCAGGTTGGTCCTTGAAGCAGCCGGGAGCAGTCTGGATCGCCTGCTCAAGGTCACCGTATATGTTGCCGATGTAGAATATTGGTCGGCCGTCAACGCCGTCTATGCCAGAGTGCTCGGGGACCACCGTCCGGCGCGCGCCGTGGTGCCGACGGGCCCACTCCACCATGGATTCCTGATCGAGGTGGAGGCCATTGCAGCCACCGTGGGGTCGTGCCGCCCTCCACAGCCCCGAGTCGGAAACCTGGGCTGAGTGTCCCACCGCGGAACCCCTGCTGACCGTTGCCCGAGTTCGGCAGTAGATTCCTTCATGATTCCCCGGGAGGGCCGGGGGACTGTGTCCAGCGGCTGAAGGAACTCCGCATGCTCGCCGACCTCCGCTTTGCCCTCCGCAGCCTGGCCAAGGCCCGCGGATTTGCCCTCGCCGTGATCCTGACCCTGGGGCTCGGCATCGGGGCCAATACCGCCATTTTTTCCGTGGTCCGGGGCGTCCTGCTGCGACCTCTCCCCCATCGGGACGGGGACCAGTTGGTCTACCTGCGGCAGTCGGTGTTGGGGCCCGGTGGCGAGAATGTGCTGTTCTCGGTGCCCGAAATCCTCGATTTCCGGGAGAACGCCTCGAGCCTCGGTGGGATCGCCGAATACTCGGGGATGATCTATACCCTGCAGGGCGACGACGACGCGGTCCGCCTCACCGTGGGCCTGGTGACTGGGAACTACTTCCAGGTCATGGGGCTCTCCCCGGTCCTGGGGCGGCTGTTGACCGACGCCGACGACGGCACCGGCGTTCCGCCGGTGATCGTCCTGACCCATGAGTACTGGATGAGCCGCTTCCACGGCGACAGCGGCATCGTGGGCCAGGATATCCGGGTCGACGGCCAGGCCGTCGCGGTGGTCGGGGTGGTGCAACCCGCCCCGTACTTCCCGACCAGGATGGATGCGCTGATGAACATGGTGATCAGCGAGCACCACACCAGCGCGCTCATGGTCCACGGACGGACCCACCGGATGACCGAGATGGTGGCTCGACTGGCGCCGGGGGCAACCGTGGCCTCCGCCCGGGCCGAGGTCGCGGCGATTCGCACCCGGGTCCAAGCAGACAATCTGGACGCCTACGATGCGGCATCCGGGTACCGGGTGACCCTGACGCCGTTCCAGGAGGTGTTGGGGGAGCAGGCACGACTGACCCTCTGGCTCCTGATGGGCGCCGCAGCGTTCGTGCTGGTGATTTCCTGCGCCAACGTCGCCAACCTGACCTTGATGCGTGGCGTGCGTCGCGAGCATGAGCTCGTGGTCCGTGCTGCCCTGGGTGCCGGCGCTGGCCGGCTTCGCCGGCTGCTGCTGGTGGAGAATATGGTGCTGGCCACGGGCGGCGCGCTCCTGGGCCTGATCATGGCGGCCGGCGGCCTCCGGCTCCTGATCGCCTTTGCCGAGCGGGTGTCGCCGCGGGCGGGGGAGATCCGTCTCGACAGCATGGTCCTCGGATTCACCATTCTCCTGACCCTTGGGGTGGCGCTGTTGCTCTCCTATGCGCCCCGCCTGGCCAAGGAGGGAACTCTCGGCACCTGGATTTCGCAGGGCGTGGCGCGGGCCAGTGGCAGCCTGCGCCGCCAGCGGCTGCAGCGCGGGCTGGTCGTGGCGCAGATTGCCGTCTCGGTCATCCTGCTTACCGGGGCCGGGCTGTTGACCCGCACCATGATCCGGCTGTCCGAGGTGGACACCGGCCTCGACGCCGACGAAGTGTTGACCATGGAAGTGCCGATCAGCGGAGGCGGGCGGAGTGACGCCGACACCAAGGCCCTCTACGACCGGATGAAATTCGAGCTGGCGGCCCTTCCGGGAGTACGCGAGGTGGGGGTGGGCTCGGTGATCCCGCTGCGGCTGGCCGGGTTCCAGCTCGAGGTCAAGGCCGAGGGGCGACCGCTGGCGGCAGGAGAGGCGATGCCCCGCGCCGAATTCCGCACCGCCAGTCCGGAATATTTCCGGGCGGCGGGGATTCCGCTCCGCCGCGGTCGGGAGTTCACCTCCACGGACATGCAGGGACAGGGATTGGTCGTGATCTTGAACGAGACGCTGGCCCAGCGATTGTTCGGGGAGGCCGATCCGATCGGGCAGCGGGTAGCCTGGACCGGTGATGTCCTGCGCTTCATCCCGGTGAGCGGGGACTGGCGCACCGTGGTGGGAATCGTTGGCGACACCAAGGATGGCGGTCTGGACGTCGAGACCTACCCGGCCCTGTTCCAGCCGTTTGCGCAGGAGCAGGTCTTTTCCGGCGGTCTGGTGATCCGCGCCGAGCGGGACGCCTCGACGCTCGGTTCCGCCGCCACGCGAGTCGTTCGGGGGATTACCCCGCAGGACCCGATCGAGAACGTGCTGACGGTGAGCGAAATCAAGGACCAGAGCGTGGCCCCGCGGCGCCTGAATGCGACCCTCGTGGGAGCGTTCGGCGTGCTGGCGGTGATCATCGCGGCGGTGGGCATTGCGGGAGTCCTCGCCTTTTCCGTCAGCGCGCGGACCAACGAAATCGGCATCCGCATGAGCCTCGGCGCCGACCGCGGCCGGGTCCAGCGCATGATCCTCGGCGAGGGCGGGGTCCTGCTTGGCCTCGGCCTCCTGTCGGGCATCGTGGGAGCGCTCTTCGCCACCCGGGTCATCCAGGGGCTGCTGTTCGGTGTCGCCCCGCACGATCCCGTCACCCTGGCGCTGGTGGCACTGATCATGATGGCCGTCGGGATTGGTGCCTGCTGGCTCCCGGCGCTCCGGGCCGCCCGGGTCGATCCTGCCGTTTCCATGCGGGGTCAGTAGGTCAGGGCCTCGCAGAATCCTGGACTGAAGGGAGGGTGCTGATGCGAACCTCTGGATGGCTGGCGCTGGCATTGGCGGTGGGGATTCTGGGTTGCCGGGAGGCCGAGGAATCCGGAATGGAGGACGATGCGGTGATCTTTCTGAATTCCGGGGCGGTGCTCCCCGCCACCCTGCCCTTCTCGGAGGGGGTCCGGCTCGGCTCCCTGGTGCTGCTTTCCGGACAGATCGGGGTCCGGCCCGGCACCCTCGAGCTGGTGCCTGGCGGCATGGCTGCCGAGGCGCGGCAGACCATGGACAACATCCGCACCACCCTGGAAGCCAACGGATTGTCGCTGGCGAACGTCGTGAAGTGCACGGTGATGCTGGCGGACATGACGGAGTGGGGTGCCTTCAACGAGATCTATGGCACCTACTTTGCAGCCCCGTATCCGGCGCGCAGTGCCTTCGGGACGAACGGGCTGGCGCTGGG
>JAWXBA010000025.1:0-6324 GCA_034439775.1 Gemmatimonadota bacterium | reverse complement strand
GGGCCGGGCAGGCCCGGCCCCTGCACCGCGCCCGCCGCGTGGCCCATCTGCCCCGATGCCCACGGGCCGGGCAGGCCCGGCCCCTACTCCGCGACTCCGCGTGACCCTCTCAAGAGATTGGAGTTTACGATGATCTTCTCCAGCAGAACGATTCTTCTTGCCGCAACCGGTGCTGCGCTCCTGGCTGTAGAGGCCGGCGCTCAGGAGCCGCGGGCCCGGGACACCTTGTTCAGCGTGGAGCGCCCACTGGAGGTGACCCTCCGGGCCGACTGGCGCGAGGTGTTCCGCCATCGCGATCCCGACAAGGAGGTCAAGGTCCCCGGCTCCCTGCTGGTGACCAACGGGTCCCGGATCGATACCATCCCCGTCAGCTTTCATACCCGCGGCAACTTCCGGCTCAAGCCCTCTACCTGTTCCATTCCGCCGGTGATGATTGTCTTTGATCAGGGCAGCAAATCGGGGACGCCATTTGCCGGGCAGGACGAGCTCAAGCTGGTGACACACTGTCGGGACAACGAGCGGTACGAGCAGAACAACCACCTGGAGTACCTGACCTACCGGATGTACAACCTGCTCACCGACCGGAGCTTCGGGGCCCGTCGCCTGGTGGCGACCTGGGAGGATACCGTTCGGGCGGAGCGTTCGGTCAAACCGGCGTTCCTGCTCGAAGAAGACGGCATGCTGGCCGAGCGCCTGGGTGGGAAGCTCGACAAGGCGCCGGTCGGCTTTGACGAGAGCGACCCGGTCAACACCACGCTGATGGGGCTCTTCCTGCTGATGATCGGCAACACTGACTGGAGCCAGCCGGGGCAGCACAACGTCAAGATGGTGCGCACCGATTCGATCGGTAATTTCCTGCCGGTTCCGTACGACTTTGATTGGTCGGGAATGATCAACGCCCCCTACGCCCGCCCCGACGCCAGCCTTGGCATCCGGACAGTTCGAGACCGGCTGTATCGCGGACCCTGCGTGGATGCGACCACCTTCCAGGTGGCGCTCCGGGTGCTGACCGACAAGCGGGAGGCGATCCTGGCGCTGGTGAACGGGCATGCCGACCTGGCGGAGAGCAGGCGGAAGGATGCGGTGGAGTACCTGCAGGGCTTCTTCAAGGATGCCGGGGAGTATGAGACGCTGCGGCGGCGATATCTGGATCGGTGCGGGTAGGGGCGCACCCCTGTGCGCCCATGGCAGGTGGAAGCGATATCGTAGGGGCCGGGCCTGCCCGGCCCGCGAAGGTGCCCCACCACCGTAGGGCCGATTCCAATCGGCCCGTGGAAGCGGATCGCGGCTGACTCCGATTCAGGAAGGCCCTCCCCTACGGCACCACATACACCACCGCGTAATCCCGCCCCGCCTGTGCCTGCAGCTTCAGGTGCAACAGGCCCGTGGCGGCGTCCTTGAAGTACCGGTCCCCTGAACTCGCATCGAGCGCGGCGAGCGATGCCGCCGCCGGCATGAACACCGTCGTGCTGTAGTCTCGGCTCACCCTGGCCGTCGCGTTGGGGTAGGGAATCGTCACCCGGATCCACTCCCCCGGTGCCATGCCAGTGGCGTACAGCCGCGGCGAGAGCGGCACCGCGCCCCCCGGCGTCACCGTGAACCCTCGGCTGGTCGGTACCGACGCCAGGAACTGCACTGGATCGTTGCCGTTGCCCACATATGTCATCGTCGCGCCGTCGTCCCGCTGCACCACCGCCGGCCCGATCACCTCACCGTTGATACCCCGCACCTGAAGCCGGATGAATCGGTTGCCGCAATCGAAGGCATTCCACTCGGCCCGAAAGGCACAGTTCGGCGAAATGTGCAGCGGGTTGTTGGCCGCCACCACGTGCCCCGGTATCCCGGTTACCGATCCGTCGGCGTCCAGGAAAACCGCCGACTTGTCGCCATCCTTGGCGGGGTCGGGGTTCTCGATGTAGACCCGGTTGGAGTTGATGAACGTCACCTGCTCCACAGCGTTGAGCGGGCTCAGGGCAAAGGCGTTGGTCCGGTTGAACCCGATGGCGCTCATGATCCGCCCGCCACCGGTCGGGTAGTTGATAAACGTCACCCGCTTGGCCCCCACGGTGCCGTCGTAGAACTCAAAGCCGCGGATCGGAAAGCTGGCCGAGATCTGGGTACCGCCGGTGTTGGCCGTCTGCCCGATGAATACCGCGTCCTCCACGAAGGTCATCGACGACGCAAAGGTGGCGCCGATCTTGTTGTCGCTGAACTGCGCCCCCGTCATCCGGAGCTCATGACCGCGGAGCCACGACCCGCGGTTCAGGTTCTTCCACGCCCGGAAATCCTTGAAATCCGCCACCACCGGCGCCGAATTGGCCGCCGGATCGAGCCGAGGCTGATACGACACCGTGGCGGTGGTCCCATCGGGCAGCGGCCCCTGGTCCACATGGATGCCGTCCCGGTTGTTGGAGTGCGACACGTTGCCCTGGAACACCCCCAGCGGGGTTCGGGTGGGCAGGTCGGGCTGACCGGTGGAGAGCCCGGTCGGCGACGTCGGCAGCGCGTACCAGAAGCCATGCCCCTGAGACCCCGCCGCCACGTTCCCGACAAAGCGGTTGGCCGGATTGGTAATCCAGTAGGTGGCGGGCGTGGCGTCGGACGCCAGGATCCGGTCGGCCACCGCCGGGGTGCGGCTCACCAGGCCAAGGTTTCGCTCCACGATGTTGCCGGACTCGCTGCCATCCTCCAGGAAATAGCCGTGGCCCAGGTGATCGTAGCAGACGTTGTCCTCGACCCGCAGGTTATCGGTGCCGTGGATCGTCAGGCACCGGCTGCGGGTCTTCCAGATCGAGTTGTTGCGGGCGTACTGCCCGTCCACGGCGTCGGCCATGTGCCAGTGAATAGGGTACCGCGCCACCAGCGCGGTCTGCCCCATCTGGAAGAACTCAACCCCCTCGATATGCGCCACACTGTTTCGCATCACCATGAGGTGACCACCCAGCTTGCTTGGAAGCGGGTCACCCTGGATCACGATGTTCCTGGTCAGCAGCCCCACCTCGGCGCGCTGGTCCACCGTCTTGCCACTGATCGATTGCAGGGTGCCCCAATGGGCGTACTTGAGCGGTGTGGCCAGGGTGACAGTTTTTCCTGAGACTGACGCGATGACCGCGTCGTCGGCCCAGAGCGGGTTGAAGTCGGTACTGGCAATCGCAATCCGGTCGCCGACGCGCCAGTCCGCCGCCTGGGCCAGGGTGATCTGGGTGTTCCCGACCGCGGCGTTGGCATCGAGGGTGGTCCAGCTGGTGCGCGGTTCGCCGTGGAGCTCCAGCGTGCCACCCATGACCCCAAAGACCCGGGCCCCCATGTTCATGATATTGTCGCCGGCAGGGCCGGTCAGGGTAATGACCGCCTTGTTCCGGTGCGGCGCCGACTCACTGCCGATCCGGAACAGCCCATGCACCATGATCCAGCCGGAGGTCAGGCTCAGGTCAGTGTTGCCGAAGGTGAGCTCACCATCGACGGTAAGGCTCTTGAGCGCCGGCGGGCTGACATCCAGGGTGATCGACGATCCGGTGGGAATGACTACGTCCGCCCCGGCCAGGGGCACCCCGGCGGTGCCCCAGCTGGCGGGGTTGGACCAGACCATTCCGAGCGGCGGCGGCGGTGGGGGCGGTTCGTCGGGTGTGGTGGAGTCCAGCGCGCAGCCGACCAGCAGCAGGGCCAGGGAGGCGCGGCGGACCAAGGCCCACGGCGTGGGGAAACGAGGAGTCATTGGTCCCAGACGGTAGAGGTGTGGTTCAAAGCTGGGGACACTGGCACGCCCCGTCAATCGGGCAGCAACGCCTCACCTGTCGCGGCGCTGCGGCGTGCAGAATTGCGACCGTGCAGGGATAGGACACGTGGAGGGGGTGGGGACCCTTACAAGGGGGGCAGTGATCCGCCCTGCTCCTGGTCCGCGACTGATCCCTCACGGCGTTCGGGACAGGCGTCGCGGCGCGGCGGCTGGACCGCTGAAGCGGGCCTGGTACCAGCTCATGCCCGGAGCTCCAGCGCCGGTTTACCGGCAGTCAGTTGGCCGAGCCCGGGCTTTAGCCCGTGGGCTCGGGAGTCGACCCCGACTTCAGCCGTGGACTTTGGGGCCCAATTGCCGTCGTCGAGGCTCGGCGGCGGGACCGCTGAAGCGGGCCTGGCGTGGATGCCAAAGACGACCTGCACCCAGCCGTTGCTCGCGACGCTGGCGCCGGAGAGATGCTGGTCGGCCACAAGCGCGATGAGCACCACTCGCCCCCGAAGGCCTCAACGGGCGTTTTCGGTCGGTCCCCCTGGGGGTCTACCTGAAAACTGTGGCATGGTATTGACGGCATATGTTGTCAAAGCTATAATTGTCTTTGGTCCTGTCGTATGGAGGTGAAGTGGGTCGAAAGCTCAGAGGAAGCGGGACGCCGCGCCGCGGGACTGGTGAGGGGGTATCCCTGGGTGAGCTTCGCCAGGCGCGACGCCTCTCGCAGGAGGTGCTGGCAGAGCGGCTCGGCACCCGGCAGGCCTCGATCTCGAAGCTCGAGGGCCGCAGCGACATGCACCTCAGCACCTTGCGGAGCTATGTCGAGGCGCTGGGCGGGACGCTGGAGCTGATCGCCAGGTTTCCGGATCGCGATGTGACGATCGGCCCCGCCGGGGAGACGGGCTCCATCGTCTATCCTGGTGGCGCCAGGCGCCGGGAGCCGACGTTGGTCCACGAACGGCCAGGGCCAGCGATCGCGCACGGCGATTCGAAGACTCGCGGTGGGCCCACCGCAGTCCGTCGGGTGGAATCCCTGAGCGAACTCCGCGCGCTTCGGCGCCCGATCCTGGAGATCGCCCTCCGGCACGGTGCGGCGAGCCTTCGGGTGTTCGGTTCGGCGGCGCGCGGTGAGCTGCGGGAGGACAGCGACCTGGACCTGCTGGTGACCGCCGGGAAGGAGGTCGGACCCTGGTTTCCCGGCGGGCTCGCGGCGGACCTTGGCGAACTGCTTGGCCGCCGGGTGGACGTGGTGACCGAGTCGTCGCTCGCGCCGGAACTCAGGCAGCAGGTGATGGCGGAGGCGGTGTCGCTGTGAGGGATGATCGGGTGTACCTGCGGCACATCAGGGAGGCGAGTCGGCGGATCGAGGCGCACACCGCTTGGGGGCACGAGGAATTCATGGTGTCTGACCTGCTGCAGGATGCCGTGCTCCGCAACCTCCAGACGATGGCCGAAGCGAGCATGCGGCTCTCTCCGTCCGTCACCCTGACCGAACCCGGCATCGACTGGCGAGCCATCGCCGGCTTTCGCAACATCCTGGTGCACAACTACCTCGGCATTGACCTCGAACAGGTCTGGGCGATCACCCAACGCGAAGTGCCCGAGCTGCAGAGGGCCGCAGCCAGGCGCCTGGCGGCCCTGGACGCTTAGCGGGCGCGCTGCCCTCGAATCGGAACTCGAGCGGCAACCTCACCGCCTGAGATCACCCGTTCCATAGCAACTTGGCGCGCTTGAAGTCCTCGGGGCTTGGATTGGGCATGATCATGACCTGAAGGCAGCGAGCATATCCCAGTGTATATCATGGCAAAATCCAACCCAATGTGGCTAATCCGTGCTCACCTGAACGGTCGCGTTTCCGCAGCCAGCGTTTCGACACTTCTGATTACCGCACACCGTGGGGACGACTCCATCCTGGAGGATGGAGAGAAAGAGCATCCGCCGCCGGGGATTCGACTATCGGTTGCCGGGACCATACTTTGTGACGCTGGTGTCGGCACAGCGGCTACCGCGGTTCGGCGTTGTCTGTCGGGGCAGGGTAGTTCTGACCGAGGCTGGACAAATCGTCGCTACACGGTGGCTGACGATTCGGTCGATAGATCCGGATGTTTGGCTGGACGAGTTCATCGTCATGCCCGACCATTTCCATGCCATCGTCGGACTGCAGGGAGGCTCGATGGGGGTTCCCAGCGCCCCACCGGGTCGATTCGTGAGACCGGCCCGATCCCTCGGGTCGTTGATCGCCCAATTCAAGGCAACGACCACTCGATTGATCAATCAGTCGATCGAGGGCAATCGTCGGCCGGTATGGCAGCGCAATTATTACGAACGGATCATTCGCAACCAGCCCGAATTGGAACGGATCCGCCGGTACATCATCACCAACCCCAAACGCCCGTAACGGCACCACCGTCAATCCCGCACGTCCATGGGGTCGCACCCGTAGGGGCGCACCCCTGTGCGCCCCTGCACCGATCCATGCCCCGGCCACCCATCCGCCCCCACGAACGGCGTTCCCGGCGGGATTCCGTCCCGGCGTCGGGGCGGTATCCCGTTGGTGGGGTTCGATTCCAAAGGGCGCACAGGGGTGCGCCCCTACGGGT
>JAWXBA010000024.1:0-11624 GCA_034439775.1 Gemmatimonadota bacterium | reverse complement strand
CCGCTCACCGATCGTCTCCGCGGTATGCTCATCGCCGCGCGGATCGAGCACCGCCACCCCGTTCGGCACCAGCAGCGCCGCCAGCGGAATGTCCTGGGTAATGACCAGATCTCCAGCCACCGCCTCCGCAGCGATGTGCTGGTCGGCCACGTCGGGGCCACCGTCCACCCACACCGCCGAGACCATCGGATTGCCGGGTGGAGTCTGGAGCCGCTGGTTGGCCACCATGATGGCGGGAATCTGAAGGCGCTTGGCGGCGCGGAACACCAGTTCCTTCACATCCCGCGGGGCGGCGTCGGCGTCGATCCAGATCTTCATGCCTGGGCACCGGCTCCAAACGTGATCCGATACATCACGTGCCGCAGCCCGGCGTGCTCCACCTCGCGCTGGTACGTCATGCCGACCTTCTCCATCACCCGCCGCGACCGGAAATTGTCGGGCAGGGTCACCGCCACGATTGAGTCCAGGCCAAGTCGCTCCCGACCCAGCCGCAAGCACTCGGCGGCGATCTCCGGGGCCAGCCCCTGCCCCCAGGACTCGGCGAGGACACTGTAGCCCACCTCTACCACACCATCTCCTTCCAGTTCCAGGTGGCGCAGCAGGGCTCGACCAGCCACCGCACCACTGGCCCGCTCGCGCAGCAGCCAGACGCCAAAGCCATGACGTGCCCAATGTTCCAGGTTCCGCCCCATGTACTCAGCGGTCTGCTCCGCCGTGCGCACTCCACCCAGCGTGGCCATCTGGACCGGATCGAGGTGCATCGCGTGGATCAGGGGTCCGTGCTCGGGCCGCAGCCGCTCGGCCCGGAGGCGTTCCGTTTCGAACGACGCCAGGTCGCTCAGGGCAGCTCCCGCACCCAGATGTTGCGAAAGCTGATCGGCAGGCTGGGATCACCATGGGCCTGGAGCATGATGCGGGCATTGTCAAATGCGTGGTATTCGGGCTTGCCGATGAAGACCGTGGTCCCCAGCAGCTCGAAATCATCCTGCACCAGCACCCCGTTGAAGCGGACGGTGACGCGGGCGGGAGACTGGAGCGACCCGTCCGGAAGGAACCGCGGTGCGGTCCACTCCACATCGTAGCTTTGCCACTCGCCAGGCGGACGGCTGGCGTTGACCAGCGGAATCGCCTGCTTGTAGATGCTCCCCGCCATCCCATTGACGTAGGTCTCGTTGCGATACGAGTCAAGAATCTGAAGTTCGTACCCGCCGCGGCCCCCGCCCGGAAACGCCAGGAACACCCCGCTGTTGCCGCGGGCCTGACCCTCGCCGGCAATGTCCGTCGGGATGCGCCACTCGATATGCAACTGGAAGTCGCGAAACCGACGCCGGGTCTGGATGTCGCCCACGCGCTTGACGACGGTGAAGTGCCCATCCGACACCGTCCATCCGGCGTCCGCCGAGTCGCGGACGTTGACCCACTCGGCCAGGGTAGCGCCGCCGAACAGGACGATGGCATCCGGTGGTGGCGGCGCCGGCACCATGCCCGGCGGCGTCACCACCGGCGGCACCGGCCGCCAGATTTCGGTGTCCTCGGGTCGCGGGCGGCCGCTGGTGCTTTGGGCAGCCACACTGGAGGCCATCGTCCCCCCCGCGAAAAGTGCCAGCGCGTACCGACCCAGCATCTGATGCCGTCTCGACATGGTGAGTCTCCAGCGTTCAAGGGGGCAGTCGTCAGTCGGGTGTGCAGCGGGGGGCGCCGGCGGGAAACCCGGCAGGAGTGCGGCAGCCGGCATCGAGCGGCAGGAAGGTCCCGTCGTCCACCTGTCCGGCGGTAACCCGGTGGAGGGTAATGCCGGACACCGGACCGTAGGCACTGCCTCTACCGGCGGCGGGGCCCACCACCGCAGCCGCCGTGATCAAGCGCTGTTCCCCTGCCTGGGTCTGGTACTTGAGCACTTCGCGCATGTGGATGTGCCCCTGCAGTGCCACCTCCAGGCGATCCTGGATCGGCCCCAGGACGTCCTGGTGATTGTAGACCACATGCCGGAAGCGGGTGCGGCCATCAATCGTGATGGTCGAGGGGGCCACCCCCGCCTCCTGATACCCACCCCGCACCTCGCCGCCGCCAATGAACGGAATATGACTGAACGTCACCAGGCGCATCTCTGGCGGAAGGGCCGCGACATCCGCCGCGATCCATCCAAGCTGGAGGTCATCGACATGCCCATGGTACCACATGTCGTCGTAATCCACGGTATCGAGGCCGAGAAAGTGCACGCCCCCATAGGTGAAGCTGAAATAGTTCGGACCCCGATAGGATCGGTACATCCGGTTGCCGTACAGCGGGTGATCGGGAGTTACACCCGATTGGAGTCTCTCAATTCCGAACTTCTCGTGGTTCCCGGGCACCGTGAACACCGGCACCGGGAACTGGGCCAGCTCGCGGGCGAGGAGCTCGTAATAGCCCCTCGCCACTGCCTCAGGCACCCGAAGCGCATCCCGGACCAGGTCTCCAGTGATCAGCACGAAGGCGGGGCGGAGGGAGTCCACCATCGCCCGCAGGCGACGAACGCGGGACACGCTTTCCTCGCTGATGTGCAGATCCGACGCATGCACGAAAGTGAACGACGACACCCGCGGCGTCGCGGTGAGCCCGAACGCCATCGAGTTCCCGTCGACTGCCCGCCACGGCAGTCCCCGCGCGAGATAGCCGTCGGGCGGTGACACAACGACGAGTCCGTAGCCGCGGGCCTCCATGGTGAACCGGCCGGAGGCGTCGGTGCGGACCACCTGGATCTGGTCGGAGACGACGACTCCGGGAACACCGGGCTCCCCCGCCTCCCAGCGGCCGTCCCCGTTGCGGTCATCGAACACCAGGCCCTCGACCCGGGTCGGCTCGGCGAGCCGCTCGCTGGTGGCCTGAGCGCCGGCGGCCACCGGCACGGCTGCGAGGACCACCACCAGCTGCACAATCCAGCTCTTCATGGCTCGTCCTCCAGTCCTGCCGGTTCGTTGACTGCGGGTCATTGGAAATCCCGGCATCCGATGAGGATCAAGTCTCAAGTCGGGGCGATGGCGTGGCGTTCAACTGCGCCGGAGAGGGTTTCACCAGCAACCGTAAGGTAGAGGTGCCCATCGCTCACCGAGAGGCTGAACGCCACGCGCCGATCCAGATGGGACACCAGCCCTGCCAGCATCTCGCGATCCAGCGAGTAGAACTCCAGCGCCTCCACCCGGTGAATCCGCTCCCCGACCAGCTGGGGCAGCACCTGGCGCGGCTCCTTGTGGGTGTACACCACCACTCGACGGCAGGCCTGGCTGGCCTTGTGCAGCCGGGCGGCGTCGGGAGAACCGATTTCCACCCAGACCAGGAGCCCGCCACTCAGGTCGCGCACTGTCAGCGCCGGCTCCCCCGGTTCTGCCAATCCCTTGCCGAAGCTGATCCCCTCCGCGTACTCCAGGCAGTAGGCCAGCACCCGGGTCATCAGGTACTCGGAGGTCTCCGACGGCTGGCACGCCACTCTGAGGCTCAACTGTTCGTACACCCCCCGGTCCACGTCGGAGAGGTCGATTTCGAAGTTGTAGATCGTTGCGGTCTGGGCCACGGGACATCGGGGAATGGGGGAGAGGGAATGGGAAATGTAGTGAGGGGTCAGGGGCCGGCGCCTACAGCAACCAGCGCACCAGAGTGTCCAGGATTCCCAGGCCGAAGATCGGCCCGAAGATCTCCTTGTTGTAGCGGGCCAGCCACCGCGGCAGGTAGATGTCGAAATTGGGCTCCCGTTCGTCGGTGCAACGCTCCGCCATGTCGGTCAGGGGGCAGGGGAGCTGGTTCAGTGCCAGGACCGCGACCTCGACCATCACGATGCCGATCAGGATCGCGGCCACGTCGAGGCGGTCGGCATGTGCCGCCACGAACACGCCGGCAATGCACCCGACCACGGGCGCCCAGACAACGGTGTGGAGGGTCTTGATGAAGGTGAGCATGGCCTATCGATCCCGCCTGAGGATCAGCTCCAGGTTCCGCCGTGCCACCAGATCCCGTGTCGCCGGACTGAGTTGGGCCAGGAACCCCAGCACGCTCGTGATCTTGTCGCGGTCGCTGTCCACCGAGCGCAGCGACGCATCGGTTCCTACGATGAACCGGCGGGGCATCCGCTCCACCAGCGCCAGCCACTGTGGCCACACATCCACTCCATTGCGGAGGATGGTGTAGTCGGCGGAACGCGGGTGTTCCGGCCAGGTCCGGGCGCTCAGCTCATAGATCAGGTTGGGATAGCCGGCCAGCAATCGCTCCGCCAGGAACACCGGAGTATACCCGCCATGGGCCCAGATCACCGTCACGTCGGGAAAGGCCGCCAGCAGTGCCTCGAATTCGCGCAGCCGGGTGACCTCGACATGCATCGTGACCGGCACGCCGCGGCGGCGCGCCACCTCCATCAGTCCACGCATCACCCGGCCGTCCGGATCGAAATCGGCCTCGGGAAATCCCGCACCGGGAAAGTGGCTCACCGAAAGCTCCCCGATGCCGAAGAACCCGCCAGCAGCCAGCATCGAGTCGGCCTCGGCCACCAGCGACATGTCCTCCGCAGCCCAGCGGGCCCGATACTCCTGGTGTTCGGGGCTGATCGACAGGAACGGGATCAAACGACCGGGCCAGCGGCGTGCGGCGGCCAGGAGGCCGGCATTGTCGATGTCGCGGCCGCGAAAGATGATTGCCCGGTCGATGCCCGAGGTGTCCATCATCCGGATCCAGGCAGCGGGGTCGTTGAGGTGGACGTGGGCGTCGGAAAAGGTGGCCGGGGATTGTGCCGCGAGGGGAATTGGCCTCGATGCTGGGATCAGCACGGCACCCAGCAGAATCAGGAGCCGTCGCGCGTGGTCACCGACTTTGCCACTTCCCACCGTAGTAGCATCCTGTTTGGGGAGACCGGATTCAGGGAGCGCGCGGGGGCCAGGGTCGGCCGGCGGGACGCGAGGCTGGTCGCTCCGTTGACGAGTCTTTCGGTCGGGGCCCGACCCCCCGTAGGACTCGTGGACGGCGAGGACGACGATGACCACCATGGCGAACAGGAAGCCGAGCATGCCAATCGTCATGACCAGCTGGGCGCTCCCTATCCGCTCCGGGTGATCACCGGCCTTTGCCAGGTCGATGACGTAGCCTGCCCCCAGCGCACCGGCCAGGCACGGCACCATCAATGCCAAAGCCCACCGCCCGGTGACGAAGCGGAGGGCACCCTTCAGGTGGGGCCATGCGAAATAGGCCGTGGCGGTTGTCCCAAGAAGGACCAGGCCAAGTTCCAGAGACTCCATCCGTCCCCCTTCCCCCTCTCACTGTTCCGGATAGAACTTTGCCCAACGCGTTTCGGCCAGATCGCCGAGCCGCCGAGCCAACCACCGGCTGCTGCGACAGCAGATCTGTGGTCCCGAAGGGGGCGTTGGCGAGATCAGACAGCGATCGATCGATCATCTCCTGCCGAGACCTTCCTGCCTGCCCGTCGTGTCCCGACTCCCCCAGTGTCCGGCAATCATGCGTCAGGTGCAGCATCCCGCGACCGCCGCCGCTGATCACCCCCTTGAAGACAGTGCGGCTCGAGAAGGCGTAGCAATCGTGGAGCCTGGTGCCGCCGTGAGGGTCCGGGCATGTCAGCCAAGATGCCTTTCCCCACCCGTGTCGGCTAGGGGATCCCCCCAACCGGGGCCGACCGACGATGTGCCATCGCGGTATCCAGCGCCGCCGCCATCCCGGCCCCGACGACATGGCAGACCAGGTCGCTCCAGAGGAATCCGCTGCCCAACACGAGGCGACCGGGCAGGGTGTCGCGCAGGGTGTCGATCCACGGAGCGTGGTAGAGCTGGCTACCCTCCACTGCGAACGCAATCACCACGGTCACGATGGCAAGGCGAGCCGTCGCCTGTCGACGAAAGAGCAGGGCAAGGCACCAGAACACCAGGGCAGCCCAGAGGGTATCGCCAGCATACGTGGCAACAAATGCCGGCATGGCGGTCGGATAGCACCGCGACGCCAGCCCCAGCGCCCCAGTGACCAGGATGAGCAGGGCGACCACGCCTCGATGCCGTTCGCGCATGGCCGCGCACCCGTGCAGACCGAACCGTCTGAGGGTGGATCCAGTTGGCATGAAACCCAGGGGAAGAAGGTTCTGGAATCGTGGTTGACGGCGACGGATCGGCGTGCCGGGACCGCCTACGCCGCCGGCAGCCCGTCCGTCAGCGAAGATGCCGGGAGTCCCCACGCAACATCGACCACCAGATGGCCGGGTGCGGCCGTCCGATAGCGGAAGCCATGCTGGCCATCGAGGACCAGCGATCCCGAGCGACCGGCGGCGTACACCCGCTCCAGGCACCGGGTCTCGTGCTCCGGGACGCAACCGATCGGCACCTCGGCGCGCACCCCGGCCACCGACCGCGCCGCACATCCACCTCGGCGGAGTGAAGTCAGCCTGTCAGGGGCTCCAGCAGGACCGCCGTCCCGTAGCAGAGCACTTCCGTCACCTCCTTCATCAGTTCATTCGCGTCATACCGGATGCCGATCACGGCGTCGGCATCGGCCAGATGCGCCTGGTGGAGCATGGTGTCGAACGCCTGTTGGCGGGTCCGTCCCGCGAGTTCCGTGAACAGCGAGATGTTGCCACCGAGCAGGGTCTGCAACCGCGCCGCGATGGTACCGCAGACCGATCGTGACCGGACCACGACACCGCGCACCACCCCCATGTTCTCCACGATGTAAAAGCCGGGCATGTCAAAGCCGGTCGTGGTCATGTCGTGCGGAATGTCGGCGGCCTGCGACTGGATGATTGCATTCATGGGCTTGCCCGTGGTGGTGGGTGATGAATCGCGTTGGTGCGCTGGTGACCTGCGGTTCTGCAGCGGGGCCAGGTACGACCCCCACCGTCTTGGGAAGCCAGGGCTCGACAGCGAGGCCGTCAGCCCCGACTGCAGCAGGCGCGTGTTGGCCTGCGACATCTCTGCCGGTTCAACCCGGGCACATGGGCGAAAGGTGTCCGGACATCCGTGACACGTCTCCACCCCCAAAGGGGCGGAGGAGCGATACCGGCACTGGAGACCAACCCCGTGCCTGAACGCCATCCTTTCGCTCGCGATCTCCCCAGCGGTCACGTGACGAT
Organism: Gemmatimonadota bacterium; assembly: GCA_034439775.1. Taxonomy (GTDB): domain Bacteria; phylum Gemmatimonadota; class Gemmatimonadetes; order Gemmatimonadales; family GWC2-71-9; genus JAWXBA01. Next base: position 4,537 of record JAWXBA010000024.1, on the reverse strand, counting down.
GACAGCGCTCTACGAATGAAACGGGATCAATGGCAACGCCGGGTACCAGGAGCCGCATCTTGGCCGCCCTTGACGCGCGGCCAGGGGTTCGGGGCCCCCATGGACCCGGGCACCGGCTACCGTGGCTGGCGCACCAGACGCGCCCCCGCGGTCACGAGGCTCAGCGTGGCCGCGATGATCAGCCACCAGGCGACGTCGGGGGCCGCGGAAAGCAGTTCGTGCCACGACAGCCCCGCCAACCTCGGGATGCCAAACGCGACCACTACCACGAAGGCCAGATCCGCGACAATCGACATTCCGGCGCGCCGCGCGCGGTCGCCACTGTTCCCGATTCGCAGTATCCGCAGCAGGCCGCGCAGCTGGCTGAGGGTGATCAGGAGCATCGCGGCAGCGATCGCGCCGAACAGCCAGCGATGCTTGTTCGACGGCACGGGGAGTGGCACGCCGATGAGCGCGGCGGCGATCTCGTCGGCCATGACATGACTCGTGGCAGCGATCGGCCACGGCATCGCCGACGACACGTTGGTGAGCACCACCAGGCCCAGGCGTCGATCGGGGAGCATCACCATCTTGCCCCGGAAGTTCGGAACGATGCCGCCATGATGCACCGCGCGCTCGCCGGCGATCGTGCCATCACGCCAGCCGAAGGCGTACGCATACCCGTCCGACGGCGCGCCACCGGTGTGCATCTGCGCAAAACCGGCCGGGCTCAACAGGTTGCCGGAATCCGTGCCCAGCTGCGCCACGAGAAAGCGCCCCATGTCGGCAGCACTGCTGATCAACCCGGCCGTCGGAAGCCGGCTCCCCTCGTGCGGCAGCGCGCGGAGTACGGGAAAGCCGAACCGGTACACATGTCCGCCCGACAGGCGTCCCGGACTGCTGCGGTCGGGCGCCATCGTCTGCTCGACGTGGCTGTCGCGCATGCCCAGGGGCGCAAAGATCGACGCCTGCACATACGTCGCGTAGGAACGCCGGGACACCACTTCCACGATCGCGCCGAGCACCAGATAATTCGGACTCGCGTACTCGTGCACCGTGCCCGGCGCGTGGTTCAGTGTCACGTCGGCGAGGGCGCGCACCTGATCGGTGAGCGTGCGCGAGGCGCCGCTGGCTCGCGGTGCCTTCGTGGCAATGCCGCTGGTGTGGTGCAGGAGATGGCGTACCGTGATACCCGCACTGGCGGCGGCGTCTGCCACGCGAAACCAGGGCAGGTACTGCTGCACCGGCGCGTCCAGCTGCACCAGATTCCGTTCCACCAGCTGCATCACGGCCAGCGCGGTGATCGACTTGCTCATGGACCCCAGCACGAATCCGGTCCGCTCGGTGACCGGCGCCCCGAAACCGTCGCTGCCGAATCCCCGGGCGTAGATCACCGAGTCATTTGACACGATCGCGATCGCCACACCGGGAATCCGGTTGCGCTGCATCTGCTGCGCGATGTAGCGCTCAAGGGCAGCAATGTCCACCCGAACCTCGGCCGCAGCGGTGCGCCCGGGTTGGGCAGGCAATGTCATCAGGAGGGCGGCCAGGGCGAGGTGGCGCGCGAGTCGCGGATGATTCCGGAGCAGTGAGTGCATCGTCAATGGTACGTGGTCTTCTCAGCGGAAGGTTTCAGCCGATGTCGGCCACTGTTGGCTCGCGAAGGTGTCCAGCCATCAGGTCCACCAGCTGGGCGGCTGCGCTGCCGCGCGATGCCGTCGATCCGATATCGGACCCGCCGGCCTGCCAACCGCAGGTCTGGCCAACGACCTGCGGCGCTGCGGCGGGGCCAGGCAAGACGGCTGCCGTGTTGGGAAGCTACGGCCCGGTCGCCCGGTCCGTCAGCCCTGCCCGCAGCACGCGCTTGCGAGGTGGCTACTTGACGTTGTAACGTCATAACGTTGCACCGCATCATGCCTACCGCGAAGCGCGCCACCGTGTATTTCGATGCCAGCCTGCACAAGGCCCTGCGGCTCAAAGCCGCGGAGACCGAGCAAAGTATTTCGGACCTGGTCAACGCTGCGGTGCGAAACACCCTGGCCGAGGACGCCGAGGATCTCCAGGCCTTTCGCGATCGCGTCAAGGAACCCACGCTCGCCTTCGAGGATCTCATCCGCGACATGAAGCAGCGTGGCAAGCTATAGCGTCCGCTTCAAACAATCGGCCGCCAAAGAGCTTGAGCGCATCCCGTTCAAAGACCGCCGCCGGATCGTTCACCGCATTGAATCCCTCGGCACCGCCCCTCGGCCACCCGGCTGCGAGAAACTCAGTGGTGAGGAGAAATATCGCCTCCGCCAAGGAGACTATCGCATCCTGTATGCAATCGTGGACCAGGCGCTGATCGTCACCGTCGTCACGATCGGCCACCACCGAGAGAGCTACCGCTGATTGAGGGCTGGGTCTTCGCCACCTGACGGCCTGCGGTTCAGGCGCGAAGGCGCGGCACCAGGACCGCGGGCATGCGCGGAGCGGATCGGGCCATCGCCCGCTGCATGTGTTTGTCAGGACGACCAACAACGTGTCGGCGTCGCCGATCGTCATGCCTGATTGTACGCTCTCTCGAGTGCTGCGACGTCGAGCTTCACCATCGTCATCATGGCTTCCGTCACCGCCTGTACTTTCTTAGGGTTCTGATCGCTGATGAGTTCCATGAAACGCCTCGGAACAATCTGCCACGTGACACCGCACTGGTCGGTAATCCAGCTGCACTGCAATGGGGTTGCGGCGGCGTTGACGAGCTTGTTCCAGTACTCGTCAACCTCCTCTTGGTCCTCGCAGTCGACAAAAAGCGAGAACCCTTGGGACACACTGAAGTACGGGCCGCCGTTGTAGCCCATGAAGGACTGACCACCGATGACGAATGCGGCGGAAGTGATTGGGCCGTCTTTTCCGGTGCGTGCGACGTTCTTGATTCTAGAGTCCGGGAACATAACGGTGTATAACGCTATTGCCGCCTCGAGTTGGTCGTTGAACATCAGGAATGGCGTCACTGTGGACATCGGTATATCTCCCTGTTTGTAGTCGCGGCCTGAGCTTTGGCCGCGAGGCCGCTACGCGCCGGCAACGCTACGGGAATGTCTTGATGACCGGCGGCCTCGTCGGTCTCCAAGCTCGGGTTAGGCCGCGAATCGGAGCACGGCGATCCCGTGACAGGCAGAGCCCGCAAGCACGAACAAGTGCCACACGAAGTGAGCGTACCGGATCCGGCTGGCTGCGTAGAACCCCACGCCTGCCGTGTACGCGACGCCGCCGGCCGCAAGCCAGAAGAGGCCCCAGCCTGGCATCGCGTCCCACAGGGGCTTTGCGGCGACCACAATCAGCCAACCCATGGCGAGGTAGAGTCCGGTCGAAAGTCGAGGGTGTCGAACACCCCCGATGCTCTTGAGAACAACGCCAGCCAGGGCGAGGGTCCAGATAAGCGCCAGGAGCGTCCAACCCCAAGCGCCGCGAAGTACGCCCAGTGTGAACGGCGTGTAGGTCCCGGCGATCAGAAGGTATATGGCTGCGTGGTCGAGGATCTGGAGGACGCGCTTGGCGCGATTCGGGACGAGCGCGTGGTAGAGCGTCGAGGCAAGGTAGAGGAGTACCATGGCCGTACCAAATACGGATGCACCCACGATGGCTGCCGGACCGTGCCGGACCGCGCCGAGGATGAGCACTGGCAGGGCGACCACCGCGGCAAGGAATCCCACGCCGTGGCTGATACTGTTCGCAAGTTCTTCCCCGAGGGATTGGACCCGATGCCCGACTGCAGATGCCTCGACCATATAGCTCTCCATGATACGCGGTCGAACGTTCTGCGCTTCTGCGGCGGCCGCGCACCGCGCCGAAGGCGCTCAGGTGCAGCGCGGTCGACCGCAGCAAGCGCGGGTTAGAGTGCCCCGCCGCTCGCGAGACCTTCTACGGCCATGATCCGCCGCACCTGCCTGGCGAGCTCGGGAAGTTCAGTCCGCACCATTTCCCAGGCGAGTGCGAGATCGACGCGGAAGTACTCATGAACCAAGATGTCCCGGGCGCCGGCAATACTGCGCCAAGGGACTTCGGGGTACTGCGCACGGAACGCCTCGGGCAAGCCTTTGACCGCCTCACCGATCACCGCGAGCCGACGCACCACTGCGTCCTGCTTTTCGATGTTCGCCTCGAAATCGTCGAAGTTGAGCCTGCCGTGTACTGCGCGATGAGGTCGGTCGCTTCGAGTAGTTCACCGAGCAGGAGCGGAACCGCGCAGGTCATAGGAGGGGAACGAGTTCGCGGAGGATACGGTCGCGGAGGCGGGGGTGCAGGGAGTTGCGCGTGGCAACATCCACCTCGCGCCCGAGGGCATCGCGGAGTGCGACGCGAAGCTCCGCCAAATCGAGCAGGCTGCGCCCGCGCTCGAATTCGACGAGGAAATCCACATCGCTGCCCGAGCGATCGTCACCGCGCGCGACAGAGCCGAACACTCCAGCGTGCACAACACCGTGCCGCCGCATGGGTGCCTCGACTTTCCTCCGGAGGACTTCGAGAGACGGACTCATAGTCGGCAATCTACGTCCTGTGGCGGGAAGATGGGAACTGG
>JAWXBA010000023.1:0-4266 GCA_034439775.1 Gemmatimonadota bacterium | reverse complement strand
GCGTTCCGGCGTGGCGATCCCGAACAGGCACTGCATGGCCAGGGTGGTCTTGCCGCTGCCAGGGCTGCCGGCAATGAGATTGAACGAATAGGTCGGCAAACCTCCACCGAGGACCTCATTCAGGCCGGGGACGCCGGTGTTGAGCACGGCCAGCGACGGCGCCGGCGGCGCCGGGCTTCGCGGGGAGCGCCTCTTAGCCATCGGTACCTCCTGGGAGGGGGCGCTCCGCGTCACCTTGTCCGGCGCAGGACAGGGTAAGGAGATCGTCGGCCATCTGGGGCCCCACCATACGGCCGAGCAGCTCCGACATGGTGGCGAGCAGGGTGACGACTGCGCTGTCGAGTGCGGCAGGCCCCGTCGGAGGCTTGGCGGCGACGGGCGGTCCGGCAGTCCCGGCAAAGGAGCTGACCGACTGGATTGCCGGATGCACCACCTGCACCAGGCGGAGCGACCGGTCGAGGAGTGTATCGTATCCAAGCTTGCCGATCCAGCGGCTCAGTCCAGCGCGTAGCTGCACACCCAGGCGTTCCGCCGCAGCGGCTTCCGCGTCCGGGGTCCGACCCCCAAGCGTAGCTTGTTGCCAGAGGCGTTGGCCAATCACGGTACCGGCCATGCCGAGCGAGGACTCCGCATCCTCGGTCTGGACCAGCTGGGTAGATGACCTGCGCTTCGGCAAAAAGGGCCGCCTCGCTGAGGATTGAAGGGGTTCCCGCACTGCATCAAAGTCTACCGGCGCAGCCGCGCCCCAACAAGTGCTCTTTGGGGGGTACGAGGAACTAGCTCCAAGGATGGAGCTGTGTTCCCTGTAGCCATGCTCATGCCCTGTTCCCCGTCAGTCCATCAACCCCGATTCCGACAGCAACGCCGCGATCGCCGCCCGCTCGGCGTCGGTGGCGGGAAGCAGCGGCGAACGCGGCGGGCCGCCGTACCACCCCAGCATCTCCTGGGCCGCCTTGAGCCCTGCGACGCCGTACTGACGGGTGACGGCGGCGTTGATGCCGTTCAGCCTCCACTGCAGCGCCTGCGCTTCGGCGGCGTTGCCGGCGCGGAACAGTTGCACCAACTGGTCCATCTGGGTGGCGCCGATGTTGGCGAGGGCGGCTACCGATCCCACGGCACCGACCGACAGGGCCGGGAGAAGGAACCCCGCCGACCCCGCCAGCACCTGAAATCCCGGCTGCGTGGCGCCCACCATCCAGCCGATCTTGACGATGTCGCCGCCGGAATCCTTGAGACCGATGATGTTCTCGTGGTGTGACAGCCGCGCCACCGATTCCTGCGGCAGGTCCACCCCGGTGTTGGCGGGCACGCTATAGAGGAGCACCGGGACCGGCGACGCGTCTGCTACGGCCTGGAAATGCGCCTCGAGCGCGGCCCCCGACATCCGGGCCTTGTAGTACCCGGGGGTCACCACCATCACGGCGTCGACGCCGATGCCGGCCATCTGCTTCGTCAACGCGATCGTGCCGCGGGTCGATTCCATCCCCGAGCCGCCGATCAGCACCCGCTCCGGCGGGGTCACGGCGCGGGCCAGCGTGGTCACCGCCAGGCGTTCCTCGAGGGAGAGCGACACGAACTCGCCGTTGGACCCTCCCAGCACATAGCCGCGGAGCGGCAGGCCGTTGAGCCGCTCCAAAGTGGCGCGCAGGGCGTCAAGGTGGAGGTCGCCATTCGCTTGGAACGGTGTGGTGACTGGGGGGAAGAGGCCGGCGAGGTTCAGCGACATTGTGGTTGGGGGGGTGAGAGGGAAGAGGGAAGAGGAATGGAATCGGGGCAGGGTACTGGAAGAAAGCCCGAATGTCCCTGGTTGCTCCCAGACAGTATACTCAATCAGCGGACACGATCCCACACGGGTAAGCCATCCACTTACCGCTCACCGCCTACCTCTTACCCATTTGCCATGACCTCCGAAACGCATGCGCTAGAGCTGGACGCAGCCGACCCCCTCGCCCCCTTCCGCGAGGAGTTTCACATCCCTCTCGGCGCCGAAGGCAAACCGGTCATCTATCTCTCCGGCAACTCCCTCGGCTTGATGCCGCGCACCGCCCGGGCCGCCGTCGATGAGGTGATGGAGGACTGGGAGCGGTTGGCGGTGGAGGGGCACTTCAAAGGGCCGCGGCCGTGGTACACCTTCCACGATCAGTTCCGCGAACCGATGGCCCGAGTGGTTGGGGCCCAGCCCGACGAGGTCGTGGTGATGAACACCCTGACCGCCAACCTGCACTTCCTGCTGGCCAGCTTCTGGCGGCCGGTGCCGGGGCGGACCAGGATCCTCATCGAGGACGGGGCCTTCCCATCCGACACGTACGCCGCCGAGAGCCATGTGGCGGTGCGAGGCTTCGATCCAGGGCACACGGTGGTGCGGCTGGCACCGCGTCCCGGCGAGCATCTGCTCCGTACCGAAGCCGTCGAGGGTTTCCTTGCGACGGAGGGCGACTCAGTGGCGCTGGTGCTGCTGCCTGGCGTCCAGTACTACAGCGGGCAGTTGCTGGACATGCAGCGCATCACCGCCGCGGCCCATCGGGCTGGCGCGCTGGCGGGCTTTGACCTGGCCCACGCGGCCGGTAACGTCCCACTGGCCCTGCACGACTGGGATGTCGACTTCGCGGCGTGGTGCACCTACAAGTACCTCAACGCCGGACCCGGCGCGATCGGCGCCGCGTTTGTGCACGAGCGTCACGGCAACGATCTAGGCAGGCCACGGATGGCGGGATGGTGGGGCAACGATCCCGGCACCCGGTTCCAGATGCACCTGAATCGGCATTTTGTGCCGCGATCCGGCGCCGAGGGGTGGGCGGTGAGCAATCCCCCGGTCGTGGCGATGGCGCCGCTGCTGGCGTCGCTGGAGCAGTTTGACCGGGTCACGATGCCGGAGCTCAGGAAGAAATCGATCGCGCTGACCGGGTTCCTGGAATCCCAGATCCGCGAGGCCGCCGGGGAAGGCATCACAATTCTGACGCCGGCCGACCCCGCCGAGCGCGGCTGCCAGCTCTCGCTGCTGGTGCATGAGCGTTCGCGCCAGGTCTTTGACCAGCTCACCGCCGCCGGCATCATCGCCGACTACCGCCCGCCCGACGTGATCCGGATGGCGCCGACCCCGATGTACAACAGTTTCCATGAGATGTGGAGGGTGGGGCGGGTGTTGGGGGAAGTGCTGGGGTAGGAGCAGGGGTATCGGGTATCAGGTGTCGGCGGCTCCCTGCGAGTGCAACACCCCAACACCCAAAGACCTGATACCTGATCCCTGATCCCTGATCCCTGATCCCTGATCCCTGATCCCTGATACCTGATACCTGATACCTGATCCCTGATCCCTGATACCCCATTCCCCTTTTCCCAATCCCCGGCCCTCATGCCCCTCACTTACGCCTCGTACCTCCATCTCGCCGATCTCCTGGACTTGCAGGAGCCGCAGTCGAGCCCGGCGGAACACGACGAGATGCTGTTCATCGTGATCCACCAGACCTACGAGCTCTGGTTCAAGCAGCTGCTCCACGAGACCGCCAAGGTCCAGCGGGACTTTCGGGCCAACGAGCTCTACGCCGCGCTGCACACCTTCAAGCGGATGCGCACCATCATGAAGACGCTGGTGGCGCAGATCGACGTGCTGGAGACGATGACCCCGCGTTCCTTTGACTCGTTCCGCGCACGGCTGGACACCGCCTCCGGGTTCCAGTCAGGGCAGTATCGCGAGATGGAGTTCCTGTTCGGCTACAAACGGCCGTCGGTACTCGCGGCGATTCCGGAATCGGGAGGTGCCCGCGCCGCCGCGGAGGCTCGGCTCGAGGATCGGACCCTGGTCGACGACTTCTACCTCTTCCTGGGCCAGCGTGGCCTGAAAGTGCCGCTGGCCCTGCTGGAACGGGATGTGCGCGAGGCGATTGCCCCCAGCGTCGAGCTGCAGGCGGAGATCTACACGGCCTACGACGCCCAGCCCAACTTGGCGCTGCTGTTCGAGTTGATGATGGATTTCGATGAGGGGCTGCAGGAGTGGCGGTACCGCCACGTCAAACTGGTGGAGCGGACCATCGGTGCCAAGCACGGCACCGGTGGGTCAGCGGGGATCGAGTTCCTGAAACAATCGGTCTTCGTGCAGCTGTTCCCCGATCTGTGGGCGGTGCGGCATCGGATGTGATTGCAGCGAGAAGGGTGAAGTGAGAAGCGAGAAAGAGGTGCTGAGAGTAGTGGCTCAAACTCGAGGATGACCGGTGTGACGAGAACCGCGCACACTGCTCGCTTCTCCCCTCTCGCTTCTCGCTCCTAGAG
>JAWXBA010000022.1:0-31445 GCA_034439775.1 Gemmatimonadota bacterium | reverse complement strand
CTCTTGCGCCCCTCCAATTCCGGCCGTAACCTCTCCCAAACGACCTGACCCCGGCCCCCCCCTCGGGAGGAACCTGTGCCTGAGCTGACCGACCGCCGACATGCCGCCCGGCTAAGCTATGATGAGCTCCGGACCGCCCGGCTCCGGCTGCAGGGATTCGAGTGCACCGTCCTGGATGTCGGTCGGGAAGGGGTGCGCTACGAACTCCCAGCGCTGCCGGTCCGGCCGGCGACCGACCTCCAGTTCGAGGGTGAGCTGGAACTGGTCTGCGGCGATCGCGTGCCGGTGATGGGCACCGTAGTGCGGACGTACGGCTGCGTGGCCGCGGCCCACCTCGACAATTCCACCCTGAGCGACCTCCAGTTGTCGCGCGAACGGGAGTTTGTCCGACAGATGCTTCGGAGTCGTGAGCGCAGCGAGGACCGCCGTCGCTGGCGCTCCCCGATTGAGCCCATGTCTCCCCATGAACCCCGCCGCAGCGAGGCCTGACTGGTCGCCACGGACTGGCACCCTTGCTGAATGCCAAGAAGGCTCTCGACCTGCGGTCGGGAGCCTTCTTGTTTCAGGGCCGCTCGAGTGCCGAAGGGGGGACTCGAACCCCCACGGGCTTGCGCCCACTGCGCCCTGAACGCAGCGCGTCTACCAATTCCACCACTTCGGCTCAAGGGGCGCAAAGGTATCCGGACGGTGGCAGCCCCGTCAAGCCGTGCGTTGCCTGGCCCCCTCGCTCGTCCTATCTTCTGGTGGACACAAGACTTATGAGCGAAAAAGCAGCGCCGGCCACGCCGGCACGGATCTCGGTGGCCCGAAACCCGCGGGCCACCCATGACTATCACGTCCTGGAGACGTGGGAGACGGGCATTGTCCTGAGCGGAACCGAGGTCAAATCGCTCCGCCAGGGCAAGGCGTCCATCAAGGAAGCGTTCGCGATCGTCCGCAAGGGCGAAGTCTGGCTTGAGGGGATGCACATCACCCCGTACGAGCAGGGCAATCGCTGGAACCACGTCCCGGTCCGGGCTCGGAAACTGCTGATGCATCGTCGGGAGATCGAGAAGCTGATTGGCGCCACCGAACAGAAGGGGCTGACCCTCGTGCCACTGGAACTCTACTTCAGCCGGGGACGCGCCAAGGTCGCGCTCGCGCTCGGCCGGGGCAAGAAGCTCCACGACAAGCGGGCCGACCTCAAGAAGCGGATCGCCGACCGGGAGGTTGCCCGGGCAATCAAGGGGCGGGGCTGATCTTGGGTATCGGGTATCGGGTATCGGGCGGCGGGGGGCCAAGGCTTCGCCGCGAGGTCGGATCGCTGGGCCTCTTGCCCGTCTGGCTGATCATATCACTGGCTGCCCCCACTGCCCCCACTGCCCCCACCGTCCTTACCATCTCCACGACCCGTGGCGACTCCCGGGTTCCCATTCGTCTCGATCCACGTGTCGGTCCGCAAGTCGCCGCCCACGCCCTCGTCGCCGCGCTCGGCGGCAGCCAACGCAACGATGGCGTCTGGGCCGATGTCACGGTGGCACGGCAGCCGTTCCGGTTCCTCCTCGAGTCGCCGCTGCTCACGATGGGTACCATCCGTCGGCCTCTTGCCGCGCCGGCCCGACTGGTCCGCGATACCGTGTACCTGCCGCTCCAGTTCGTGGCTGAGGTGCTGCCAAAGACCTTGAGTGCGGTGTACCGGTACGACCCGGCGGCCGGCCGGCTTACCGAACTCCCTGGCCGGGCCGTGGCTGCGGGGAACTCTCCCGCCGAAGCGGTGGTCGTTCCACCAGCGGCTCCCGCGGTGGTGGCGCCGCCCGCCCGGGATCCCGGCCTGCTCCCCAACGGGCTCCGCCGCGGTCACGTGATTGCCATCGATCCCGGGCATGGTGGAGTCGATCCCGGCAATCGGGGCGTCGGGTTGCCAGCGGGTACCTCGGAGAAGGACATCAACCTGCAGGTGGGGCTGCTCCTCCGCGATGAACTCCAGCGGCGCGGGATTGGGGTCCGGATGACCAGGACAACCGATACGCTGATCAATCTGTTCCAGCGCGCCCCGCGTTCCTGCCGCGATGACTGCGTCCTCTTCGTCAGCATCCACGTCAATTCGCTTGAGCGGCGGGCTGGATATACCACCGCGCGCGGTTTTGAGACCTTCGTCTTCTCCGAGGCGCGCACCGAAGACGCCCGCCGGGTGGCACAAATGGAGAATGACGCGATGCGGTTCGAGGTGGCGGATCCTGCGTCCCAGCCGACCGGACTCGATTTCATCCTCCGCGACCTCCAGCTCAATGAGCACCTGCGCGAGTCGGTCCGCGCCGCGGAGTTGATGCAGTCCAACCTCCAGGAAGTGCATTCCGGCCCCAACCGCGGGGTAAAGCACGGCCAGCTCGCCGTCCTCAACACCGCTCGGCGGCCAGCGGTGCTCGTCGAACTCGGGTTTGCCACCAACACCACCGATGCCCGGCTGATGACCTCACGGCAGGGGCAGAGGAATCTCTCGCTGGCGCTCGCGGATGCCGTGGTCTCCTACCTGCGCGAGTATGAACGGCGCGTCGGCACACCCTCCCCGGACGGCACCCCGTGAGCACCACCCTGTCGCGGACGGTCTTCGGGGTCACCTTCCAGAATCCGCTGCTGCTCGCCTCGGGAACCGCCGGCTTCGGGCAGGAGCTCGACGGCGTGGTCGATCTCGATCGACTCGGCGGAATCGTCACCAAGGCGGTGTCGGTGCAGCCACGCTCCGGGAACGCCCCCCCGCGGGTGGCGGAATTCAAGGGCGGCATGATGAACTCCGTGGGCCTTGCCAACCCCGGGGTGGACGCCGTGCGCCGCGACAAGCTGCCGTGGTTGGCTGCCCACCTGCGCCAGGCTCAGGTGCTGGTCAACGTGGTCGGGTTTGCCGAAGCGGAGTACGCCGAGGTCATCAGGGGGTTGGACGACAGCGACGGGTTCCTCGGCTATGAGCTGAATCTTTCCTGTCCCAATACCGCAGCCGGCGGGATCGAGTTCGGGGCGGACCCCGCTGCGGTGGCCCGGATCGTCGCCGAATGTCGTGCCGCAACCAAGCGGCCCCTGGTCGTCAAGATTTCCCCGGCGCTGCCGGACATTGTCGGGATTGCCCTCGCTGCGCGCGATGCCGGCGCCGATGGGGTCAGCCTGGTGAACACCATGCCTGGATTTCTCTACGGGGTCGACGGGCGCACTCCTCGGCTTGGCAATGGCAACGGCGGGGTCTCCGGCCCCGCCTTGCTGCCGGTCGGCACCCTGGCCACTCGGCGGGTGGCGGAGCGCACCGGAGGCGAGTTTCCGATCATCGGGGTGGGCGGCGTGACCACCGTGGCGGATGTGCGGCAGTACCTGGCGGCCGGTGCGCACCTCGTGGCCATGGGGACGGCATGCCTGGCTGATCCCCGTCAGCCGGAGCGGATCGTGGCAGCGCTGGAGCGTGGCGATGGCTGAGCTTATCCTGGCGCTCGACCTGCCCAGCGGCGCCGCAGCACTGAAGCTCTTGGACCGCATCTCGACCATTCGCTGGGTCAAGGTCGGATCGGTCCTGATGACCCGCGCCGGGGCGCCGCTGCTCCAGGAGCTCCGCACACGAGGACTCCAGGTCTTCCTGGACCTCAAGTGGCACGACATTCCCAACACCGTGCAGGGGGCAGTGGCAGCCGCCAGGGAGCAGGGGGTCGGGATGGCCACGGTCCACACGCTGGGCGGTCGGCAGATGATGGCCGCCGCCGCCGAGGCCGCCGGCGCTGACCTCGGTGTGGTAGGCGTGACTGTGCTCACCTCGCACGCCGGGGCCAGCTACGGTGACGCCATCGGTCGGGAAGGGGTGGACCTGAAGGTCGAAGTTGTCCGACAGGCCGCCAACGCGGTGACGGCAGGCCTCCGTGGCATCGTCTGTTCCCCACTCGAGGTTGCCGCCGTCCGTCCCCTGTTGCCTGCCAATACCTGGATCGTTGTCCCTGGGATTCGGCGGGGTGGGGAATCCGCCGACGACCAGACCCGGGTGGCTGGGCCGGCCGCCGCGGTGGCTGCGGGGGCCACCCACCTGGTGGTCGGCCGGCCCATACTGGCGTCCCCCGATCCGGCGGGGACGGTGGCGCGATTCCTGGAGGAAATGCGATGACTCGAGCCTGGCAGCGCGTGGGTCGCGCCGTGATTCGGGAGATCCATTTACCGACATTGCGCCTGCCCGGGGCGGTCGTGCTGCTGGCGCTTTGGGCTGGCGTGGGAACACCGGACCTGTTCCCGAGCGCCGGTGGCCGGTCCGTGCGGGTTTCCGTGGGAACCTTCCGCCTTCAGTTTGCCGAATCTCCGCGGCAGGTCGCTCCAGCTCTCACTGCCCCAACTGCCCGCACTGCCCACGCCACCTTCGCCGAGGTCGTGGAAGCGGCGCGCCGGGCGTGGAGTCGCCAGGATGCCGCCGGGATCGTGTCAAACAGCCGGGAGCTTCTGCTCCAGCTGCCTGGGGCAGACACCCGCGCCTCGGTGAGCCGCGACCAGGCCATCCGCCTGGTGCAGGGGGTGCTGCGCCGTTCCGAGGCAGTCTCGGTCCGGGTGCAGACCGCCCGAGAGGTCGGCCCCGGCCAGGGATACGCGGAACTTGTTCGACAGTATAGGGTTACCGGAACAGACGAGGTCCAGACCCAGCGGATCCTCCTGGCGTTCCGGCTGAGCCAGCCTCGGGAGGCGTGGGAACTGGTGGAACTCCGTGTCCTGCAAGCCGGTGAGTGACTTGCGTGGCCCCGCCACCGGCTCTATATTCCAAAGCTGCTCAATAACCGGTGCGATTCAGCTTCTGGAGCGTGGTGTGAAGGTACGGTCGAGTGTCAAGCCGATTTGCGAACACTGCAAGGTGATTCGCCGGCAGGGTGTGGTCCGCGTGATATGCAAGCGGAATCCCAAGCACAAGCAACGGCAGGGTTGATCATGGCGCGCATTGCAGGGGTAGACCTTCCCCGGGAAAAGCGTGTTGAGATCGCTTTGACCTACATCTTCGGCATCGGCCGTCCCACCAGCGTCAAGTTGCTGGCGGACACCGGGGTCAGTCCGGACGCGCGAGTCCGCGACCTGACCGACGCCGAGGTGGCCCGGTTGCGGCAATTGATCGAGCGTTCGGTCAAGGTCGAGGGCAGCCTCCGGACCGAAGTGGCCATGAACATCAAGCGATTGATGGACATCGGCTCCTATCGTGGCACTCGGCACCGCCGGGGTCTGCCCGTGCGCGGCCAGCGTACCCATACCAACGCCCGCACCAAGAAGGGCCCGCGCCGGGCCATCGCGGGCAAGAAGAAAGTTACCAAGAAGTAATCCATGACGAATCCAACTCCGACCCGGGCACCGGGCGCCAAGCGTGCCAAGAAGGTCGTGGAGGCCGAGGGCATCGCCCACATCTCCGCCACCTTCAACAACGTCCTGATCACCATTACCGACATGCGTGGGAATACGCTGGCGTGGGGGACTGCTGGCAAGGCCGGCTTCAAGGGGTCCAAGAAGTCCACCCCATTCGCCGCCACCGTCGCGGCGGAGAATTGCGGTCGCGAAGCGATGAACCTGGGCGTGCGCAAGGTGCATGTCCTGGTGCAGGGCCCCGGCAGCGGTCGCGAGTCGGCCATTCAGGCCCTGGCCTCGGCCGGCCTCAAGGTCGCCTCCATCAAGGACGTCACCCCGATTCCTCACAATGGGTGCCGGCCGCCCAAGAAGCGGCGGGTCTGAGTCATGCGCTACACGGGTCCCGCCTGCCGGCTTTGCCGCCGCGAAGGCACCAAGCTGTTCCTGAAGGGGTCGCGCTGCCTGACCGAGAAGTGCGCCATTGACCGCCGCGGCTACGCCCCCGGCCAGCATGGCAACGCCGGCGGTGGCCGCATCAAGAAGATGTCGGAGTATGCCAAGCAGCTCCGTGAGAAGCAGAAGGTGAAGCGGATGTACGGGCTGTCCGAGCGCCAGTTCCGCAACACCTACGTCGAGGCCAGCACCAAACCTGGCGTCAAGGGCACCAACCTGCTCGTGGCGTTGGAGACCCGGCTCGATAACATGGTGTACCGGATGGGTCTCGCGGCCAGCCGGCGGCAGGCGCGCCAGCTGGTCATGCACGGCCACATCCAGGTCAACGCCGACCGCGTGAACATTCCCTCGTACCGGGTCAAGCCGGGGATGGAAATTCGCGTCGCCCCGGACAGCCGGGAAATCGTGCCGGTCAAGCTGGCCAAGGAGAGCGCCGCCCGCGGCGGCCCGCTCTCGTGGCTGTCGGTGGATCTCGAGAAGAGCGCCGGACGGCTGCTCGAGTACCCGACCCGCGACACCATTCCGGTGAACGCGCAGGAGCAGCTCATCGTTGAGCTCTACTCGAAGTAAAGACGGACGGATCATGACCATTGACATGACTGGGCTGGTTCGCCCGCGCCTCGTCGAGATGACGAAGCGGGAGGACAACCCGAACATCGCCGAGTTCCGGCTCCAGCCACTGGAGCGGGGCTTTGGCCATACCTTCGGCAACGCGCTCCGGCGCCTGCTCCTGTCGTCGCTGCAGGGCAGCGGCGTCTGGGCCTTCCGGATGGACGGCGTGGTGCACGAGCACCAGACCGTCCAGGGCGTGCTCGAAGACGTCCACCAGATTGTCCAGCGCCTCAAGGCGCTGACGCTCGTCCTGGCGCCCGACGTGGATAGCGCCGTGCTGCGCATCAAGCGCGACGGCGCCGGCGCGGTCTACGCCCGCGACATCACACAGAGCGGCGGTGTCACCGTCGTCAACCCCGACCACCTCCTCTTTACGGTGCAGGACGACCGCGAGGTGAACTGCGAGCTGTTCGTCAACAAGGGCCGGGGCTACGTCGAGTCCGAGATGCACCAGCTCGACCGCTCGCTGCCGGTGGATACCGTCCGCATCGACGCCATCTACAATCCGGTGCGTCGGGCCAATTTCTCGGTCAACGACACCCGCGTCGGCCAGCGGACCGACTATGACCGCCTCGCCGTCACCGTCGAGACCGACGGCACCGTGACGCCCGAGGACGCCATTGCCTACGCCGCCGCGCTGGCGCAGGAGCATTTCCGGTACTTCGTCGAGTTCGGCAAGGTGCCACAGCAGCGTCCCGCCTTCGCTGAGGGTACCTCGGCCAGCGGCACCCTGCAGCAGCGGCTCGGCCGCCTGATCGATGACTTCGGGTTGTCGGTGCGGTCGCTCAACTCGCTCAAGAACTCCAACATCCGGACCCTCAAGGATCTGGTGGAGTTCCCCCAGGAAGACCTGCTCAAGGTCAAGAATGTCGGCGAGAAGGCGCTTCAGGAAATTGCCGAGCTCCTCCAGCGCGAGGGGCTCAATTTCAGCATGGAGTTCGAGGAGCTGGAGGGCGACCTCCGCGTCACCAAGGCGGGCACCGCCCCGCTCCTGCAGCCGATCGCCGCCGCCGACGAGGAGAATGACTGATGCGGCACCGCGCCAAGGGACGGCAGCTGTCCCGGACGTCCACCCACCGCCGAGCCCTGCTCAACAACATGGCCACCAGCCTGTTCGAGCACGAGCGGATCGTCACCACTGAGGCCAAGGCCAAGGAACTGCGGCCCTTTGCCGAGAAGCTCATCACCCTGGCGCGGCGCGGCGACCTGCACGCCAGGCGACTGGTGGAGCGCAAGGTGAAGAACCGTGAGGTCCTCTCCAAGTTGTTCGCGGAGATCGGTCCGCGCTTTGCCGGCCGGCCAGGCGGCTACACCCGGATCCTCAAGCTGGGGCACCGTCCCGGTGATGGCGCCGACCAGGCGCGCATCGAGCTCCTGGCGGAGTGAGGGAGTCCGCGCGAGTGACTGGCATGCGAAAGGGGACCCGAGGGTCCCCTTTTTTACAACCGGTGGTGCCGCCGCGCCCGGTCCGGGCCGCGCGCTCAGCTGGCGACTGCCACGCTGGCTTTGGCCACCTTGCCGCTCTTGATGCACTGGGTGCAGACCCGCACTCGGCGGGGCATCCCTTCGGACAGGACGCGAACGGTCTGAAGATTGGGGAACCAGCGCCGCTTGCGGCGGTTGTTCGCGTGGCTGACGTGGTTGCCGGTCGTCGGCCCCTTGCCACACATCGTGCAAACCCGTGCCATACGAATCTTCTCCGCAAAAGTGCAATGGTAAAACGTTTTGACCGAGCCATGCAATATACCATCAGGGCAATCCGGACACAACCGGACGGGGGGGCGAGTGCCTAAGGCGCTGATCACCGGGGTGACCGGGCAGGACGGGTCCTACCTGGCGGAATACCTGCTCAACAAGGGATACGAGGTCTCGGGGATGGTGCGCCGGACCAGCCATCACAGCTATGAGCGGATCGGGCACCTCCTCGATCGGCTTGACATCGTGGCGGCCGACCTGCTGGACCAGCATTCGCTGACCCAGGTCCTTCAGCAGGTCCAGCCCGACGAGGTGTACAACCTGGCGGCCCAGTCGTACGTGCCGACCTCGTTTACCCAGCCGGTGCTGACCGGGGAGTTCACCGCACTCGGGGTCACCCGGATCCTGGAGGCGGTGCGGTTGGCCTGCCCCGGGGCCCGGTTCTACCAGGCCAGCTCGAGTGAGATGTTTGGCAAGGTGACCGAGACCCCCCAGCACGAGGCCACGGCGTTTCATCCCCGGTCTCCCTATGGTGTCGCCAAGGTGTACGGCCACTGGATCACCGTGAACTACCGGGAGTCCTACGGTCTCTGGGCCGTCAGCGGGATTCTCTTCAACCATGAGTCGCCACGGCGCGGGATAGAGTTCGTGACCCGCAAGGTGTCAGACGCGGTAGCGCGGATCAAGCTCGGCCTGGCCACTGAGCTTCGACTCGGCAACCTCGAAGCCCGTCGGGACTGGGGCTTTGCCGGCGATTACGTCGACGCCATGTGGCGGATGCTGCAGGGCGCCGAGCCGGTCGATTACGTCATCGGCACCGGCACGACCCACAGTGTGGGCGAGCTGGTGGACGTGGCCTTCCAGCATGCCGGGCTTGATTGGCGCAAATACGTGGTGCAGGACCAGGCCTTCATGCGGCCCGCCGAGGTCGATCTCCTCCAGGCGGATCCATCGCGGGCCCGGAAGGAACTGGGGTGGACCCCAACCGTGTCGTTCGAGGAGCTGGTCCGGATGATGGTCGACGCCGATCTCCAGCGGCTCGCGGGGCGATGACGCGTCTCCTGGTCACCGGCTCCGACGGCTTCGTGGGCCGGTGGCTGGTCCGTGAGGCGCTCCGGCAGGGATGGGACGTGACGGCCGCGATCGGACCGGGAGGGGCATTGCCCGGGACTTGGCTGACGGCGGTTGAGTCGCCCCAGGTGGAGACGATCAGCGCCGACATTACTGCCGAGGCCGATCGTGTCCGCCTGGCGGCGGTGGACGCGGATGCGGTAGTGCATCTGGCCGCGGTCTCCTCCGGGGCCGCGGCCCGCCGGGACCCGGAGGGGGCCATGCGGGTCAATGCGATCGCCACCACCTACCTGCTCGAGGCCCTGGGTGCGGTCGGCCGGAAACCCCGCTTCCTGTTCGTCTCCACCGGCGAAGTGTACGGCGCGGGCCACACCAGCCCGATCTCCGAGGATGCAGCGCTGGCTCCCATATCCCCCTACGCCGCCAGCAAGTTTGCCGCGGAACCGGCTGTCTTCGGGATGGCGGAAGTCTCGGGCCTGGCCGCGGTCGTGGCCCGGCCGTTTCCCCACTCCGGCCCTGGGCAGTCTACTGCCTTCGTGCTCCCAGCCTTCGCGGCCCGGCTCCGGGAGGCCAAGCGCCTGGGCCAGCCCAGCGTATCGGTTGGGAACCTTGATGTCGTCCGAGATTTCCTGGACGTCCGAGACGTCGTCCGCGCCTATCTCCTCCTCCTCAGCCACGGCGTGCCGGGCGAGTGCTACAACGTGGCCAGCGGTGTTGGCCACCATCTCGGCGACTGCTTTCGGCGCCTGGCCGCGATGGCCGGTGTCGACGCCGCGCCGGTGGAGGATGCATCGCTGGTCCGACCTGCCGATATTCCGGTGCTGATCGGCGACGCCGCGAAGCTGCGTGCCGCCACCGGCTGGCAGCCCGCGATAGACTTTGAACAGACACTCCAGGATCTCCTTGATGCCCAAGCGCACTGACCTCAAGTCCATCCTCCTCATCGGTTCCGGTCCGATCATCATCGGGCAGGGCGCCGAGTTCGACTATTCGGGCACCCAGGCGGCCCGGGCGCTCCGGGAGGAGGGGTACCGGGTCATCCTGGTCAATTCGAATCCCGCCACGATCATGACCGATCCCGAGGTGGCGGACCGGACCTATATCGAGCCGGTCACCCCGGAGTGGGTGGAGAAGGTGATTGCCCGGGAACGCCCCGATGCCCTGCTGCCCACGATGGGGGGGCAGACCGCCCTCAATGTGGCGATGGCGCTGGTAAGGAACGGGGTCCTGGAGAAGTACGGCGTGGAGTTGATTGGCGCCAACGAGCGCGCCATCCGGGTGGCGGAGGACCGGCAGGAGTTTGCCGATGCGATGGTCCGGATCGGACTGGCCACCCCGCAGGGCCGGACCGTCCACTCGTTCGAGGAAGGGCTGGAGGGAGTCGCGGTGACGGGATACCCCGCCATTCTGCGCCCGAGCTTTACGCTCGGCGGCAGCGGCGGTGGCATCGCCTACAACCGCGAGGAGTTCGAGACGATGCTCCGGCACGGGCTGGAGCTCTCCCCGGTGGGTTCCGTGCTGGTGGAACGGAGCATCATCGGCTGGAAGGAGTACGAGCTCGAGGTGATGCGCGACGGGGCCGACAATGTCGTCATCGTCTGCTCGATCGAGAATATTGACGCCATGGGGGTGCACACCGGGGACTCCATCACCGTGGCGCCGGCCATGACGCTGTCGGATCGTGAATACCAGACCATGCGGGATGCCGCCTGCAAGATCATTCGCGAGGTCGGAGTGGAGGCGGGGGGCTGCAACATCCAGTTTGCGGTGAATCCCGCCACTGGCGAGCAGCTGGTGATCGAAATGAATCCGCGGGTCTCCCGGTCCTCGGCGCTGGCCTCCAAGGCCACCTGGTTTCCGATCGCCCGGATCGGCACCAAGGTGGCGGTGGGCTATCGGCTGGATGAGCTGCCCAACGACATCACCAAGACCACCCCGGCCTCTTTCGAGCCAGTGCTCGATTACGTCGTGGTCAAGATCCCGCGATTTGCCTTCGAGAAGTTCCCGGCCGCCGACCCCACCCTGACCACCCAGATGAAGTCGGTCGGCGAGGCGATGGCGATCGGGCGGACCTTCAAGGAGGCACTGCAGAAGGGGTTCCGCGGCCTCGAGGTGGATCGGGCCGGCTGGGTGATCGGGGCCACCCCGTCCGACGACCGGCTGCGCGACAGCTCCCGGGAAGGACTGCTGGCGGCGATCCGCACCCCCACCCCCGAGCGGCTGTTCCAGATCAAGCACGCCCTGCAGGCCGGAATCACGGTCCCGGAGATTGCCGCTGCGTCGGGGATCGACCCCTGGTGCCTGCACCAGCTGCGCGACCTGGTGGACGCCGAGACCGGCTGGGTGGCGCAGCGGGAGGCGCTCCAGGCGGCCGACGATGCGACCCGATCGGCTGCGATCCGGCGCATGAAGCGGATGGGATTCAGCGACCGACAGCTCGGCGACCTGTGGGGGATGGAAGAGGCGGCCATGCGCGCCGAGCGGCACCGGCTCGGCATCCGGCCGGTGTACAAGATGGTCGACACCTGTGCCGGGGAGTTTCCCTCCGCCACCCCCTACCTCTACTCCAATTACGACGAGGAGAATGAGAGCCGGCCCGCGGGGGACAAGACGGTGATCATCCTCGGGTCGGGGCCGAACCGGATTGGGCAGGGGGTGGAATTCGATTACTGCTGTGTCCGGGCGACCCTGGCGTTCCGCGAGATGGGCTACCGGACCGTGATGGTGAACTCCAATCCCGAGACCGTCTCCACCGACTTCGACGTCTCGGACAGTCTCTACTTCGAGCCGCTGACCCTGGAGGATGTGCTGGAGATCGTGGCGCTGGAGCAGCCGTTGGGCGTGGTGGTCCAGTTCGGTGGCCAGACCCCGCTCCGGCTGGCGCGCGGGCTCGAGGCGGCCGGGGTCCGGATCCTCGGCACCAGTCCCGAGGCGATCGACCGGGCCGAGGACCGGGGCCGCTTCGAGGCGATCACGCGGGAGCTCGGCATTCCGCAGCCGCCCAACGGGACCGCCGAGACGGTGGAGCAGGCCGAGGTGGTGGCGGAGCGGATCGGGTACCCGGTGCTGCTGCGACCCAGCTACGTGCTTGGTGGCCGGGCGATGATGATCGTATACGACGGGGCGTCATTGCGAGAGTTCTTTGGTGTGGCGGCCAAGGTGGCCCCTGGGCATCCGGTGCTGATCGACAAGTTCCTCGAGGATGCGTTTGAGGCCGACGTCGACGCCCTGAGCGACGGCACCCGCTGCATCATCGGCGGGGTCATGCAGCATATCGAGGATGCCGGCATCCACTCCGGCGACTCGGCCTGCGTGCTGCCCCCTTTCCTGATCAGCGAACCAGAGGTGGCCCGGATGCGCGAGTACACCCGGGCGTTCGCCAAGGCGCTCGGGGTGGTGGGGTTGCTCAACGTCCAGTATGCCATCAAGGACGGTGTGGTGTATGTCCTGGAAGTGAACCCGCGCGCATCCCGGACGATCCCCTTCGTCTCCAAGACCACCGGGGTGCCGCTGGCGTCGATGGCCGCGCGGGTCATGGCCGGCGAAACGCTGGACGACCTTGGCCTCCAGGATGACGTCCTGCAGCCGTACGTCGCGGTCAAGGAGGCGGTGTTTCCGTTCACCAAGCTGCCGGGGGTGGACATGGTCCTTGGCCCGGAGATGCGCTCCACCGGAGAGGTGATGGGGATCGCGGACAGCTTCGGGATGGCATTCGCCAAGGCCCAGGTGAGCGTGGATGGCGCCCTCCCGCTGCAGGGAACAGTGTTCATCACGGTGAACGATCGCGACAAGCCCAGTGTCGTGCCGATCGCCCGCCGGCTGCACGAACTGGGCTTTGCGATCGCGGCCACCGCCGGCACCGCGGACGTCCTGGAGGCCGCCGGAATTCCCGCCTCTCGAGTGCTGAAGGTGCATGAGGGACGGCCCAATGTGATTGACCTGCTCGTCTCGGGCCAGGTCCACCTGCTGATCAACACGCCGCTCGGGAAGTTGACCCAGCAGGACGATTACCGGCTCCGCCGGGCGGCGTTGCAACACCGCGTCCCGTACACCACCACGCTCTCGGCCGCCAGCGCGGCCTGTGATGCGATCACCGCCCTCAAGCAGCACGACGGCGAGGTCCGCTCGCTGCAGGAGTGGCACGCCATGGCGCGGGCCGCCGGTGCGGCCTGATGAGCGCACGGTCGGCGGGGTTTGTGACGGCGCTCCAGGCCGCAGTACGGGGCCAGGTGCGGTCCGAGGAGGCGCTCGGTCGTTACACGACCTATCGGATCGGCGGTCCGGGGACCCTCTTCCTGCCCGCCGATGCGGAGGACGTGGTGGCCGCGACCCGGATGGCCAACCGGGCCGGCGTGCCATGGTTCGCGCTCGGACTCGGCTCAAATATCCTGTTGCCCGATGCCGGAATGGATGCTCTGGTGATCCGGATCGGGAAGGGGCTGGACCAGGTGCACCAGGCGGACGACCACTGGACGTTCGGCGCCGGCTTGCCGGCGCCCCTCGCCGCCCGGCGGACCGCAGCGGCAGGCTGGGCCGGACTCCACATGATGGTCGGGGTGCCGGGGACGGTTGGCGGTGGGGTGTACATGAACGCCGGGTGCCACGGGGGTGACTGGAGCACGGTCGTTCGCGAGGTCACCGCCGTCGATGCGGGCGGGGAGTCGCGGGTCATTCCGGGCGACCGGATTCCGTTCAGCTACCGTCGCAGCGGTCTTCGGGGGATGCTGATCCTGGAGACCCGGGTGTCGCTGACGCGGGAGGAGCCTGCAGCCCTGGAGGCCGAAGTGGCCAGGTTGTTTGCCTGGCGCCAGGCCGGGACACCTTTCAATCAACCGTGCTGCGGGAGTGTCTTTACCAATCCCTCATGGAAATCGAGTGCCCCCGACGACGGGCCACGGACTGCCGGTCAGCTGATCGAGGCCGCAGGATTCAAGGGGCACCGGGTCGGTGACGTCGAAGTCAGCCCCATGCACGCCAATTACTTCGTGAACGCAGGGACGGGCACGGCACA
Organism: Gemmatimonadota bacterium; assembly: GCA_034439775.1. GTDB lineage: Bacteria > Gemmatimonadota > Gemmatimonadetes > Gemmatimonadales > GWC2-71-9 > JAWXBA01. The sequence continues at coordinate 17,287 of JAWXBA010000022.1, read as the reverse complement.
GGAGGTCCAGCAGCTGATCCACGAGGTCCAGGCGGGAGTGCAGAAGCAGTTCGGGGTGTCGCTGGAGCCGGAGGTGAAGGTGATCAGTCCCGATGGGCGGTATCTTTAAGGACGGGTCAGCGGGTCTGCGGATCATGGGGGCCGACGCGTCATACTTGATACCTGCTACCTGCTACCTGATATCTGATATCTGAACCTGATCCCCGGCACCCGGGACCCGGCACCCGGCACCCGATACCCGATACCCGATACCCGGCACCCGATACCCGATACCCGATACCCGATACTCATTCCCTATTCCCCATTTCCCATTCCCCGCCCTCATGCCCAACTACTTCGTCCACGAAACCGCCTACATCGATGACGGAGCCGAGATCGGCGCTGGCTCAAAGATCTGGCACTTCAGCCACATCATGCCCGGTGCCGTGATCGGCGAGAACTGCAACCTCGGGCAAAACGTCGTGGTCATGCCAGGCGTCCGGGTCGGCAACAATGTCAAGATCCAGAACAACGTGTCGCTGTACGAGGGGGTGGTCCTGGAGGACGATGTCTTCTGCGGGCCGAGCTGTGTCTTTACCAATGTCATCAACCCCCGCAGCCACATCTCCCGGAAGGCGGAGTACCTCCCCACCCTGGTGCGGCGGGGCGCGGCGATCGGGGCCAACGCGACCGTGGTCTGCGGCCATACGATCGGGGAGTATGCCTTTATTGCCGCGGGGGCCGTTTTGACCCGGGATGCGGCGGCCTACGCCCTGATGGCCGGGGTTCCTGCCCGCCGGATCGGCTGGATGTGCCAGTGCGGGGTGCGCCTTGCCCCCGCGCCAGATGGCCGGGCCGCCTGTGGCAGCTGCGGGGCAACCTACCAGGAAAAGGGCGGGGAACTGGAGCCGATTGACCCACCTCAGCGCACTGGGTAAGTTTAAGGCTTCTATGGATTTGCGTCGTTCTCTGCCGCTGCTTCGGACAGGCTGTCGGTCGGGGAGCGGGCGCTTCGATTCCCAGGAGCCGTTGTGAGTGTTCCCCTGCTGAACCTTCAGGCGCAGTTTGCGGCGATCCGGGAGGCCGTCCTGCCCGCGTTGCTTGGCGTGGTCGAGCGCCAGCAATTCATCATGGGGCCAGAGGTCGGACTGCTGGAGACGGCGGTCGCGGCGCTCTGTCAGGCCGAACACGCGGTGGCCTGCGCCAGCGGGACCGATGCGCTCCTGATTCCGCTTCGGCTCCTCGACCTTCAGCCGGGCGACGAAGTCATCTCGCCGGCGTTCACCTTCTTCGCCACTGCGGGCGCCATCCACAACGCCGGGGGAACCCCGGTGTTCGTGGATATCGAGGCCGGCAGCTTCAATCTCGACCCGGCCGCAGTGGAAGAGGCCATAACCCCTCGGACCCGCGCCATCGTGGTCGTGCATCTGTACGGGCAGATGGCGGCGATGGAGCGCATCCTGGCGATCGCAGTCCGCCATGGGCTGGTGGTCATTGAGGATGGGGCGCAGGCGGTCGGGGCCCGGCAGATGATCGACGGCGCCTGGCGGGCGGCGTGTTCCCTGGGGGCCGTCGGGACACTGTCGTTCTTCCCGACCAAGAACCTTGGTGGGTGGGGCGATGGCGGGATGATGGTGACGTCCGATGCGCAGTTGGCCGGTCGCCTCAAGGCGCACCGGTTGCATGGGGGCACCCGGGAGTATCACCACGACGAAGTTGGGCTGAACAGCCGCCTGGATACCCTCCAGGCGGCGGTGCTCCTGGCCAAGCTCCCGTTCCTGGCGGGGTGGTCGGAGGCCAGGCGAAGCCGAGCCGGCCGGTATACCGAGGCGCTGGCCCAGTTTGCGGGGATCACCCCGCCCCCCACCGACCCGGCCAACGAGCATATCTGGCACCAATACACCATCCGGGCCGAGCGCCGGGACGCCCTGGCGACGCACCTCAAGGCGCGGGGCATCGGGCACAAGGTCTACTATCCGCTGGCCCTGCACTTGCAACCTTGCTTTTCCCACCTCGGCTATGCCCGTGGTCGCCTGCCGGTGACCGAGGCTGCCAGCGATGCGGTCCTCTCCCTCCCGATCTACCCGGAGTTGACCGACAGCCAGCAGGACGAGGTGATCCGCGTGATACGGACCTTTTACCTCTGAGCCCACTTGTGGGCGGGGACTTGGATACGATGACTGTGGGCATGGCTGAGATGTTGCTGGGGAAGGCAGAACGCCGCGAGGCGCTGTTCGGGATCATCGGGCTCGGGTATGTCGGGCTCCCGCTGGCAGTCGAACTCGCCAAAGCCGGGTACCGGGTGCTGGGCCACGATGTCAATGCGGCGGTGGTGCACGGGATCAACGCCGGCAAGTCGCACATCAAGGACATCACCGATGCCGAGCTGCAGGCGGTGGTCTCGGCGGGGCTGCTGTCGGCCACCACCGATCCGCTGCGCCTGGCGGAGCCGGACGCGATCTCGATCTGCGTGCCGACACCGCTGTCCAAGTTCAAGGATCCCGACGTCAGCTTCATCCAGGCCGCCACCGAGGCGATCAAGCGCACCCTTCGGCCGGGGCAGGCGATCGTGCTGGAGAGCACCACCTACCCGGGCACCACTCGGGAGATCATGCTCCCGGCGCTCGAGAGCACCGGCCTCAAGGTCGGGGTGGATTTCTTCCTGACCTTCAGCCCCGAGCGGGTGGACCCGGGGAATACCGTGTACCAGACCCGCAACACGCCGAAGGTGATCGGCGGGATCACTCCGGTCTGCAGTCAGGTCGTGGCGGCCCTCTATCAGCCGGCAATCGACGTCCTGGTGCCGGTCTCAAGCACCGAGGCGGCAGAGCTGGTCAAGCTGCTGGAAAACACCTTCCGGTCGGTGAATATCGGCCTGGTCAACGAGATGGCGATCGTCTGCGACAAGCTCGGCGTCGATGTCTGGGAAGTAATTGAGGCGGCGGCCACCAAGCCGTTCGGCTTCATGAAGTTCCTGCCGGGCCCCGGGCTGGGCGGGCACTGCATCCCGATCGATCCGCATTACCTCGCCTGGAAGATGCGAGGCCTCAATTACAAGACCCGGTTCATCGACCTGGCCGGTGAGGTCAACACCGAGATGCCGCTGTTCTGGGTCCGCAAGGTGGCCCAGGCGCTCAACGACATCGGGCGTGCCGTCCGCGGGTCCTCAGTTCTGGTCATTGGCGTCGCCTACAAGCGGGACATCGACGACCTGCGCGAGAGCCCGGCACTGGACATCATCAAGCTGCTGGAGGGGCAGGGCGCCAAGGTGAGCTACCACGATCCCTTCGTGCCGGCCTTTACCGAGGATGGCCATGCCCACATCTCGGTGGATCTGACCGCCGAGGCGGTGGCGGCGGCGGACTGCGTCATGATTGTGACCGATCATGTCGGCCTCGACTACGGGCTGGTCAAGCACAACGCCCGCTCGGTGGTGGACACCCGGAACGTGCTCGCCAAGGTGAGCTGAGCGGATGCGGGTCACGATCATCGGCAGCGGCTATGTCGGCCTCGTGGCGGGCGCTTGCCTGGCCGAAACCGGCAATGAGGTGGTCTGCGCCGATGTGAGTGAAGCGAAGATCGCCCGGCTCAACGCGGGCCACATCCCGATCTACGAGCCGGGCCTGGCCGAACTGGTCGCCCGCAACCAGTCCGAGGGCCGGCTGGCATTTACCACCGATGTCGGCGCCGCCATCGAGCACGGCAAGGTGGTGTTCATTGCCGTCGGGACGCCACCCGGGGAGGATGGCTCCGCCGATCTGCAGCATGTGCTCGGCGTGGCCGACCTGATCGGCCGGCACATGACGGAGCCGAAGCTGGTCGTGACCAAGTCCACCGTCCCCGTGGGCACTGCCGAGAAGGTGCGCAACGCGGTGCGGGCGCAGACCGGCACACCGTTCTTTGTGGCCTCCAATCCGGAATTCCTCAAGGAAGGGGCGGCAATCGACGATTTCATGAAGCCCGACCGGGTGGTACTCGGGGTGGACACCCCGGAGGCCCGGGAACTGCTGGGCGACCTGTACGCCCCGTTCGTGCGCACCGGTAACCCGGTGCTCTACATGGACATTGCCTCGGCGGAGCTGACCAAGTACGCCGCCAACGCCATGCTGGCCAGCCGGATCTCCTTCATGAACCAGATGGCCGATCTCTGCGAGCGGGTCGGGGCGGACATCACCAGCGTCCGCCGTGGGATCGGTTCCGATCGTCGGATCGGCCAAGCCTTCCTTTTCCCCGGACCGGGGTACGGCGGGAGCTGCTTCCCCAAGGATGTCCAGGCGCTGGTGCGCACCGCCGGCGAGGTCGGAATGGTGCCGGATTTCCTCGAGTCGATCGAGGCAGTCAACGCCCGGCAGAAGCAGGTCCTGCTGGCCAAGGTACAGGGTCGGCTGGGCGATTCGCTGGCAGGGCACGAGGTGGGAGTCTGGGGCTTGGCGTTCAAGGCCGAGACCGATGACATGCGCGAGAGCCCTGCCATCCCCCTGGTGGAAGGGCTGCTTCAGGCGGGAGCCACCGTCCGGGTCCACGACCCGAAGGCGATGGAAGTCGCCCGCGGGTTCTTCGGGGACAGGGTCTCGTGGCAGACCGATCCCTACGAGGTTTCCCGCGGGGCCGACGCGCTGGTCATCGTGACCGAATGGCTGGTGTACCGGACCCCGGACTTTGGGCGGATCCGCGGCCTGATGCGGCGCCCGATCCTGGTGGACGGCCGCAATCTGTACGATCCCTCCCGGATGGCGGCGCTCGGTTTCGAGTATCTGTCGATCGGGCGGGCCCCGACAGGGAGCACCGCGGCATGAGGGTCCTGATCACCGGCGCCGCCGGTTTCCTCGGCTCCCACCTGACCGACCGCTTCCTGGCGGATGGCCACGAAGTGGTCGGGATGGACAACTTCATCACCGGGTCGCCCGACAACATTGCGCACCTGGCGGGGCAGGAGCGGTTCCGCTTCATCCGCCACGACGTGACCCATTTCACCTTCGTCGAGGGCGCGCTCGACGGGATCCTGCATTTCGCCTCACCGGCGAGCCCGGTGGACTATCTGGAATTGCCGATCCAGACCCTCAAGGTGGGGTCGCTCGGCACCCACAACGCCCTCGGATTGGCCAAGGCCAAGAAGGCCAGATTCTTCCTGGCCTCCACCTCCGAGGTGTATGGCGACCCGCAGGTGCACCCGCAGCCCGAGACCTACTGGGGGCACGTCAACCCGATCGGCCCCCGGGGCGTCTACGACGAGGCCAAGCGCTTTGCCGAGGCGATGACGATGGCCTATCACCGGTATCATGGTGTCGAGACCCGGATCGTCAGGATCTTCAACACCTACGGGCCGCGGATGCGGCCGAATGACGGCCGGGTGGTCTCCAACTTTGTGGTGCAGGCCCTCCGCGGGGAGCCGCTGACGATGTACGGGGACGGTTCGCAGACGCGGTCGTTCTGCTACGTTTCGGACCTGGTGGAAGGGATCTATCGCCTGTACCAGAGCGACCGGGTGGCACCCACGAATATCGGAAACCCGGTCGAGTTCACGGTGCGCCAGCTCGCCGACCAGGTCCTGGCGCTGACCGGGAGCAGTTCCCAGATCGAGTCGCACCCGCTGCCGGAGGATGATCCCAAGGTGCGTCGACCGGATATCACCATCGCCCGCGAGGTACTCAAGTGGGAGCCACAGGTTCCCCTTGCGGAGGGACTGCGGCGAACGATCCCGTACTTCCGGGGCCATCCGGGATCGGCGCGGTGATGCAGACCCGACCCGATCACCTGCTGACCCTGGCCCGCGAGCGGTTTGCCATGCAGGACTATCGCGGGGCAATCCATCACCTCCTCGAGGTGGTGGAGAGCGGGCGTTCGTTTGCGGATGTGCACCACCTGCTCGGCGTCTGCTGGTCGATGGTCGGGCAGCCGGACCGTGCCCTGGAGTCCTTCGATCGGGCCCTGGAGCTCAACCCGCGGTATATCGAGGCCCACATCCATCGTGGGCTGGTGCTGAACGAGATGGGGCGGGTCGTGGAGGCGGAGGCGGCATTTACCCGGGCCGCCGCTGGCGGCCGCGAGGGTGCTGGCGGGCTCCCCGCCGCGGTGGCGGGCGAACTGGCCAACCAGCACGCCAGCCTCGGCGAGGTATACGCCGAGCTCGGGGCGCTGGAGGAGGCGATCGGGCAGTTCCGGCGAGCGGTGGAGTTGGGGCCGACCTTTGCCGACCTCCGGCACCGGTTGGCGCGCCTCCTGCTCGATGCCGGCCGGGCGCTGGAAGCGCGGGAGGAGCTGGAACGGGTCTTGGTCGACCATCCCCACCAGCACGATGTCCAGGCCTCCCTGGGGCTGGCACACTACCTTGGCGGCGATCCTGCCGGGGCCCGGGCGGTGTGGGACGCCTGCCTGGCCAATCGTCCCGAAGATGTCCGGGTGGTGGCCTACCTGGCGATGTTGCGCAGGGGAGTCCGGTGAGCCGTGCATGGCAACGAGCGGTTGGCGTCCTTCTCCTGTTGGGCTGCATCGGGCCTTCGTCAGACCATGAACAGCTAGGCGACCAGCACTATCGGGCGGCAGAGTATGAGCGTGCCCTCGCCGAGTATCAGGCGGCGGTAGCCCCGTCCGCCCGGCCCCGGCTCTGGGGCAAGCTGGGGGCTGCCGCGCTGCAGCTCGGCGAGTACACCACGGCGGCGGAGGCGTACCTTCGGCTGGCTCAGGCCGACCCGACCCGCACCGACGAGGCAGCGGTCGGGCTGGCTCGAGTGGCCCGGGGCGCCTCGCGGGAGGGTGCCGGTGACGGCGGCTCGCTGGCCCGGGCCATCACCGCGCTCCGGACGGTGGCGCCGTCGCGGCCGCTGGGTCGTCTGGCGCTGGCGCCGGCGCGGGATGGTGCGCTGTCGCGTCAGGAGGCGCTCGCGGTGCTTCCCGTGGCGCTGGCGGTGGCCGACGGCCGGATGGTCGATTCGCTGCTGCTGCGCTGGGCGATCGTCCTGCACGAGTCCCTGGCCTGCGATGCGGCCGTCGGGGTCTACCGGACGGTGGTCCGTCGGGGTCGGGTGGCCGGATTGGCCCGGGCCGCTCGGAGCGGCGTGGCCGAATGCACCCTGATGCTCGGGCTGGAAGCGCTGGTGGCCGAGCACCTCGATGAAGCCGAGCGGTGGTTTGATGAGGCGGCCTCCACCGACTACGCCGGCGCCGTCGGGTGGCGGGCTCGAATCGGTTACGGCGATGCGCGCGGCCGCCAGGGGGACCTGATGGGAGCGGCCGCCGCCTACCAGTCCGTGCTGTCCGGGCAGCAGGTGCCCGATTCACTTCTTCGCCTGGCAGAGGAGCGGCTCAACGCGATCGGTGGTCCCATGCCACCGACCAATGACCGGCCCCCGCCGATGGGATCTTGATGCAACGCTTCGCACTCCTTGGGCTCTTCCTGGCTGCCGTTGCTGGGTGTGGCCGCGCCGCCCCCGGTTCCCTGCCGCTGCCCGAACTCCGCGGATCCCTCGGGGCTGGCACCTCGCCGCAGTCGGTCGACTCGCTGTATGCCGAGGGCGAGCGGCTCTTCCGCGTCGGCCAATGGCGCAAGTCGATGGAGATGCTCAGCCAGGTGGGGCCGCTGCTGGGACCCGAGGACCCCCGGTCGCAGCGCTACCGGTTCTATCTCGGCGAGGGCCACTACGCCGTCGGCGAGTATATCCTGGCGGCGCACCAGTTCCGCCGGATTTCCGATGAGGCGCCCGACGATCCACTGGCGCCCGATGCCCTCTATCGGGCGGGAATGTCCTACCGGCAGATGTGGCGTAAGCCCCAGCTCGATCCCACGCATGGCGAGACGGCGTTGCTGGTCTTTGCCGAGCTCGCCGGGCGGTATCCCAGTTCGGCCGCCTCGGCACGGGGCCAGGAGGCCGCCAAGGAGCTGCAGGAGTGGTTTGCCGAGAAGGAGTTCCGGAACGCCAGCTTCTACCTGCGCTACAAGGCGTACGAGTCGGCGATCCTGGTGCTCCGGGAGCTGGTGGCCACGTACCCCCAGACTACCATCGTGCCCCAGGCGCTGACCGCGATGGTGGGGGCGTACGTGGCACTCGGGTACCAGGAGGATCGGCAGGAAACCTGCGACTACATGCGTCAGTACTATCCGACGACCCCCGACCTGGACAAGACCTGCCCCCGGGCCCCGCCGCCCGGAGGTTCGTGAGATGAGGGTGGGGATCCTTGGCGGCTCCTTTGATCCTGTCCATCACGGTCACTTGATCGCGGCCCAGGTACTCCGCGAGCAGCTGCATCTCGATGCCGTGCGATTGGTGCCCGCCGCCCAGCAGCCGCTCAAGCCGGCGGGCCACGGCGCCTCGGCCCGTGATCGGGCTGCCATGGTGGGGTTGGCGGCCCAGGGCGAGCCTGGCCTCCAGTTGGAGCCGATCGAGGTGGATCGCGGCGGCAGCTCCTGGACGGTGGACACCCTTCGTGCGCTGCGGGACCGTGAGCCCGCTGTGCAATGGGTGCTCCTGGTCGGGACCGACGCCGCCGCAGACCTGGCACGCTGGCGTGAAGTCGAGGCGCTGCGCGGCCTGGCGGAGCTGGTGACCTTTTCCCGCGGCGGGGTGCCGACGGGTGATCATGGCGTGGCGACGCCCAATATCGCCATCTCTTCGACGGCTGTGCGCACGCGAGTGCGGGACGGCCTGTCCATTCGCTACTGGGTGCCGGACACCGTGGCCGACTATGTCGCAACGCACCGGCTGTATCAGGACGGGAATTCATGATCAAGCGGTTGATGTCGGCGATCCTCGGGTCGCGCCACGCACGGGAGGCGAAGAAGTTCCTGCCTTCGCTGGCGGAGATTCGGATCCACGAGGAGCGCCTTGGGGCGGTCGACGAGGCCACCCTGCAGAATCAGACGGCGGTGCTCCGTGGCAAGCTCGAGGCCCAGGTCGGGACGGTCCGGGCCGAGCTCGAGGCGGTCCGGCTGGCCAAGCACTCCTGCGCCGATCCGGTGGAGCGCGCCGGCCTGGAGCGGACCTTTCACGAGGTTGAAACTCGCTACAAGGCCGAACTGGCCAAGTCGCTGGATGCCCTGCTGCCCGAGGCGTTTGCCACGGTGCGCGAGGCCTGCCGGCGGCTGATGGGGACCCCGGTGGCGGTGATTGGCCACGAACTGAGCTGGGACATGGTGCCGTACGATGTCCAGCTGATCGGTGGCTGGACCCTCCACCGGGGCCGGATCGCGGAAATGGCCACCGGCGAGGGTAAGACCCTGGTGGCCACGCTGCCGCTCTACCTCAACGCGCTCTCCGGGCGTGGGGCGCACCTGGTCACGGTGAACAACTACCTGGCCCGCCGCGATTCCCAGTGGATGGGGCACGTCTTCGCCTATCTCGGGCTGACGGTGGCCTGCCTGGATGATACCGAGCCCTCCAGCCCCGAACGGCGCGCCGCGTACCTGGCCGACATCACCTACGGGACCAACAACGAGTTCGGCTTCGACTACCTGCGCGACAACATGGTGTTCGGCCTGGAGCAACGGGTGCAACGGCCCCACGCCTACGCCATCATCGACGAGGTCGACTCGATCCTGATCGACGAGGCGCGGACCCCGCTGATCATCTCGGGGGCGGTTGGGCATGACGGCGACGACGCCTATGCCCGGAACAACCGGCCGGTGGCCGACATGGTCCGCCGCCAGACCACCATCGTCAACACCCTGCTGGCCGAGGCCGAGGCGCTGCTCGGCGACGAGAAGAGGAAGTACGACGGCGGGGTCAAGCTCTACCAGTCCCACCTGGGCATGCCCAAGAACAAGAAGCTGCTCAAGCTCCTCAACGAGATCGGCAACAAGCAGCTGCTCCAGCGGGTGGAGCTCGATGCCATTGCCGACCGCAAGCTCCCCAGCAAGCAGCAGCGACTTCGGGGCGTGGACGAGCCGCTGCTGTACGTGCTCGACGAGAAGGGCCATTCGGTGCACCTGACCGACCTCGGTGCGGCGGTGCTGTCGCCGGATGATCTGGAGCTCTTTCTGGTGCCCGATATCTCCGAGGCGATCCACCAGATCGAGCGGGATCCCGACCTGGAGCCGGCGGCGCGGGTCGAGGCCCGTCAGAAGGTCGAGGCGGACTACGCCACCAAGAGCGAGAAGCTGCACATCATCCACAAGCTCCTGCAGGCCCACGCCCTGTACGAAAAGGACGTGGACTACCTGGTGCAGGAGAACCAGGTGCTGATCGTCGATGAATTCACCGGGCGGGTCATGGCCGGGCGGCGCTGGGCCGACGGCCTGCACCAGGCGGTCGAGGCCAAGGAGGGGGTCCACGTCAAGGGCGAGACCCAGACGCTGGCCACCATCACCATCCAGAACTACTTCCGGATGTACGACAAGCTCTCGGGGATGACCGGCACCGCCGAGACCGAGGAAACGGAGTTCTACACCATCTACGGGCTGGAAGTCGGGGTGGTTCCGACCAACAAGCCGATCAAGCGCGATGACAAGGTCGACCTGATCTACAAGACTCGGCGGGAGAAGTACAACGCGGTGGCCGATGAGGTGGAGCGGCTCCACGGTCTGGGCCTGCCGGTCCTGATCGGTACCACCACGGTCGACGTGTCGGAAACGCTGAGCAAGATGCTGAAGCGGAAGGGGCTGCGGCACGAGGTCCTCAACGCCAAGTACCACCAGCGCGAGGCCGAGATCGTGGCCAACGCCGGCCAGACCGGTGCCGTCACGATCGCCACCAACATGGCCGGCCGTGGCACCGACATCAAACTCGACAAGGCGCTCGACCTGGCCGCCGCCGAGGCCGGCCTGCAGATCATCGGGACGGAACGGCACGAGTCGCGGCGGATCGACCGGCAGCTCCGCGGCCGGGCCGGCCGTCAGGGCGATCCGGGTGCCTCGCAGTTCTTCCTCTCCCTCGAGGACGACCTGATGCGGCTCTTCGGCACCGACCGGATTGCCCGCTACATGGACCGAACCGGCGCCGAGGAGGGCGAGGTCATTACCGGGGCGCTGGTGACCCGGGCGATCGAGGGGGCCCAGAAGCGGGTGGAGCTGCAGAATTTCCAGCAGCGGAAGCGCCTGCTGGAGTACGATGACGTGATGAACCAGCAGCGGGAGGTGATCTACTCCCTGCGGCTGTTTGCGCTGGAACGGGGCGAGGAACTGAAGGCCGAGGCGCGCCGGATGATCGAGGCGGCACTGGACGGGGCCATCCAGCGCACCATCGGGCCGATTGCCAATCCGGAGGAGTGGGATCGCGAGGGGCTGCAGGCCCAGCTGCTGATGCAGTACCTGGTCAATGTCGACGCACTGGTCGACGCCAGGAAGACCCCGGACCTTGCGGCAGCCATCGGAGCGGCGCGGGAAGAGGGGGAGGCGGCGTTCGCCCGGAAAGTCGATTATCTGGTCCAGTTCGGCCGCAGCGTCGGCGTGGCCGATGTCGACATGCAGGTGCTCTCCCAGGTCATGCTCAGCGTCCTCGACGAGAAGTGGAAAGATCACCTCTACGACCTCGACCAGCTGCGCAACGCGATTCACTACCGGTCCTACGGCCAGAAGGACCCGCTGGTGGAGTACAAGCGCGAGGCCTACGACATGTTCGAGGACCTGATGCGCGATATCCACGGCAGCTTTACCGAGCGCTACCTCAAGATCCAGGTCACGGCCGGCCCGACCGCCCGGCCGGCCGCGCCGCCGCCACCGCCGACCACCCTGACCGGCCCGAGCTCGGACGACCTGTTCACTGGGCCTGCACCACGGGCGCTGGAACGTCCCGCTGCCCCGGTCAGCTCCAGTCTCGGCCCCGTGGGCGCCTCTCGCTCCGGGGTGGTCGCCGAGGTGGGCCGGAACGACCCCTGCCCATGTGGCAGCGGGAAGAAGTACAAGAAGTGCCACGGGGTGCGCGGCTGAGCCCGGTCCCGAACCGATGGCCTGATGCGCCCGGATCAAATGGTCCGGGCGCGTTTTGTTGGCTCCCGTTTGCGGTGCCGGGGTTACCATTCGGGAGGGGGGTGGCCCCATCCTATGGGATGCCAATCCTGATGCGCGAGCTGCCACGGGCCGACCGGCCCCGGGAACGACTCTGGGAACTCGGTCCCGCCGCGTTGACGACAGCCGAGCTGCTCGCGATCCTTGTAGGGACCGGGGGGCCGGACGGCGATGCCCTCGCGCTGGCCGGCCAACTCCTGAATTCGGGTGGCGGCTCACTCCGGCGGCTGGCAGGCCGTCCCGCCGCCGAGTGGATGCACCTGGCCGGCCTGGGGCCGGCCAAGGCTGGTCGTATCGTCTCGGCGCTCGAGCTCGGCCGGCGACTGGGTGCCGAGTTGCGGCCGATGGCCACGCGGATCCGTTCTCCCGAGGATGTGGTCCGGCTGGTGGGACCGCGGCTCCGCGACCTGGCCGTCGAGGAGTTCCGGATCCTGGCCCTCGATAGCCAGAGCCGGGTGCTCCGCGACCTGCTGGTGACCCGTGGGTTGCTCAACAGCTCCCTGGTCCACCCGCGCGAGGTCTTTCGGGCCGCGATTGCCGAGGCCGCTGCCGGCGTGGTCCTGGTCCACAACCACCCCAGCGGGGATCCCACGCCGTCGCCCGAAGATCGCGCGGTAACCCGGCAGATGGTGGCCGCCGGGGAATTGCTCGACCTGCCGGTCTACGATCACGTGATCGTGGCCGGGGATCGGTTCACCAGTTTTGCCACCGCGGGATTGCTGTGACCGGAACGCTGCCAGAAACCGCCCCGCAGTTCTACGTCCTGCTGGAGCAGCACGCGGAACGCCTGGACCTGGACCTGATTGAACGGGCCCTGCGCTTCAGCGTGTCCGCCCACCAGGGTCAGCAGCGGATGTCGGGCGAGGCGTTCGTGTCCCACAGCATTGCCGTGGCCACCATCCTGATCGACCAGCTCCTCGATTCCACCTCGATTGCCGCCGCCCTGCTCCACGATGTGGTCGAGGACTCCGAGGTCCGCGGCGAGGATATCCAGCGCGAGTTCGGCGGGGAAGTGGCCGGCCTGGTCGATGGCCTGACCAAGATCTCCAACCTGACCTTCCGCTCCACGGCTGAAGAACAGGTGGAGAACTACCGGAAGCTGCTCCTCTCGATCGCCAAGGACGCCCGGGTCATCATCATCAAGCTGGCCGACCGCCTCCACAACATGCGCACGCTGGAGCACCTGCCGCCCGACCGGCGCGAGCGGATCGCCACCGAGACCCGTGAGATCTACGCCCCGCTGGCCCACCGCTTCGGCATGGCGGGCGTCAAGGCGGAACTTGAGGATCTGGCATTCAAGTTTCTGGAACCCGACGACTATGCGGCCCTGGCCCGGCAGGTCGCCGCGCGCCGTAGCGAACGCGAGGCGCTGATCCAGACGATGCAGGTGCCCCTTGAGGAGGAGCTGCGACGGGCGGGTATTTCTGACTATGAAGTGACCGGCCGGCCCAAGCACCTCTGGTCGATCTTCCAGAAGATGCGGCGGCGGAACACGCCGTTCGAGGAGATCTATGACATGCAGGCGGTGCGGGTCATCGTCAAGACGGTGCCGGACTGCTACCATGTGCTCGGGATCATCCACCACCAGTGGACGCCGCTGCAGGAGCGGATCAAGGACTATATCGCCAGCCCCAAGTCCAACGCGTACCAGTCCCTCCACACCACGATCTTCGGGCCGGAGGGGCATCTCTTCGAGGTCCAGATCCGCACCTCGGAGCACCACCGGACCGCCGAGTACGGCATCGCGGCGCACTGGCTGTACAAGTCCGGCGCCAAGGGCGACGAGCTCGACCAGCACCTGGGATGGTTCCGGCAGCTGCTCGAGTTGCAGCAGGACACCCACACCCCCGAGGACTTCCTCGAGTTCCTCAAGGTGGACCTCTACCAGGACGAGATCTTCGTCTTTACCCCGCAGGGCGATGTCAAGCGGCTGCCCAAGGGATCCACCGCCATCGACTTTGCCTTTCACGTCCACACCCAGGTGGGGCTCCACTGTCAGGGGGCCCGGATCAACGGCCGGATCGCCCCGCTCCACCGCGAGATCAAGAATGGCGACACCGTCGAGATCCTGACCTCCCCGCACGCCCGGCCCAGCCGCGACTGGCTGGCCCATGTTCGGACCGCCCGGGCCCGCCATCGGATCAAGCAGTGGATCCGCCAGGAGGAGGAGTCGGTCAGCCTTGACCTCGGCCGTGAGATCCTGGCCCGCGAGGTCAAGCGCCGTCGACTGGCCACCCCGACCGAGGCCCAGCTCAACCGGGCCGGCGATGCGCTGGGCCAAGGCGACGGCAGCGGCCTGATCGTTGCCATCGGCCGAGGGGACCAGGCGCTGGGATCGGTGATTCGCGCCCTCTATCCGGAGCTCGGTGCCGAGGACCTCGCCGAAGTCAAGCCGACGGTGTTTGGCCGTGCGCTCAACCGGATCCGGCTCGGCCGTGGCATCAAGATCCAGGGCGTCGACGGGCTCATGGTCCGCTACGCCCAGTGCTGCCAGCCGGTTCCGGGTGATACGGTGGTGGGGTATGTGACCCAGGGCCGGGGAATCTCCATTCACCGGGCCGACTGCCCCAACCTGCTCACCCTGGACGCCGGCGATCGTCGGGTCGAGATCGACTGGCAGGAGGTGGAAGGACAGTCGTTTGCCGTCCGGATGGTGGTCCGCGCCGAGGATCGGCGCGGTTTGTATGCCGAGTTGATGGAGGCCATCAGCCAGACCGGGACCAACATTCGCGGGGCCGATCTCCACACCAAGGACGGTTCAGCCTTCGGTACCATCTTCGTGGAGGTGGACAACCTCAACCACCTGGCCAAGGTGCTCAAGGCGATCCGGAAGGTGAAGGGTGTCACCGAGGTGGAGCGGCGGGAGGCCCCTGACCCCGGGTGATTATCTTCTGCCATGGCCAATCGCTGGATCCTCAAGTCTGAACCGTCCACCTACAGCCACGGCGACCTGCTCCGAGATCGGAGCACCGTCTGGGATGGGGTGCGCAACGCGGCAGCGTTAATTCACATCCGCGCCATGAGCCGCGGGGACCTGGCCATGATCTATCACTCCGGCGCCGAGAAGGCCGTGATCGGGCTGGCAACGGTCGCCAGCGATCCGTATCCAGATCCGACGGCGGGCGACCCGCGCTGGGCGGTCGTGAAGCTCGCCGCCGACCGCGCCCTCGCTGCCCCGGTGGCGCTGGCCACCATCAAGGCCGACCCCGCCTTTGCCGACCTGGGACTGGTGCGCATTTCCCGGTTGTCGGTCATGCCGGTCAGCGCCACTCAGTGGCGCCGGATCCTCTCGCTCGGCGAGCGCTGACGACCGATGACCAAGGCGCCGTTCCGGGTGGTGGCCCCCTTTGAGCCCGCCGGCGACCAGCCGCGCGCCATCGCCGAGCTGACCGCCGGACTGGAACGCGGTGAGCGCTACCAGACCCTGCTCGGGGTTACCGGATCGGGCAAGACGATGACGCTGGCCCATGTCCTGGCCAACATTGGCCGCCCCACCCTGGTGCTCTCCCACAACAAGACCCTGGCGGCGCAGCTCTACGGCGAGTTGAAACAATTCCTGCCCGACAACGCGGTCGAGTATTTCGTCTCCTACTACGACTACTACCAGCCCGAAGCGTACGTGCCGTCCACCGATGTGTACATCGAGAAGGACGCCTCGATCAACGAGGACATCGAAGCGCTCCGCCTCCGGGCCACCGCCAGCCTGATGGAGCGCGAGGATGTCGTGATCGTGGCCACCGTCAGCGCCATCTACGGCCTCGGTGACCCGGAGACGTATCGCAGCCTGATGCTGACCATGGCGGTGGGACAGGAGCGCGGCCGTGATGCGATTCTTCAGGACCTGGTCGGCATCCAATATCACCGCAACGACATTGCCTTCGAGCCCGGCACCTTCCGGGTCCGTGGCGATACCGTCGAGATCTATCCCGCGTACGACGAGCAGGCGGTCCGAGTGGAGCTCTGGGGTGACCGGATCGAGCGCATTTCCAAGATCCGTCCGCTGACTGGCGAAACGATTCAGTCGGTGCCGCGCTGCGCCATCTGGCCGGCCAAGCATTTCGTTACCGAGCGGCCCGCGATCGAGCGGGCGGTGCGTGAAATCCGGGCCGAGCTGGCCGGGCGCCTGCAGGAGCTGCGGGTGGCGGGCAAGCTGCTCGAGGCCCAGCGGCTCGAGTCCAGGACCACCTTTGACATCGAGATGATGCTGGAGGTCGGTACCTGTCCCGGCATCGAGAACTATTCCCGGCCGATTGCCGGGCGCCCGCCGGGGTCCCGTCCATCCTGCCTGCTGGACTACTTCCCCGAGGAGTTCCTCGTCGTGGCCGACGAGTCCCACGTCTCGCTGCCCCAGATCGGCGGCATGTTCAACGGCGACCGGGCCCGCAAGACGACCCTGGTCGACTACGGATTCCGGCTCCCCTCGGCACTGGACAATCGGCCGCTGCATTTCGACGAGTTCATGGAGCTGGCGCCGGTCATGGTCAATGTCTCCGCGACGCCCGGCGACCTGGAGCTGCGGCTCTCCGGCGGCGTGGTGGTGGAGCAGATCATCCGGCCCACCTTCCTGGTCGATCCCCAGGTCACCATCAGGCCGGTCCGCGGGCAGGTGGACGACCTGCTCGGGGAGATCCGGGATCGCGCCGCCAAGCGGGAGCGGGTGCTGGTGACAACCCTGACCAAACGGATGTCGGAGGACTTGACCGACTACCTCCAACAGGCAGGAGTCCGGGTGCGTTACCTCCACTCCGACATCGACGCGATCGAGCGGGTCGAGATCCTGCGTGGCCTGCGGTTGGGAGATTTCGACGTCCTGGTCGGGATCAACCTCCTGCGCGAGGGACTGGACCTGCCGGAGGTATCCCTGGTGGCCATTCTCGATGCCGACCAGGAGGGATTCCTCCGCTCCGATCGGGCCCTGATCCAGACCTGCGGGCGGGCCGCACGGCACCTGAACGGGCATGCCATCCTCTATGCCGACCGGATCACCGGCTCGATGCAGCGGGCAATGGACGAAATGGACCGGCGTCGCACCACCCAGCTCGCCTACAATGTGGAGCATGGCACCGTCCCGAAGTCGATCATCAAGTCGATGTCGGAGGTGCGGCTGTCGACCCACGTCGCCGATGCCCGGACCGAGAAGCCCGCGGCCGCCGCCCCGCGGCCACCCGATTTGCACGACCCCGCCCAGCGGGCGGCGATGGTGGTGGCACTCGAGAAGCAGATGAAGCTCGCCGCCGCCAATCTGGAGTTCGAGATGGCCGCCCTGCTGCGTGACCAGATCGCCGACCTGAAGTCAGTCGATGCGCCGAACGTCCGCCGTGCAGCGCCCCCCCAGCGGGGGCGCCGCCGGTGACCACCGGACTGTGGAACGAG
>JAWXBA010000021.1:0-12302 GCA_034439775.1 Gemmatimonadota bacterium | reverse complement strand
GGGGAATAGGGAATAGGGACTGGGGTATCGGGTATCGGGTGCCGGCGGTTCCCGACCATCCAGGGATGCCGTAGGGGGCGCACTCCTGTGCGCCCCCTTGGAAGGGCCCCCGGAGTCGTCCCGAGCGCAGCGAGGAATGATTCCGAGATGATGCCGGCCAATGTTGTCCGTGGGCCGAATGGATTCGGCGCCTATGGGGCGGTGTCCTGTCCGCCCTACCCCTCCTACCCGCCCTCCTTCTCCGCCCCCGTGACAAATCCGTTACCTCGTCGTGACTGCAGCCGCACTTTCTGTAACTATTCTTGCTACAGTTACTCATTCGTGACGGGTCCGTCATCGGGCCGTCACCGTGCTCCTCCAGATTACGAGGCTGATGATGGCTCGGTATCGGTCGGTGTTGCTGGCTGGCGGACTTGGCGTGGCAGTCACGGGGAGCATCGCTGCACAGACTCGGCCCGAGATCCGCGTCAGCGGACTGTTCTTCGGATCGTTCATCACCGATCTGGGGCCCGGGGCCAACAGCAGCAACCGTTTCGACATGGGTCGGGCCTACGTGAATGTGCGCGGGCAGACCAGCGAGCGGGTCAGCTTCCGGATTACCACCGACGCGATTCGGGAAGACGGCCAGGAGCTCGAGATTCGGCTCAAGTATGCCTACGTGGCCTACGAGCTGCCCTCGGCGCCGATCACGATCCGCTTCGGACAGACCCATACCCCGTTCCTCGAGATGGAAGAGGGCCTCTGGGAGCATCGGATCCAGGGCCCCGTCCCCGCGGACCGGCTCAAGTACATGACCACTTCCGACCTCGGACTCAGCGCGGAAGGCGCCTGGGGCGAGGGCGAAAAGTTCCAGATGACGGCCGGGGTGTACAACGGAGAGGGCTGGGCCAAGGGTGACACCGACTCGGGCAAGGATTTCATGGCGCGGGCAACCATGCGGCTCGCTTCGAGCAACGACCCCGGCCCGCTCGGCGGCCTGCGCCTGACCGGTTACGGCCAGATCGGCAGCCCAGCAGGTGGCGGGGTTCGGCAGCGCGCCCTTGGGTTGCTGTCGTACCGCGCCCGCCACTTTACCGTGGCCACGGAGTACCTGCTGGCGCGCGATCGCTCCGACCCTGAGCCGGGTACCCCGGGAACCCTGGTGGAGGGCACCCTTTTCAACACCTTCACGGTGATCAAGGTGCCGAACACGACGGCGCTGTTCATCGGCCGCCTGGAGCGCTACGACCCGGATCGCGACACCCCGGACGATCGGCAGACCCGGCTCACCGGTGGCGTCGGGGTACGGCTGGCGCCCGAGCTTCGGATCCTCGGGTCGCTGGAACACCTGACCTATCAATCCGGCGCGCCTTCGGCGGCGCTCGACGCTTCGCGCATCCGCGGTCTGCTGACCGTTGCCCTGACCTTCTGACCCGCACCCTCCAAAGGACCTGACCATGAGATCGCTCGCCGCAACCTGCTCTCTCCCCCTGCTGATGCTGGCTGTCGCCTGCGGTTCCGGCGAGGGCGGCGGCGCCGGTGGTGCCACCGTGACCCAGCTGACCGGGGCCGGCGCCACCTTCCCGAATCCGATCTACCAGAAGTGGTTCGACGCCTACAACCGCAGCACCGGCATCCAGGTGAACTACCAGTCGATCGGCTCCGGTGGCGGGATCCGCCAGTACACCGAGGGCACTGTGGATTTTGGGGCCACCGACGGACCGATGACCGAGGAGCAGTTGGCCGCGGTTTCCGGCAATGTGGTGCACATCCCGACGGTGCTCGGCGCGGTGGTGCTCACCTATAACCTTCCCGAAGTCGGCTCCACCCAGCTGGTGCTCGATGCCACGACGATTGCCGGGATCTACCTCGGCGAGATCACCAAGTGGAACGACCCGCGGATCGCGGCACTCAACCCCGGCGTGTCGCTGCCGGCGACCGATCTGATCGTGGTGCACCGCTCCGACGGCTCCGGCACGACCTACGTCTTTACCGACTACCTCTCCAAGGTTTCGGAGCAGTGGCTGGCCCGGGCCGGCAAGGCCACCTCGGTCAACTGGCCCACCGGGCTGGGTGGCAAAGGCAATGAGGGAGTGACCCAGCAGGTCAAGCAGCTGTCCGGCGCCATCGGCTACGTGGAAATGGTCTACGCCGTCTCCAACGGGCTTCAGTTTGCCCAGGTGCGCAACGCCGCCGGGAATGCCGTGGTCCCGACGCTCGAGTCGGTCACGGAGGCGGCTGGCAGCGCCGAGTTGCCGGCCGACACCGATTTCCGGGTGTCGATCACCAATCCGCCGGGTGCGACGGCCTATCCGATCGCCTCGTTCACCTGGATGCTGGTCCATCGCGATGCCACCGATGCCGCCAAGGCGGCCACGATCCGCAACTTCCTGGAGTGGATGGTGACCCCCGAGGCGCAGCAGATGGCGCTGGAGCTGCAGTATGCTCCGCTCCCCGCCAATGTGGTCGCGCTGGTCACAGCCCGACTGGCCACCTTGACTGCCGCCGGCCAGCCGCTGCCCTGATCGAGCCACCCGAGGTCCAGGAGACCGCGCCAAGTCCAGCGATGGCTCCTGGACGTTCCGTGGGCCGGAATCGATCACCGTTACATCGTTGTTACACATTCGTGACCAGACATCGATGGTCGGCCGCTACGTTTTTCGCTCGATGACCAGTCCAGTCGAAGTCGGCGCTCAGGAACTGCCCGGCGCCAGCGGAATCAACATCGGCCTTGAGGGTCGGAGCCGCGGGGACCTGGTGTTCCGCTGGATGCTCACCGCTGCAGCGGTGAGCATCCCGGTGCTGCTGGGATTCCTGGTCTTTGAGCTGTGGTCGGGCTCGCGGCTGGCCATGGAGCGGTACGGCTTCGGATTCGTCACCGGCAGCACCTGGGATCCGGTGGCCGAGGTGTTCGGCGCCCTGCCGCTGATTTTCGGCACCCTGCTGACCAGCTTCCTGGCCCTGCTGATTGCCGTGCCGCTCTCGCTCGGCGTGGCGATCTACCTGACCGAGTTTGCGTCCCCCAGGCTGCGCCGACCGATCAGCTTCCTGATCGAACTGCTGGCCGCGATCCCCAGCGTGGTCTACGGGCTCTGGGGCATCTTCTTCCTGATTCCCTTCCTCCGGTCCACGGTGTTCCCGTTCCTCCAGGGCGCACTTGGCTTCCTGCCGTTTTTCCAGGGGGTCATCTACGGCCAGTCGGTCCTGGCGGCCTCGATCATCCTGGCCATCATGGTCATGCCGTACATCATGTCGGTCTCCCGCGAGGTGCTCCAGACGGTGCCCGCCAGCCAGCGCGAGGCGGCGCTGGCGCTGGGTGCCACCCGCTGGGAGGCGGCGTGGACTGCGGTGGTGCCCTACGCCCGCAGCGGCATTATCGGGGCGGTCATCCTCGGGCTCGGTCGCGCCCTGGGTGAGACGATGGCGGTCACGATGCTGATCGGCAACCGGCACGAGCTGAGCGCCTCGCTTTTTGCGCCCGGATACTCGATGGCCGCGGTGATCGCCAATGAATTTGCCGAAGCCGCCACCAACATTCACCTGTCAGCGCTGACCTATGTGGCGTTTACGCTCTTCGTGGTGACGGTGCTGGTGAACGCCGCCGCCCGGTTGTTGATCTGGCGGGTGTCCCGCCGGAGCGGACGCGGCGGCGGGGCGGGCCAATGAACCGGCGCGATTTCCGGCGCTTCAAGAGCGGCATCATGGTGGCGCTGATGGTCGGTGCCGTGGTGGTGGCGGTGCTGCCCTTGCTGCTGATCCTGGGCACTCTCGTGGCCAAGGGTGCCAGCAGCCTCAATCTGGCCTTCTTTACCCGCACCCCGGTGCCGGCCGGTGAATCGGGTGGCGGGGTGGTGCACGCCATTGTCGGGACGCTGATGATCGTCGGGATGGCCGGCTTGATCGGGCTGCCGCTCGGCATCGGTGCAGGGATCTACTCGGCGGAATATCCCGGCTCCCGGCTGACCTCGATCACCCGATTTGTGGCCGACGTGATGAACGGCACCCCCTCGATCGTGGTCGGCGTCTTTGCCTGGACTTGGATCGTGGCCAACCAGGGGCATTTCAGTGGCGCAGCCGGAAGTGTCGCCTTGGCATTGATCATGATCCCGATGGTAATGCGCACCACCGAGGAGATCATCAACCTGGTGCCCCACTCGCTGCGCGAAGCGGCGCTGGCACTGGGCTACCCCCGCTGGCGCACCAGCCTCACGGTGGTGGTGCGCACCTGTCTTCCCGGCATCGTCACGGGCTCGCTGCTGGCGGTGGCCCGGGTGGCTGGCGAAACGGCTCCGCTGCTGTTCACCGCGCTCGGCAGCCAGTTCATGGGCCTTGACCTGAACCGGCCAATGGCGGCGCTGCCGCTGACCGTCTACACCTACGCCACCGGGCCATACGAGGAATGGCACCGGCTGGCGTGGGCCACCGCGCTGGTGCTGATCCTGGTGGTGCTGATCCTGAGCGTGGCGGCACGGATTGCCACCCGGGAGCGGTTCGAATGAGTGCCAGCCCTGACACCCCGCTCCTGGTGACCGACCGCCTGACCGCGATGTACGGCAAGTTCACGGCGGTCAAGGGAGTCAGCCTGCAGTTCGCGTCCAATCAGGTGCACGCGCTGATCGGACCGTCGGGATGCGGCAAGTCCACCTTCATCCGGACCCTCAACCGGATGCATGAGATCACCCCGGGAGGCTGGATCACCGGCCGGGTGCTGCTGGGCGGTGAGGACATCTACGCGCCCCGGGTCAACGCCATGCGTCTGCGCCGCCGGGTCGGGATGGTCTTCCAGAAACCGACGCCGTTCCCCACCATGAGCATCTATGACAACGTCGCTTCCGGACTCAGGGTCACAGCCCGGCCCAGCCGAGCGGAGCTGCACGCCAGGGTGGAGGAGGCCCTGCGGCAGGCGGCATTGTGGGAGGAGGTCAAGGATCGGCTGCATGGCAGTGCCACGGCACTCTCCGGTGGTCAGCAACAGCGGCTCTGCATTGCCCGGACCATTGCGCCCCGCCCCGAGGTGATCCTGCTCGATGAGCCCACGGCGTCGCTCGACCCGCTCGGCACCCAGCGAATCGAGGAGCTACTCTTTGACCTGAAGCAGCACTTTACCATCGTGATCGTGACCCACAACATGCAACAGGCGGCGCGGGTCTCCGACACGACCACCTTCTTCTACCTGGGGAGCATGGTGGAACACGGCAAGACCCGGCGGATCTTCACCGCCCCGACCAACGAGCAGACCGAAGCCTATATTACCGGGCGGTTCGGATGAACGGCGTGATCCCTCCGGGGGTCGCGGTGCCGCGCCCGGTCCTGGCCCCCCTCGCGGCCGAGGCAGCCCCGGCGCGCGAATCGGCGATCGCCGTCCGGAATTTCGGCTTTGCCTACGGCCCGCGGCAGGTCCTGCGATCGGTCTCCTTCGACGTGCCCCGGCAGGCGGTGACGGCGATCATCGGGCCATCGGGGTGCGGCAAGTCCACCTTCCTCCGGTCGATCAACCGGCTCAACGACCTGTCCGCGACGGCCCGGTATGAAGGGGACATCCAGGTCGAGGGGCAGTCGGTCTTTGCCCCGGGCACCGACCTGGTGGCGCTGCGGCAGCGGGTGGGGATGGTCTTCCAGCGCCCCAACCCGTTCCCCAAGTCAATCTACGACAACGTGGCCTACGGTCCGGCACTGAACGCCCTGGTCCCACCCCGGGACCTTCCGGAGCTGGTCGAGCGGTGCCTGCGGCAAGCGGCTCTGTGGGATGAGGTCAAGGACCGCCTGTCCGCTCCAGCCACCGGGCTCTCCGGCGGCCAGCAGCAGCGACTCTGCATTGCGCGGGCGCTCGGCAACCAGCCCGAGGTCCTGCTCATGGACGAGCCGTGTTCCGCCCTCGATCCGATTGCCACCCAGCGGGTGGAGGAGCTGATGATTGAGCTCAAGCAGCACTACACCATCGTGATCGTGACCCACAACATGCAGCAGGCTGCCCGGGTCAGTGACCAGACCGGCTTCTTCGAGGGCGGTGCGCTGGTGGAATTCGGCGCGACCAGGCAGATTTTCACCAAGCCGGCCCGGGAGCGCACCGAGGCCTATATCACCGGGAGATTCGGATGAGCATGGACACCCACCGGCACTTCCACGACGAGTTGAGCCAGGTCAAGATCCGACTGTTGACGATGTCGGGCGAGGCGGAGGCCGCCCTTGGTCTCGCCGCCGAGGCGCTGCTCGAACGCAACGCCGACAAGGCCCGCCGCGTCATCCAGGGCGACCGGGTGATCGACACCATGGAGGTGGAGATCGAGGAGCAGTGCATCCACCTGCTGGCCCTCCAGCAGCCGATGGCGCGCGATCTCCGGATGCTCACCTCCGCGCTCAAGATTGCCAACGACCTCGAGCGGGTCGGCGATCATGCCGTCAACATCGCCCAGTCCGTCCAACGGCTGGCACAGAGCCGGCCGATCGCCCCGGAGCCGGAGCTGATCGAGATGGCCCGCCTGGCCCGGGAGATGCTCTCCGACGCGTTGGAGGCGTTCATTCGGGGTGATGCAGCGGCCGGCCGCCAGATCTGCCGCCGCGACGACATGGTGGACAACCTGCACCGCTCGGTGTTCCGGATCCTGCTGACCCACATGATGGAGGATCCCCACATGATCGGCGCCGGAATGGAACTTTTTCTCGTCAGCCGAAACCTGGAGCGGGTGGCCGACCTGGCCACCAACATCGCCGAGGATGTGGTGTTCCTGGTCGAGGGCAAGTCGATCAAGCACCACGCCGAAGATCGGGGCGATTCCGCCAGTGCCGCCAGGGCACCCACCGACCTTTCCGAGTGAGGGGTAGCGGCTCCGCCACGACTGGCTCCGTCGCCACCCGCCCCGCCCCGGGGGATCGGATCGCCGCGATCGATGTTGGCTCCAATTCGATCCGGCTGGTGGTGGCCGAGTACGACCCGGAGCAGGGACTCACCATCATCGATGAAGTCCGTGACCAGGCACGGCTGGCCACCGGACTGGCCTCCACCGGGATGCTCGACGAGGCCACCATGGATCGCGCCATCGAGGGGCTCCAGCGGATGAAGGAGGTCGTGACCCGGCGGGGGGCACGGCAACTGACTGCGGTGGCCACCTCGGCGGTGCGGGAGGCCGGAAACGGTGCCGCCTTCGTGGCCCGGGTGCGCAAGGAAGCCGGCATTCCCCTCCGGATCATCGATGGCGAGACCGAAGCGGCTCTCTCCTGGCGCTCAGTGGCCCATCATTTCCCCCTGACCAAGACTCGGGCCCTGGTGGCCGACATCGGTGGCGGCAGCCTGGAACTGATCGGCGCGGTCAACGGCCTGATCGAGACCACCGCCTCCCTGCCGCTCGGTGCGGTCCGGATGACCGAGCGCTTCCCGATCGACGAGCGCGGCGCGGTCCGGGCGGTGCGCGCCATCCGCAAGGCGGCCCGCAAGAAGCTCAAGCGGGCCGCCACCTGGCGGGCGTGGTCCGGCGCGGTGGTCATCGGCAGCGGCGGCACCTTTACCAACCTGGCGCGGATGGCGCTGGAGCGTCGCGGGCAGGTCTCGACCGATGCCGTACACGGGGAGGTGGTGACCGCGGCCGAGGTGGAGCAGCTGCTGGAATGGCTCGCCACCCGGACCCTGGAGGAACGACGCAACGTGCCGGGGCTCAATCCGGAGCGAGCCGACATCATCCTCGCCGGCCTTGCCGTCACGGCGGAGCTCCTTGACCTGGCAGCCGCGCCGGCGGTGCGGGTGAGCGGGTTCGGGCTCCGGGAGGGATTGCTGCTGGAGATGGTCGGCGGCACGACCGGGCCGGTGGCCGATCCGCTCCGTCCCCTGCGCGAGTTCGTGGAACGCTGCCAGGGAGACCGTCGCCACGTGGAGCAGGTGCGGACCCTGGCCCTCAGTCTCTACGACCAGCTTGGCGAGGGGCTGGGCTGCGGGGCCGACGAGCGCTTCCTGCTTGAGGCTGCCGCCTTGCTCCACGACGTGGGGCAGATGGTGAGTTACCGGCAGCACCACAAACACAGCTACCAGCTCATCCTGCACGCCGACCGGCTGAACCTGTCAGCCCGGGACCGTTCCCTGGTGGCGTTGATCAGCCGCTATCATCGCAAGCGCGGACCGAGCCGCAAGCACGACGAGTACATGGCCATGCCGGAGGAGGAGAGGGCGGTAGTACGTCGGCTCAGCGGCCTGTTGCGGGTGGCCGACGGGCTCGATCGCGGCCACACCAGCATCGTGGAGAAGGTACGGACCCGCTTGATGGAGCACCGACTGTCGGTCCGGGTGGTGCCCCGGTTGGCCGGCGCCGACGTGTCGCTGGAATGCTGGGGCGCCGAGCGCAAGGCAGACGTCCTTGCCGCCCTGCTCGAACGCGACGTGACGGTGGCACCCGCCACGATCTGATCAGGCGCCGTACGGCACCCAGATGTTCTTGACCTGGGTGGCCTCGCGCAGAAACTCCTCCCCCGCCCCATCCGATCGGTCGGCCCAGTCCCGGGCCCGCCCGTGATCCACCCAGGTCCGCTTCATGTTGCCGGCGGAGAGCCGTTCAACTGCGGTTTCCCCCAGAGCGCTCCCCCAGTACCACACGGCGTCCACGTCATCATGCGCTGCAACCACCTCGGCCAACTCATCCCGGCGGCCGGTCACGATGTTGATCACCCCTCCCGGCAGGTCAGAGGTATCGAACACCTGATAGAGGTCAGTGGCCAGCAGCGGCCAGCGCTCACTGGGCACTGCCACCACGGTGTTGCCCATCGCCACCGCCGGCAGCACCGCCGAGAGGAAGCCAAGCAGTGGCGGCACCTCCGGACAGACAATGCCCATCACCCCGATCGGCTCGTTCATGGCCAGCGTCACCATGCGATGCGGTACATGGTGCACCCGTCCATCGTACTTGTCGGCGCGGGCGGCATATTCGAAGATCCGATCGAGCGACAGCAGCATCTCGGCTTCGGCAGCCTCGACCGATACCCCGGTGAGGCTCACGAGCCGTGCGCTGAACTCCGCCTGTCGAGCCGCCAGGTTCTCGGCGATGTAGTAGAGCACCTGAGCCCGGGTGTGGGCGGTGGCGGTGGCCCAGCTCACCGCCGTGTGGGCGGCCTCAACGGCGTTGCGGATGTCCTTCCGGTTGCCGTGGCCCACCTCGCCGGCCAGCCGTCCGGCGTGATCCAGAACCGGCAGGCTGTACCCGGAGTCGGGGCGAGCCTGCTTGCCGCCGATGTACAGCTTCGGCGTACGGTCAATGGCAGGAAGCCCTGGGGCGTCGGCTGCCGGGTGCTGGGTGCCGGCAGACCCGGAGCCCGGCTGGGGAACGGAACCGCTGACACCCGACACCCGATCCCCGACACCCCGCTTCACGTATTCAAACAGCCCCTCCCGACCGCCCTCACGGCCGTAGCCGCTTTCGCGGTAGCCGCCAAACCCGGCTGCGGCATCAAACATGTTGGTGCAATTGATCCAGACCGTCCCGGCCTTGATGCGTGGCGCCAGGTCCAGGACCAGGTTGATATTCTCCGACCAGAGGCTCGACGCCAGCCCGTACCGGGTGTTGTTGGCGATCTCGACCGCCTCGTCGTGGGTCCGGAAGGTCATCAGCACCACCACTGGGCCGAAGATCTCCTCCTGGGCAATCGTCGCGGCGGGTGTCACTTCGGTAAAAAGACTCGGCGGATAGAAATACCCCTCGGTGGGGCAGCTCCAGGATGGTTGCCACAGGGTGGCGCCTTCCTTGACCCCCTGGGCCACCAACTCCTCGATCCGCTCCAGCTGGACCGGAGCCACGATGGCGCCAATGTCCACCGACTTGTCCAGCGGGCTGCCCACCCGCAGCGTCTCCATCCTGGCCCGCAGCTTCTCCACCAGCCGCGGCGCAATCCCCTCGTGCGCCAGGATCCGGGATCCCGCGCAGCAGACCTGACCCTGATTGAACCAGATGGCGTCCACGACACCCTCGACCACGCTGTCCAGGTCCGCGTCCTCGAACACGATGAACGGCGACTTCCCGCCGAGTTCGAGCGAAAGCTTCTTGCCGCTCCCCGCCGTGGCGGTCCGGATGATCCGCCCCACTTCGGTGGACCCGGTAAAGGCGATCTTGTCGACATCGGGGTGCGCCACGAGCGCCGCGCCGGTGGCGCCCTCGCCGGTGACGATGTTGACCACTCCCGGGGGGAGGCCGGCCTCCAGGCAGAGCTCCCCAAAGAGGAGCGCCGTCAGCGGGGTGAATTCAGCCGGCTTGAGGACCAGCGTGTTTCCCATCGCCAGTGCGGGCGCAATCTTCCACGCCAGCATCAAGAGCGGGAAGTTCCACGGAATGATCTGGCCCACCACACCCACCGGGCCATACCCGGGGAGTTCGGTATCGCGCAGTTGGGCCCAGCCAGCATGGTGATAGAAGTGGCGGGCCACCAGCGGGATATCGATGTCCCGCGATTCCCGGATCGGCTTGCCGTTGTCCAGCGACTCGACCACCGCCAGCAGGCGGCTGTGCTTCTGGATCAGGCGGGCAAGGGCATACAGGTGGCGGGCCCGACCATGGCCACCGAGCGCTTCCCATCCCGGCTGTGCCGCGCGCGCCGCGCCCACCGCCCGGTCCACCTCCTTGGCGGTCCCGATGCTCACTGTGCCCAGCTCTGCCCGGGTGGCCGGATTGATGACCGTGAGCCGCTCCAGGCCGGGTGCCCCGAAACTGCCATTGATGAGATGTCCAAAACTCCGTCCGTGTCGATCGAGCCAGGCCACGGCGGGAGCCGTCGCCTCGGGCGCGGGGCCCCAGGGCATCGTTTCGAAGGCTTCGCGGATCGTGGGCATGCGGGACCTCAGGGGAAAGCGAGAAGCAAGCAGGGAGAAGGCGCTCCCTAGCCCATCGGGTGTCGGTGTGCCGCGGAGTAGCGCCCGGTGACCGCGTGCTCCAGCTGGCGTTCGATGTCGGTCAGCAGGGCGCTGGCGCCGAACCGGAACAGGTTCGGGCGGAGCCACCGGTCGCCAAGCTCGTCCTTGAGCATGGCCAGCCAGTCCAGGCTCTGCTTGGCGGTCCGGATACCGCCGGCTGGCTTGAGTCCCACCAGGTGTCCGGTCCGTTCCCGGAACTCGCGGATCTGTCGGGCCATGACCAGCCCCACCGGCAGGGTGGCGTTGACCGGCTCCTTGCCGGTGCTGGTCTTGATGAAGTCAGCTCCCGCCATCATCGCAACCGCGCTGGCCCGGGCCACCTCCCGCAGGGTACCGAGCTCCCCGGTCGCCAGGATCGCCTTGAGGTGCGCCGGGCCGCAGGCGGCGCGGAAGGCGCGGATCTCATCGTAGAGCGCCTGCCAATTGCCGGTGAGCACGTGGGCGCGGGTAATGACAATGTCGATCTCCTCCGCCCCAGCGGCCACCGACGCCTCGATCTCGGCAAGGCGCTGCGGGAACGGGGAAAGCCCCGCCGGAAATCCGGTTGAGACCGCTGCAACCGGGATCCCGGAGCCACGGAGGGCATCGACGGCGGTCTCGACGAAGACATGGTAGACGCACACCGCCGCCACGCGGATGGGCACATCGGCCATGCCGAGCGCTTCGAGCAGATCGGGCCGCACCGGCTGACGGGCCTTGGCGCAGAGTCGCCGCACCCGCCCGACGGTATCGTCGCCCATCAGGGTGGTCAGGTCCATCAGGGTGATGGCCCGAAGCAGCCACCCCGCCTGCTCCGCCTTCTTGACGGTGCGCCGGGTGGGAATCGTGGCCGCCCGGCGTTCCACCGCACTCCGGTTGATCCGGATCTCCCGGACCCACCCCAGGTCCAGTGGAATGCCGGGATTGCGTCCCGCCTGACCGTGGGGCGGGGACTCAGCCACCAATGCAACCGGACGGAGCGGGCGGTAGGGGGTGCGGGTTGTCGTGGCCATTCCCACGCTCCTTAGACGAACATGTACCGGCGGTTGCGCCGGGCAATGAGTTCCGGATCACGGAAAAGCAGGATCAACACCAGTCCGGCAATGAACCCGCCGGCATGGGCCCAGAATGCCACCCCGCCCCCTTCAGCCGGTGCCACGGCCGCGCCACCCAGCTGGAGCAGGAACCAATAGCCCAGCATGACCCAGGCGGGGAGGCCGGTCCGGAAAAAGATGATACCCAGGAAGATGATCACCCGCACCCTGACCCGCGGGTAGAGGAAGACGTAGGCACCCATCACTCCGCTGATGGCGCCGGAAGCGCCCACCATCGGGACCGCGCTGGCGGGATCGACGGCCACCTGCGCCGCGGCCGCGACCAGCCCACAGAGCAGGTAGAAGACCAGGAACCGCCCGTGCCCCATGGAATCCTCGACATTGTTGCCGAAGACCCAGAGGAACCAGAG
>JAWXBA010000020.1:0-4617 GCA_034439775.1 Gemmatimonadota bacterium | reverse complement strand
GGGAATGGGGACTGGGGACTGGGGGAAGATATCACGGAACTGGTGCCTGCGGGGCAGTGCCACGACTCGATCGAGCCGTACCGTTCCGGCCTGTGGAAGATGAGGCCAGCCCCATCACGGCACCCTGAGCCTTGATGTCAATCCCACGCGGCGCCAGCTTCTGATCGCCATTTCACCCATCACAAGGCCGGGCCACCGTCCACCCCGACGGGACGCCGGCCTTTTGAGGGTTTTGGATCCATGCGCACAGGGCCGGGCTCACGCCCGACCCTGACCGCTGACACAGCCTTCAGCGCCGTGCGGCGCTCCTGCCTACCGCCCCAAGCCAACCTTTAGCCCAACCTGCGTGGCCTGGTCCGAGTTGGTGATCATAGGCCGCACCCTGCCCGACAAGGCCAGGTTGAATCCGTTCCGGGTGTTCATACGATTCGCACTGGGTTTGGCATCGACCAGTCCATAGATGTAGGTCGCTGCCGCAACCCCGAGGAGAGTGAAGACTGGCGTCCAGTTGAGCTGCGCGCCGTATGCGCATGGGAAACCGTAGGTCAGGTCATAGCAGTGTTCGACCTCCTTGGCCTTCAGTGCGAATGGTGCAGCAATCAGGGCTACCCCACCAACAGCGAGCAACAGCCCGCCCTTCAGAGTTTCCCCGGCATAGAGGTGACCACAGCCGGGGCACTTGGCCGCGTAAGACTGGGCGATGCTCGCATCGATGAACTTGGGCTGGCTTGCCCCAGCCGTGCTGGCGCCCGCCAGGGCTTGTGCCAAGACGAAGGATGCTGGAGCCACCATGAGGAGCAGGACAGCGGTAACGAAGCGATACATTGGAACCTCCCTGGAGTGAATGTGCATGCTACCGAGTAGTGCGGCGGTACATATTCTGGACAATTCCTACCCTGCTCCCGCGAGTTCCCCTGTGGATGTCGCTTCGCAGCGCGACTCTTTCGCAACGCCTCAGGGGTCAAGACCCTATTGGTTGGCGCTTCGCAGATTGGTGGCCAGCACCCAACCCTGCACCGTTCCGTTTCGCACCAGCCACCAGCTGTTCCGCCGCTCCCCCACCGTGGTCAGCACTACTCCTGGCGTGGCCTGTCCAACCACCGGCGAAGTCGTGCCCGGGCCAGACCGCACGTTGATGGTGACCGCCGGGGAGTAGGCCGCACCGGCCGCAAACTGCGGTACGCCGCGCGCCACCTGGGGCGACCGGCTGGGAGCAGCGGGCGGTTCGGCCGCCGCCACCACAATCCTGGGCGCCATCGCGCCGAGGTGGGGCACCAGGTCGTTGAATGAGTCCAGCAGGGCGGCGGCGATCAGCTTGCCCTCGTTGGTCCTGCTGTACCCGCTGATGGCCCCGAAGCCCACCAGGCCGGCGCCGATGCCACCCAGGCCGCCCGCACCGCCGAAGTCGCGGACCTTGGCAGACCCCTCCACGGCGGCCACCTGGAGGCCGGTGGCAGCATCCGTCACGAAGAGCACCACCTGCGCCTCCTGCACCTTCATGGAAGCCACGATGCCGCCCAGGATGGCCCCCAGAACACCGGTCCGGGCGCCTAGGACGGCGCCGGCGCTGCCACCGCCCGCGTTTGGCTCGCTGAACACGATCTGGGGGGTAATCAGGTACTGAGCGGCCACGAGGCGACCACGAGCGGTCTGACTGTTCCGTTCCAGCATCCCATCCTGCTGGAGGCGGTCTTCCTGCTGCATGCTCGCCATCGCGGCGCCCCGGTCCACCACCTGGAAGCAGTTCGATTGCTGCATCATGAGGCGGAGCAGGGGCAGCGGTGAACCGAGTCCGATCTTGGAGAGGAGGGTCGAAACCTGGGCGTCCGGCTCGATCAACGCTGCGGTACCGAGTGGCGCAGGACAGGTGTGCATGGCGGCATCCCGGTTCCCGGCCGCGCCGGCCGATCCGCGCACCGGGGAGGCGCCATCGCCCAGCCGCATCTGGCTGGCACACCCGGTCAGCAGGCCGATCGTCAGCAGGGAAAAGGCGGTGCGTGTGGTCATGATCCGGAGCCTCCTGGTGGTGAGATATCGGTGGTGATGTTCCGTCCTTCCATTGGGGTGACGGGGAGCAGGCCGAACTTGGACGGCTGTCCGGTCGGGGAGCCAAGGCGCCGGAGTTGGAGGGCACCTCCATGTCTAGCGCGGAACCACTTGACCGGCAGCAAGGCGAAAGGGCGCCCAATCGGGCGCCCTTCCTTCACCTCTCGCATTCAGGCCGAGTCACCGGTCAGGATCGCGCGAGCGGGGCCTCGCCCCATCCTTGCCTGCGACCCGGTGCAGAGTCGTACCTTGCCCGCTACCTGTTACAGCACCGTGAACGAGTAGCGGTTCGACGTCCGTGTGCCGACTCGCACTTCGACACTCCACCGACCTGCTGTCGGCAGCACGGACCGGAACGTGATCCCGCCCGGGGTGAGTTTGACGGCGGCGCCAATGATGGTGTTGCCTCGCGGATCTCGCAGGGTGACCTGGGTGGCTTCTTCGCCGACCTGCTGAGTCGAGATCGCGAGAGTCTGGAGGGATGTGGAGCGGGTCGGGGTACCCGGAGCGAAGCTCGTGATGACCGGCGTCATCACTGGTAACGGGCTCGTTGTATACCATCCGAGGGTGGTGTAGCCACTCAAGGCCGGGACGGAGTACCGCTTGGTGCCCGCCAGCTGGCTCGTGGATACCATAAGGTCCGCCCTCGAGTTCCAAGTATTCTGCTGGGCGATTTTCACCACGGACGAAGAAGGGTTGGCAACGATTCCGACATGGCCGAAGCCTTGGGTGCCCCCGGTCATGACGACCATGTCCCCAACATGCGGCAATTCGACCCCACCGTTTGCAACCCGGCGGAGGGCCCTCGGCATGGTCTTGGTCCAGAAATCTGCCGCGCCGACCACAGCCGGCAGGTTGACGCTGTAGCGCGAAGTCATGTAACGCCTGACGAACTCTACACACTGGTACATGCCCTCGAGCTTGCCAGTCACACTGTTGTAGTTGCTGTAGATGGGGACGCCATGAAGCGCGTCCATCTGTCTCCCCCAAGGGAAGTCCCTTGTCACCGCAAGACTCGGGGGGCCTGGATCAACAGCGGATGGCTCGGTAGATCGGTCAGCCGAGCAGGCCGCTGCGAGCGACAATACGGCCACCTGGAAGACCGCTTGGAACCCTCCTGAACCTGACCACCCACCCTTCCGGTTCGTGGCAAAGCCACCGCTCCGGCGGGGGGCGAGCTCAATCCCGTCTCCGGCCGGGCCAACTCCTTCTGGAGCGTCATCAGGGTCGAGCATGGTGTTTCCTTTCGGTGAAGGGCATTAGATGCATCGGTGCACTGCACCCTGACGACGGCGAGCCCACCAGAGTTGGACGGGTCCATCCCCCTCGACCAGATCGTTCTACGCTAGGAAGGAGGCGCGCCCGACCCGCCACCACTCCAGACAGCCCCCTGGCAAGCGAGTAGCTGTAGGTCGACCCGGATCGCTGGGATTCTTCATATATGGAGGTGACGGGAAGTAGGCCGAACTTGGATAGCTGTCGGTCCGAGAGTCATGGACCGCCTTCTCCGCCAGGTACCGCGTGGGGTACCCACCGGGCACCCCAAGCAGCATCGCCTCTACATCTCGTTCCAGGGCACGTGGTTACGGTAGTTCGGACCACGGGAAAGCGATTTCGGGGAAACCCAGGTTGGCGGAGAGAAATGCACCACTCGATGGCGCACACCAAGATCACCGCGTTCTCCAGCCATCATCAAACAAGGCGAAGGAGGTACTGCGGGAAAGAACCCCACCCTGGCTCTCACTGCTCGCAAAGACGGTGAAGTTCTTCCTTATCAGGGTATATGTCGCCGTGGCGATACTTGAGTGCTTGTCGATCTGGATGCCGGTGACACTGCCGAGATGGGTTTCGTACGCCTTGACCTGGTACTCGGCGCCGTCCTCTACCATCAGGTGACGCCGCCCGTCCGGAGTAAGCTCAACCACCGCCCACTGATAGCTGATCCCGTTCCGATGTTCGGCGTCCTGCCTGACCCGGATTGCCCCCTTCGCCTCAAGGGCATCCAGCATCGGCTTGGCCTGAGAGTAGTCTTCGGTATACCCATAGTGGATGAGGGCGGTCCTGCCGGTCGCGCTGGATTGCCCCACATAGTACTTCTTGAAGACCCTGGTGGGCTCCGCCTGAGGGAGCTGCTCGTTCGTGATGATCAACTCCGCCGCTTTTCCTCTCGACAACCCGGTATTGCAAGCTGAGGTGAGAATCCCGCATCCAGCGATCAACGCAAACAGGATGTGGCGACAGGCCGCGCGCAATGAATCGTTCATGGTGGCTTCCTCGGATAGCTCGTGAGTGGTAAATCAGGATCTGGACATGGGGTCTCCGTTCCTCCAATAGTGTGACGGGGAGCAGGCCGAACTTGGACGGCTGTCCGGTCGGGGAGCCATGAACTGCCACCTCCGCCAAACGCCGCGTGGAATGCCCACCCTGGGCACCCCACGCGGCATCTAGTCCCTACACCGTTTCAGGCTAGGTTCCTAGGGAACCTCTGCACAAGACACCATGCAGCCCTTTGGCGTCGGTACCGTGGAAAACTCTGGTGCTTGGCTCGGACTCGCGGCGTTCGACCGCCTC
>JAWXBA010000019.1:0-4717 GCA_034439775.1 Gemmatimonadota bacterium | reverse complement strand
CGATCTCGCCTGCGCACCTACCAACTGCACCACGCGCTGCTCAGCGCCGAGGCCACCGAGGGCCGCTATCAGCTGCTCGTCGAGGCGCGCCTCGACGAGTACA
This sequence comes from Gemmatimonadota bacterium, assembly GCA_034439775.1. GTDB lineage: Bacteria > Gemmatimonadota > Gemmatimonadetes > Gemmatimonadales > GWC2-71-9 > JAWXBA01. The sequence continues at coordinate 4,614 of JAWXBA010000019.1, read as the reverse complement.
CACTCAAGGCCAATGGCAAAGTGGACCCCACGGCCGATTCGCTGACCTATCGCATCGAGGCGACTATCGCGGGTGGCGCCCTGGGCGCGGGATCGGCGCAGGTCATCGCCAATGGTCACGGCGATCCCCGCCAGGGCACGGTGGAATTCTCGGCCCGGCTCGATTCCGCCGCGGTGATCCGCGCCGGGCTTTCCACCTTGACCGCCAGCGGCCGGCTTTACCGGGGCGACCTGGCCATGCAGCTCCAGGCCACGATCGGAACCGGGGAGTTGAGTGCCCGGCTGGTGGGCGCCCCGTTCGCGGATCAACCACTTCTCACGGTGCAGGAAGGACGGTTGGAGCACCTCGACCTGGCCGTGCTTTCCCCGTCGGCCCCGCCCACAAGCCTAGCGGGCCGCTTTCGGGGGCAGATCCGGGGATTCGATCCCGGTAGCATGGCGGCGAATGTCCTGGTGAGCCTCGACTCGTCCCAGGTGGGACAGGCGCTCCTCAGGAGTGGCGAGGTGCGCCTGGATCTGGCCGCCCAGCGGATCGGATTCGACGGCACCCTCGCCTTTGCCACCGGCCAGGTCCAGTTGGAAGGCGAGGCCCATCCATTCAGCGCGCCAATCAGCTACGAGATCGGGTCGGCCCGCTTCACCACCCTCAACCTCGGGGCGATCCTGGCCCGGCCCGACTGGCCGACGTCGCTGAGTGGCGCGCTCTCGTTGGCGGGAGAGGGTATCGAGCCGACGACCCGGCGCGTTACGGCCACGCTGGACCTCGACGCCTCGACCGTTCGCGGCATGACGCTGACCAGCGCCCACTTGAACGGCGAGCTGATCGGCGACTCGATCCGGGTGGCCGCCACCACTGGTCTCGGGAGTGGCCGCATCGAGTTGACTGGCTGGGCCCGTCTGAGCGACAGTCTCGGCACGCTGGTCGCCGCGGCCACCATGAATGCCGGCGGTGCAACGTGGCGCGGGATCACCGCCGATTCCGCCCATGCGGCGGTGCGTATCGGGGCGGGAACCCTGACGCTTGACACCCTCTGGGTCCACTCCGCCCTGGCCTCCGCCCACGGCGGCGGCACCGTGCCCCTGGTGCCCTCTGCCGACAGCGCCAACCTCACCATCACCAGCGAGCTGCGGAGTATCGAGCCGATTCGCGCCGCCTTCGAACTTCCCACCCTCGCAGTGGGCACTGCCACGGGCAGTGTTCGGATTACCGGCACCTCGGACAGCCTGCTGGTGGCTGGCCGGACTGGGTTTGACGCGCTGCGATACGGCGAGAGCCGAATGGTGGGGTTCCTAGCCGAAGCGGACCTGGTCGTGTCCGTCACTGAAGGGCTCCGGCAGGCAACCGGCTTTGCCGAGTTCCAGGAACTCAACCTGCCACGGTCCGCCATCGCCCTGACCCGGCTGGACGCCGAATACGATGCCGAGGCCGGGCTGCGGCTCAAGGGGAAGTCACAGATCGACCAGAACCGGACCGCCGAACTGGAAGCCAACCTCGATCCGGCGGCGGAGCAGCCAGTGTGGACGGTCGACCGGATGGACATGGCCATCGGCCAGGACCGCTGGTCCCTGCTTGAGCCGGCGCGGATCCGCTATCGGCCCGGGCTCCGGATCGAGCCGCTGGTGCTGCAGGGGCCCGACCGCCGGATCGCGTTGGGAGGGGTCCTCGATTCGGCGGGGATCCACAACTTCCGCCTCTCGGCCGAAGCATTCCCGGTGGAAGCGGTGGCCGACCTGCTGGGCTACGAACAATTGTCGGGGGACCTGGACCTGACGATCGAGATCCAGGGCACCACCGCCGCACCCACCGCCGAGGGCAACCTGGCCCTTGAAATCCGCACTCCCGCCGGGCGCCTCGGCACCGTGACGGCCACCGGCGCCCTGACCAACGGCCAGCTCCGTCTGGAAGGCAGCATTGCCCAGGACGAAGCCCCGACCCTCCGCCTCGAAGGGGAGATCCCCTGGGCGGTCGAGAAAGGCGCGGCGCGGTCGCTCGACTTTACCGTCCAGGCTGATTCATTCCGGATCCAGGTGTTTGAGGCGTTCGTGCCACCGGAGATCGCCCATACCATCCGAGGCCGCGCGTCGGGCCGGTTCCGGATTCAGGGCACCACGGAATCACCGGTCCTGGAGGGCCAGCTCGCCATGGAGGAGGGGCGGATCGACCTGCCGCAATTGGGGGTGACCTGGCGCAATATCGACATCACGACCCGGCTGGCGGGCGAGAACCTGCGGGTAGAGCAGGCCCGGCTCACGTCGGGTGGCGGTGTGCTGACCGCTGAGGGCGACATTCATATGCAGCGCTGGACGCTCGGGGAGCTCGCGCTGGCGCTGCGGGCCGAGGAGTTCCAGGCGATCGACAACGAGGTCTACCAGGCCGTGGTGACGGGGCAGGTCAGGCTGGAGGGCACCACCGCCGCGCCAGCGGTGCGCGGCACGCTCACCGTGCAGCGGGGAGACGTCTACCTCGATGGGGCCCAGACCAGCAGCAAGATGGCCGACGTGACGCTGACTGAAGCCGACTACGAAGAACTGGAGGCGTACTTCGGCTATCCGATCCTTCCCACCCCCGCGGCCACGATCCCTGAGCTGGATGCCCTGACGCTCGACCTGACCGTCCATCTTGGCCGGGACACCTGGCTTCGACAGGACGCCAACCCCAGGATGGCATTGCAACTCACCGGCCAGATGCAGGTCCGGAAGGAACCCGGCCCGGTCCTGGACATGCTGGGGGAGGTGAGCATGATCGCCGAGCGGAGTTACGTGCAGCAGTTCGGTCGCCGATCCGAGCTCCGCACCGGCCAGGTGCGCTTCCGCGGCGACCGGCTCGACACCCAACTCGACCTCACCGCGGCGCACACCGTTCCCTCACGCACCGACCCCGAGCCGGAAGCGGTCATCGTCATGAGGCTCGAAGGGTCCGTCGGCAATCTCCGGGTCGAGCTCTCGGCCGAGCCGAGCATGAGCAATGAGGACATCGTTTCCTATCTGGCCACCGGCCGGCCGGCGGGGCAGGCGCTGTCGCTGGGCGATGGTTCCGACCGCGGCGGCCTCCTCTCCACCGGGGCGGGGCTGGCGCTGGATCCGGCGACGGGGCTGATCGAAGGCCTGGCGGCCGAGCACATCGGACTGGACGTCATCGACATCCGTCGTGATCCCATCCACGGTACCACACTGGTCGCGGGCCGCTACGTCTCGCCGACCCTCTACCTTGGCTTTCAGCAGCCGCTCTCCCAGACTCGGACCGCCGAGGCGGGCACCAGCAGCCAATCCCGGACCCGGGTCGAGATTGAGCTCGAGGTGTACCGCTGGCTGCTGCTCAATTTCGAGAGTGGCGGTGGCGCCCTGCAATTCTTCCTCAAGGCCCGCCATGGCTACTGAACGAATCGGTCCAGCCTTGCTTGTTGCGCTGCTCGGGTTGTTTCCGGGTACGGCATCAGCCCAGCAGTCCGAGGGCCCGTCGCTGCTGCTGCTCGATGGCGAAACACGAGTCGCGACGGTTCGGTTCCGCTTCTCGGATGGCCAATCGCTGGAGGAGGGGCTTCTTCGGGCGGGGATCGGGCTCCACTCGCCGGGGGGCTTGGGCAAGCTCCGGCGCACGCTGGACTGGCTGCCGTTCGTGTCGGGGCCGGCCCTGATGCCGTTCGATCCGATCACGGTTCAGGAGGACAAGATCCGGCTGACCCGGATCTTTCGCCGCGAGGGATTTCCCGAGGTGGCGGTGGCCTACCAGGTCCGCCTCGACACGGCTGCCAATACCGTCCGGGTGGACTTTGAGATCGACCAGGGCCCGCCGCTCCGGCTCGACTCGGTGCGGGTGGTGGATACGGCCGGCCAACCCCTGACGCTGGCCCCGGACCTGGAGGAAGCGCTCCGGCGGCATCTCCAGTCCCTGGGGGGCCATGGGGGACAGCGGCTCGGGGAGCAACTTCAAACCCGGATCCGCAGCCGGCTCCTGGACTGGCTGATGAACCATGGCTATGCCTTTGCCGTGGTGCGCGACACCGTGGTGCAGCTCCCGGATCAGCCCCAGGAGGACCGGCTGCGGGCGGACCTCATCCTGCGAGCCGACCCGGGGCCGCAGGCGAGCGTCGGGACGGTCACGGTGGAGGGCAACTCCCGCCTGGGCGAGGAGAGCATTGTCCGGGAGCTGCCGTTCCGCGAAGGGGATCCCTTCCGGCTCAGCCACCTGCTGGAGGGGCAGCGGCAGGTCTTCGGACTGGACCTGGTCCGGCTGGCGCTGGTGGATGTGGTGCCCGACCAGCCGCACGACTCCACGGCCGACGTGCTCGTGACGGTGAACGAGGGCTCGCTCCGGCTCCTGGATGGCCGGATCGGTTACGCCTCGGAGGGGGGGCTCGCGGGGGACGCCAGCTGGCAGCACCGCAATTTCCTGGGGGGCGCCCGAACCTTTGCGGTCGACGCGCTGGCCCGAACCGGCGTGTGGGCCAGCGGAACCGGCCCCCAGGTCCGGCTGGTGGGCTCGGTGACCCTGCGCCAGCCCCACTTCGGGCACCGCCAGCTCACCGGTGAGCTGAGTCCGTTCGTGGAGTATCGCAATGACCAGTTGGATCAATCCACCCGGACCGGATTCGATGCGACCACGGTCTGGGAACGG
>JAWXBA010000018.1:0-3960 GCA_034439775.1 Gemmatimonadota bacterium | reverse complement strand
GCCACCGCCCCCGCATCCGCCCGCCGGGTTCCCCGGCGGACGGGGCGCATTGGCGTTGGCCGCCGCGCCACCGGGGTTGCCGATGCCGCCGGTGCCAACCTGCGCCTGCCGCCCGAACGGGGTGCCCGGTCGGCGATGAAACGCGAGCCGCTTGCTGTCCGGCGACCAGGTCGGCCCGGCATCGCAATCGACGCTGGGAGATACGTACTTCATGGTCCGGCTGGCCACGTCAAAGACCGCCACGAAGGAGTGGTTCTCCCGGTCGCTGACGAAGGCGATCTTGCTCCCGTCGGGCGACCAGCGTGGCGACCCGTTCCGTCCCCAGGCACGGATGTACGGCACTCCGGCAGTATCCATCGCCGAAACGGTCCCACCGCGCGCCACCCGGGCCCGGTAGATCTGCCCCTCCTTGACGAACACCACGTACTGCCCGTCTGGTGAGAGCTCAGGCGCCCCTCCCTCGGCCACCCGCCAGGCTGGCCCGCCGCTGGAGCGCACCGCCCAGATGGCGCGTTCCTCGCCATCCGGATTCTGGGAAGGATTGGCCACCCAGCCGTACCGATTGGGCGCCGAGCCCCTCACGAAGACGATCGTCTCGCCGTCGTCGGAGATCTTGACATCGGTCAGGTCGGTGCCATCGTCGTCGAGGAAGGAGGTGAGGCGCACCGGGGTGAAGTTCGGAGCTGCAGCGGTATACACGTTGCGCAAACCCCGGTCATACACCATCCAGGCCAGCCGATCGACCTTCTGGGCCGAGACGAGTGTCAGGGGTGAAGCGGGCGACATGAACGGTTCAATCGAGGGGCCGGCCTGCGCCTTGACCGAAGGGACACTGCATGCGAGCAGGACGGTGGTGGCCAGCGTGCGGTACGTCATGGAGGACCTTCCTTGAGGGCGGCGATGGGAGGGCCGGGAACCCAGAAGAAGGTATGGACTATGTCCGGGCGGCGCCAGAATCCGCAAAACCTCAAGGTGAGAGCTTGCTCGCCGCACCACGTACCTGCAGACGGACTTCCCCCGCGGCCCCCCTGGTGCCGGGGGTTCGATCAGAGCATGACGGCCAGGTTCCTGCTGTTGCTGGGCCCGACTACTGGCCACCCATTCAGGTACCTCTTCAAGATCAGGGATTGGTGCTATACCTGGACATCCGTGGGATATGGGGGATACTCCAGCTGCCGCCGAGCCGCAGCAGTGTCCTGACCTCCTCCCAAGGCTGGCCATGACCGATTCGCTGCAGCGGCTGTCAACTGCCCTCGTCGACCGCGACCTGATCGAGCGGGAAGTGGGGCAGGGCGGCATGGCGAGCTCTTACCTGGCCCACGATGTCCGCCACGACCGCACGGTGGCCCTCAAGGTGCTGCGCGTCCGGAGCTGTCCGCCATCCTCGGTGCCGACCGGTTCCTGCAGGAGATCAAGACCACCGCCATCCTGCAGCACCCCCATATCCTGCCGTTGCACGACTCCGGCGCGGCGAACGGGGTGGTCTTCTGCGTGATGCCGTTCGTCGAGGGCGAGAGCCTGCGTGACCGGCTGCAGCGCGAAAAGCAGCTGGGTGTCGATGACGCCATCCGGATTGCCCGCGAAGTGGCCGACGCCCTCGACTACGCCCACCGCCATGGGGTGTTCCACCGGGATATCAAGTCCGAGAATATCCTGCTGCACGACGGGCGGGCGGCGGTGGCCGATTTCGGCATTGCCCGGGCCGCTGCGACCCCGGGATCTGTTCGCCTCTACTCCAGGTCAGGATGCCACGCCTCGTGAACTCGTCTCCGGTGTGTTCGATGAGTTCGGGGTGGACATCTCGCCCGATGGGAAGTGGATCGCGTATGTCAGCGACGAGTCGGGACGCAACGAGGTGTATGTCAGGCAGTTCGCCGATCCAGGTGCCGGTCGGGTGCCGGTCTCGGTGGATGGGGCGGATGAGCCACTCTGGGCCCACAACGGCCGGGAGTTGTTCTTCCGCTCCAGACGCGGCGAGGTGATGGTCTCGGAGGTCTCACTGGGAACGAGCTTGGCCGCCGGGCAACCCCGGGCGCTCTCCACGGCGCCAAACATGGCCACCGATCCGAACCACCGGGCCTATGACATCAGCCGCGACGACCAGCGGTTCGTGATGATCAACCGGTCGATGAACGAGATCAGTGAAGTGGTCCTGGTGCTCAACTGGTATCAGGACAACGCCTTGCCTGTCAGCGGGGCCACCCTCCCCGCCGGACAGGGTCGCGAGGAGTTCAGCACGATTTGCAGCCGCTGTCACGCTCTGCCCGACCCCATGGTGCATGGCCCGCAGGACTGGCTTGCGGTGTACCTGCGGATGGAACAGAACATGGAGCGCATGAATGTGAGCTTGGCCACGCCGGCGGAGTCGTCCCTGATTCTGGCGTACCTGCAGGAGGTCTCGGCAACCCCATAGGTCGGCAACTCCTTTCCCCTGAAGGCGAGGCGCCCCGGACCGGCCTTGGAGAGGCCAGCCGGGGCGCTTCATGTTGCCCGCAAAGGGTGATCAGGGCGCCGGAATCGCCCCCGGCTTGGCCACCTGCTCCATCAGGTTGTTGTCCCACTCGCCGGTCACGTTGACGTGGGCGGCGGCGCCGAGCAGGATCGCCTCGATCAGGTTGTGATTGACGTAGGCGTACAGGCCTGGTTGCAGGAACTGGTACAGCATCGCCGAGGCGGAACCACCGGGAATGAACCAGGTCTCCAGGTTGGTGGCGGGCCGGTCATCGAACGAGCCGCCGTTCCAGAACAGGTCAGCGTGGCCGCCGATCAGGTGGGGACGGGTGTCGCGGTTGGCCTGGGAATGGATGAACAGGACCCGCTCGCCCACCGCTGCGGTCAGGGCATTCGGCCCCGTCAGGGCGCCCACCGCCCCGTTGAACACCACATGCGTCGGGGTCAGGGTCCTCATCACGGCGGCCATGTCACTGATCGCCGCGCCGGGGACGGGGTACTTCCGGAAGGTACCGTCGGCATCTTTTGGAAGGTAGAAATCCTGCTCCCCGATATAGTAGGCCCGGTCATAGCGGACCGGCTGGCCGGCGGCATCCTTGAGCCCATCGCGGGGCAGGACCATGATGGCACCGTTCATCCCCGACACGACGTGGAAGGGGATCATGGTGCCACCAGGAGCACAGTGGTACACAAATACCCCGGTCCGGGTGGCCTTGAACCGCATCACCACCTGCTGGCCCGGCGCCACCATCGAGATCTCGCCGCCACCCATCGCGCCGGTGGCCGCGTGGAAGTCGATGTTGTGAATCAGGGTGTTGGTGGCGGGATTGACCAGGGTCAGCTCGACCTGGTCGTCCTGGTGCACCACGATCAGCGGGCCCGGGATGCTGCCGTTGAAGGTCATGCCCCAGACCTGGGCGCCGTCGGGCCCGATATCCATCAGCTTTTCCTGGATCTCCATCCGGATCTGCACCAGCTTCGGTGGCCCGGAGACCGTCTGCTCGTGCACCGGGACCATTGGTGGCGCCACCAGCTCCTGGGTGACCCGCTCCATCGACTCGGCCGGGGTGTCGTCGGCGGTGCGGGGAGCTCCTGCTGGAGGTGTACAGGCCTGGATCAGGATGGCTGTCCAGGCGGTCAGGGGGGTAAGACGCATCACAGAACTCCTTCATGATTGGGCGACCGGGGGCAGGCCGATGGGCCGCCGCGATGACGTGGTTTGTCGTGGCGGGAATCCTAAAGCGATCATCATGAAGGGACGCGCAGGATTGTCAGAAGAAATCTTCATAATCAAGTACGGCAAGCCGGATCTGACCCCGCCAGCGGACTCGATCCCTGGCTCGACACCGCTCCCGCTGGTGTTCAGCGGGCTGGCAGCGTCCCCAAGACCTGGGCAATGAACGGGTTGATGGCGTTCCCCTGGACCCAGCGCATGACGATGAGCAGGTCGTTGTCACGGTCCACATACACGATGTTGTTGCCGGCGCCGCGGTGGGTGAAGGCGGTTCG
>JAWXBA010000017.1:0-8757 GCA_034439775.1 Gemmatimonadota bacterium | reverse complement strand
GTGCACCAGGAGACCGGGGCGATAGCTGAATCCTGGATGACTCATCAGCGCAGCCAAGGTCTGACTCGGGGCGTACAGCGCTCCCCGTGGGCACCCCCAGAGGCAGCGACCCAGCTCGGTGCATCGGCCGCGGGTCCCGAGATCGCGGGAGAGGACCGCCACGCGCGAGCGTCCGAGGGCAACTCCCCGCGCGTGCAGCCGCGCCCGGCGGCTCTGGTAACGCCCAAGCAGCCAGGCGGAGTGCGAGTCGGCCGGCAGTGGAGCCAGCGATCCGGGCGTCAGCGGCGAGAACGACTCCAGATCGTCGGCGGTCGCCGCGATCCCGATCCGGCTCGCCACCGTGGCGTAATGCGGCCTCAGCGCGCCCGGCGCAAAAGGAAAGTCCGCCAGTTCTTCGTCCCGGAGCTCGTACGATCCCCCGGTCCACGCCTCCGCCAGCCCTCCCTTGGCAAAGGAGAGGAGCGGCGCAAACCCCTTCTCCTCCAACCGGAATTCCCCTGGTCGCCGGAAAACATGCGCCTTGCTGGGGGGAAACCCATACGGCTTGGCATCGGGGGCGGGATAGACGACGGCCTCACTTGCGGCGCCTAGGAAGTAGCGGCCACCCTCCGTGCCGGCGTCCTTCAATGCCGAGAAATCCAACTCGGGGTGTTCCACTGCCGGCGGCGAGTATCCGACGTCGATCAACTCGACCGTCTCGCCCCTCTCAAGCATGGTCTGGGCAAAGTGCACCCCGGTGGCGCCGGAACCCACGACCAGGTACCTAGCCATCGCGCGCGGTCTCCCGGGGGGAATTCCAGTGATCGACAAGATGCCCCGGGGCCAGCACCAGCACGGCGATCATCGTCCACGCCAGCCAGCGGACCCCGAGGAGGACGACCTCCGTCCAGGCCACCGCGAGGGCAGACACCCGTCCCGTGTCGTACTCGGCATGGCGCTCCGGATCCGCCTCGAGCACGGCAAGGGCCAGCACCAGCTTCCGGCGCAGCAGTCCGTACGGCCGAGTCAATCGGGCATAGCTGTCGGCCAGGACACATCCCACCGGAGAGCGCCGCGCCAGGCGCAGCAGTCGCAGGTCGAGGGCATCGAATGGCACGGCGATGGCCCGCGGGTGACCCCGGCAATAGGCGGCAACTGCCTCGGTTGAAGGGCGTTCGGTGCCAAGGTGCTGGGCCAGCGACTTGAACTCCCGCTCGAGCTCAGCAGCGCCCCCCAGGGCGGCATCATCGCCAGGCGTCGCCCCACCGCTGGGGGCGGAGACCACGCTGCGGAGTGGATCGCCCGGTGGCAAGAGCAGGTCCACCACCGGATGGGAAGTCGCCACCGAATCGTTGAGGAAGGCGGACAACTGGCCTGCGGTGACAGGGAGTTTCGGTCCAAAGACCCCCTCCGCCGCGGCCAGCCCCAACCGCGGCAGTCCGAGCGGCACCGACCAGGGGGAGCGGGCGGGGAGCCCCCGCGCCGCCCGGATTCGTGCCAGAAGGGTGCGCATCGAGTACCGGTCACCGCTGCCGATCTCCAGCGGCTCCGCTCCCATCGGCCGATGATCAACGAGGGCCAAGAGAAGATCGGCAAGGTCCCGAACGTCCACGGGCTGCACCAGGACGTTGCCGCCGCCGAGCACGATCGGAAACCGCCCGACGGCCAGCCGCTCGAGCCCTTCCTGCACCCGGCTGCCGGGGCCGAAGACCATCGTCGGCCGGACGATCGTCGCCGGCACCCCCGAGGCCAGTAGCGCCGCTTCCGCCCCCTGTTTCGAGGCCGCATAGGGGTACCAGCGCTGACGGCGGTACCCCGCCGCGATCGAACTGACGAGGACGAAGTGCCGGGCGTCGGCACGGCGCGCCGCTTCCGCCAGCATCCGGGTCCCATCGACATTGACGCGGTGCATCAGTGCCGCCGGGGCACGTCCGGTCACGGCGGCCAGGTGCAGGACCACGCAGGCCGGCGGCAGGATCCCCGGTGGCAGCGTCGATGCCTGGTTGGAGAGGTCGCAGGCCACGACGCGCCAGGTCGACGGAATCCGGACATCGGGCGGGAGCGAATCGGGACTGCGCACCAGGAGGGTGACCGATCGCTCGGCCCCGGGAACCGCAACTTCCGCCGCAAGCCGCCGTACCAGCTCCCGACCAAGAAACCCGGTCGCTCCAGTCAGGACGAGTGGTGCCGCCTCGGAGCGATTCAACGGGAACGCCTCAGGGGGAAGAGCGCTTGCTCAACTGGCGCGATGGGGCTGATCTGGGGGACACCGCCGCTCGCCAGAGGGCCCAGCGCACCCGCCAGACCCCCTTGATATCGTCCCAGGCGGTGCGCACGATCCGCACCCGGCTGTCGTCGTCCTCGATCCATTCGACCGGCAGGTCGGCGATGCGATATCCGCCCTTTTCGGCGAGCACCAGCAACTCGGTGTCGAAGAACCAGCTCTGGTCGCGCACCGACGGGACCAGGTCCAGCATCGCCTGGCGGCTGATCGCCTTGAACCCGCATTGGGCATCGCTGAACGAGGTCCAGAGGACCGCCTTGACGAAGAGGTTGTAGCAGCGGGAGATGAATTCACGACTGGCGGATCGACGGGTTCGCGATCCGGGAAGGAGCCGCGAGCCGGTTGCCAGATCGAAACCATCGACCGCGATCGCCTGCACCATCCGGGGGAGGGCCGCCAGTTCCGTCGAGAGATCGACGTCGGTATAGCACATGATGTCGGCGTCGCTCTGGGTCCAGGCCTGCCGTAACGCCCGGCCCCGTCCCCGAAGCGGCAACTGGATGAATTGGACGTCGGAATGCGCCGCGGCCAGATCCCGGGCCACCGCTTCCGTCCCGTCGGTCGATCCATTGTCCACGATCACGACCCGCCAGCGGCAACTCGGCGCCGTAGCCAAGAACTGTTGCACAGTTGCAACACTTCGTGCGAGGACGTGGGCCTCGTTGAGCACGGGGATCACCACATCCACGCGCAAGTCGCTGGGCCATTCACCGACGATTCTGGGTTGATACACCGGCATCCAGGGCTCCTGGCGCAAATCAGCGGGGGTAATCCCCCCTGTATCATACCATCCCGGTGCAGGGGGCGTGCCGGACCTTGGCTACGGTCGGGATTCGGAGGCGTCGTCACCCCGCTCAAGCCAGGGGAACCGGACGTACCAGATGCCGAAGATCAAGGCCGCCGTAAATGCCATCACCGGAAGGGCCGAAGGACGCCCCGATAGCCAGGGCGCGTACTGGGCGGACATCTTGCCGAGGGTGGTCAGCCACGGCAGCTGGAACCCTTCCACAAAGGCCTGCATCAGGTTGCGGTGCAGCCCGTATTGATTCCGGACCATCGCCATCGACCAGCTCGCCGTGACCGCCAGCACCACCATGCTGTACCCGATCGACCGTGGCAGGCGGATCAGCACCGCGGCCGCTGCCAGGTACAAGAACGGGATCACCGGCATCAGGTACCGGATGCCAGTGCTCCATTGCAGCCGGGTGAACGCGATCGAGCTGAAGAACACCAGGTAGGCCGCGCCGATGGCCAGGCAGACCAGGAGCTCCCGCCCGGGGATGATCGAGCGCCGACCTCGGAGCAGGAACGGCGACCCGAGGGCCAGCACCAGCAGCGGCGCCGACACCAGCAACCCGAAACTCGGGTGGAAGAGGAGCTGGAGCAGCAGGCCCAGGTTGGGTCCGGTCACGCCCTGGTACCCCTGATCGCTGTAGATCACTGCCGGCATCCAGTGTTGCGGCGGCAGGAACGGATGGCCAAACGCCGCCCACTGGTAGAACCAGAGCATCGCCATCATCGGGAGCGCCCCCAGGGTGTAGCGCACGCCAGCCCGGATCACCCCGCCCGACCCGTGCAGCTCCTGGGCTCTTGCCAGGGCGTAGAGCCCGAGGATGCCGAGGGTCAGGGCGCCGCTGTAGTCGCAGAGAAACCCGAAGCCCGCCAGGGCGCCCGCCAGCACCGTCCGGCGGGCCTCCGAAAGCTGGATCCGGTTGCCGGGATTCCAGAGCAGCAGGAAGGCGAGGAGTCCCACGATGCCGATAGCCAGGTTCTGGTTCAGGTAGGCGGTCCGGAACAGCACCGGCGTCCCGAAGGCGTACAGCAGTGACAACCAGGTGGCCTGTCGGGCGGCCAGCCCGACACCCTCCAGCAGGCGCTGCATTCCGACCACCCCGAGGGCGGAGAGTGGCGCCATGCACAGCACCATTGTGATGATGCCCACCAGGCCGAACCGGATATCAAGCCCGCGCGCAAACGCCTGACGATAGAAGAGCACCCGCATTTCCCTCGGGTCATCGTAGACTACCGTGGAGTCGCTGCCGGGCGGTCGGGAGGCCAGGGCGCGATTCACGATCCGGTCCACGACCGGCCGGAGGGCAAAGTAGGGCACGGCGGCCAGCATCGAGATCCCCGGGTTGGCCCCGTGGTGCACGCCACCCTTCGGGGCCCGCTCCGGGTTCTTGAAAATGTCCTCGTGCAACCCGTAGTACTCGGTCAGGTCAAAGCTTCCCGCCTCGACAATACTCACCACCAGATAGTGCTCACGCACGAAGTCAGTGGCGAAGTGCAGGCTGAAGAGGACCCAGCAGGTCAGGAAGAGGCGAATGCGCATGTCGAGACCGTTGGGAGGGGCAAGAGGGTACTGGCCTGGGCGGCACACCGGAGGGCTCGCGGGCCATGGGGATGAAAATGCCTGCCCCTGCGCAGGAAGACAATCATACCGGGCCGGTGCTCAGCGCGGGGCATGGAGCACCGGCGGCTCGACGTTCATGGCGCCATGGACCGTTGACTCAGGGGCCCCCAGCAGCAGGCGATCGACCGCCTCGACCCCCTGCATGGCGGAGTGGTCCTGGTTCGAGACCTCGTACTTCCAGGCCCCGAATCGTCCCCGACTCAGGACGCCACGAGCCTCCAGCGCAGGCTGCACCTGCTCCAGTACCGCATCGCGTCCCAGCCATGGGGTTGGGTACCCGTGGTCCAGCCGACGATGCCAGCGGCTCACGATGGGGTCGTCGGCGCCGATGAATCCCACCGTTCGGAAACCGGCCACGACCTCGTCCACCAGCCGCGATGCATCCACCGGCTTGGCCGGAGATTCGCTGACCTCCGCCATCAACGACCACTGGGCCCCCGGCTGGGCCACGTTGTTCGGCGAGTAGTTGCTGAACACCGTCACCCGGTAGAACGGGGTGTCGGCCTCGGGAAAATACATCCAGCACTTGGTGGCCAGGTCGGCGGGCGGCTGGCCGGCCAGGCCGATGCCGACGATGTGGCTCGACGAGTGCACGAAGCGATCCGCCAGCTCGCGGACCGGGCCCAGGTCGGCGGCCAGCCGCAGCGTGGCGTCGAGGGGCATCGAGGTGATCAGGGCATCGTACGACTCGCTCGAACCGTCCCGCAGGTGAACCACCCGCCGGTTGGTATCGAGCCCGACCGCCTCGGCCCCGAACCGGAATCGCTCCGCCGGCAGCTGGCCGGCCAACGAAGCCCAGATGGCGCCCGTGCCGCCACGCTTCGGGAATCGGAAGGTGGCATTGGGACCCCAGCTGACGTCATCGCGCCGCAGCACCAGGTTGCGGAGCACCCTGGCCAGGTCCACGGTGGCCACCCGCTCCCCCATCCAGGTCGTGCTCATGGTGTCGGGTGGATAGGCCCACACCTTGGCGTTGTAGGGAAACATGAACGCCTCGCAGAGCCCGCGGCCGAACGACCGCTCCAGCCAAGCGGCAAAGTGTGCCGGCGGCCCGGCATGGGTGGCCCCTGCCACCTCCACCAACCCTTCCAGGCAGGCAATCAGGGTCTCGTCAGGGAGGCGCCAGATGTTGTTCTGGAGGGGATAGGGAATCCACCGTTCCCGCATCCACACCCAGGCCTCACGCTGGTGTTCGAGCCACTCGGAGCCCAGGGCGTGGTCCATCAGTCGATCGAAATATTGGTAGTGCGAAAAAAGGACGTGCCCGCCCAGGTCCCAGGTGAACCCCGCCTCGTCCACCACCGACATCGCCAGTCCGCCGGCAGAAGACCCGGCTTCAAGCACCAGCCAGTCGTGGTGCCCATGTTCCGCCAGCCGCCACGCCGCGCCCAGCCCTGTCGGGCCCGCGCCCAGCACCACGATGCGCTGGCTCAGGTCGCCGCTCGACGTGGCAGTGAGCGCCGGAACTCCAGCATCTGCCGGAAGGCCGTGGCGCAGAATTTCAGGAGCTTCCACCGCCGGATCGATACCGTCCCGGTCTCGCGATCCCGGTGCCCCACCGGATGGAACGCCACCGCAGCTCCCGTCCGCGCCGCAAAGACCGCCAGGAACAACGACGGCGCGAGAGTGCCATCGGGGATGAACGGTCGTGCCGACTGCCACAAGTCTCGGTGGAGCAACTTGAACGGGACATTGGCATCGTGCAGGCGGACGCCGAACAGCAGTCGCAGGCTGGCCCGAATCACGACGGTCAGGACCCGTCGTACCGCGGCGTCATTGCGGACCCGGCGCACCCCGAAGGCAGCCGGCGCGCCGGCCTGGACGCTGCTCCAGAGGACCGCAAAATCCTCCAGCGGAATCTGGTTGTCGCTGTCAATCAGGAAGAAGTACTCCCCCGCGGCCACCCCCAGGCCGGTCAGGATCGCCGGCCCGTGCCCGCCATTGGGCTTGTGCACCACCCGGATCCTGAAATCGCTGGCGGCCCGGGCATCGAGCAGCGCCCCGGTCTGATCCCGGGAACCATCGTTCACGACCACCAGTTCCGAACCCGGGACCAGGTCGAGCACCTGAGCGCAGACAGCGTCGATCGCCACCCCGATCCCCTCGGCCTCGTTGTAGGCGGGCATCACGACCGAGAGTCGGCCCGGCGCGGTCAAAGAACTCATCCAGTCTCCACGCGATAGCGCCACAGTCTCGTGGCGGCGGGCCAATCAGGTAGCGGACGAAGGACCACGCCGGCGGGCCGCTCGGCGGCCAGCGCAGCGTCGGCATCTTCGCGCAGGGTGAACAGCGTCCAGACTTCATCGCCTGGACGAATCGGGAGGTCGTCGGGGCTGCGGCGAAGGTGAGACATCCCCACCAGGACCAGTTCAGCGCCTCCCAACTCCATCCGGGTGGCCCGATTGAACGGCAAGCCCGGGGCGAAGGACTGCACCTGCACACCGGCCGCCTGAGCCAGGAAATGAGTGATCTCGGAGAGTCCCGGGGCCACGAAGAGCACCACTCGCGCCCCGCGATGCCTTCCCGTGGCCAGGCTGTCAAACGCCATGGTCAGCGATTTCTCCGACTCTGTGGAGGGCCGGAATCGGACCAGGCTGCCAGGTTGCCTCGGATGGGACTGGCCCATACGAAAGGTCTTGTAGAGGAGTGCGCCGGTATAGACTGGCCCGTCGTGCGAGGGCATTGTGGCGTCTACCAGCCAGCTGCGCCTGATCTGGGGAGAAAAGGCACTCAAGCCGACAAAGAGGTGCAGGAAGGCTGCCCCGCCTACGAGTGCCCCACTCAGTTGCCGGCGGCGGCCACTCCGGGCCATGCTGCCCCACACCCCCACTGCAGTCGCCACCGACAGCGGCAGCATCGTGTGCAGCAGGTATCGCGGCGTCGTGGTGCTGGTGAAATAGAACGCCGCCACCGGCAGCACCCACGCTCCGAGTACCGCGAGCAGCGCCGGACGCTCTCGCTGGAGGTCGCGGGCCCCCGCCGCGGCAAGCAGCAAGGGAATCGGCGACATCGCGAAGAGCAGGAACTCCGGAAACCTGGTAAAGATCGGGTTGTCGGTGTGGGAGGTCACTTGCCGCACCAGATCACCCATGCGCGGATCGAGCAGGAGCGCCAGGCCGAAGGCGGTGCCGACACCGGCGCCGGTTGCGATCAGGGGCATCAGGGCACGCCAGACCGAGCGATGGTGCCACCAGAGGAGCGCGAAGATCCCGCTCGACACCAGAACCGCATCGGCCCGCACCACCATGGCGGCCCCAAAGAGCGCCATCGCCAATGCCTCGCCCTTGCCACCAGGCCGGTTCGACAGCAGCGCCGCGGCTATCGCAGTGAGTGCCACCGACACGATCGCGGTGTTGCCGTACTGGCTGCTCTGCCAGATCAGAGGGTTGGCGACCAGCAGCGCCAGGAGGAGCCAGCGCTCCCGCGGCGCCAGCACTCCGCGAAACGCCAGCAACCCCGCAATCGGGATGATTGTTCCCGCCACCACGGAGAGCCACACCATCAGGTCGGGAATGAGGTAGACGCCGCCGCCGAGGAGCCCCGCCAGGCCGAGCACCAGCCGGTAGTACCCGAACTGCACGCCATACCGGTACAGGTCCGTCGGCATCTCCTGGTGAATGGCGGCGGCGCCGGCGGCGAGCGCGATTTCGTCGCCCTCGCTGAAGGCACCAAAATGCGCCGCCAGGTAGCGAAGGATGAGCACCCCCGCCACGGCAGCAACCAACCATCCCCGTGGCGACGCGATCGGCAACGACCGCTCCATCAGGAAGCCACGACGGGCGCCGCCGCTCGCCGGGAATCGATTCCGGCCAGGAGAGGCAGCTTCAGGATGGGCCAGCGTACCAGCATGCCAGGGCCTGTGCAGGAGACGAAGTGCGTGGCGACAAGGGTTGCCAACGGTTGTTGCGCATCGGCTGCGGACCCGACAAAGGCACATTCCATGCCCGCGCCCTCCGCCGGCCGGTCAGGGCCGCTTTGCGCCGAGCCGACTAGCGCCCCCCGCGGGGGACAATCGGAAACCGGGCCAGCGCGGCTCGCAGGGACGCTGCGGTATCGACCCATTCGGGATGCTCAAGGAGAT
>JAWXBA010000016.1:0-12830 GCA_034439775.1 Gemmatimonadota bacterium | reverse complement strand
CCGCTCCCCCAACCCCTCCGCCACAGTCCCTGGTGTAGTCACCTCGATGTTCCTTGGGCACCATGCCGGTGCCCGGGCTGGATTGACTCACTGTGAGGACACAAATGCGTCGAATTATCATGGCCGTACTTTGTGCGGTCGGTGGTGTTGTGGCAATCACCTCCCCCGCTGCGGGACAGCTGGACTACCGGAACCTGGATGACGGCCGCCCGCTCTGGACGGAGGATGCGTGGCCGGTGGAGCGCCGGGCCCTTGAGTTCCTTTTCCCGTACTCCCTGGGGTGGGGCAGGCTGGTGACCCTGCACTCGAGCCAGCCCGAACTGGCCTGGGGGGCGTGGGACAATTTCATGCTGGGGGCCAAGCTCCCGTTGGCGGTCGTCCGGGGCTCCTCGGGCAATGAGGCCGGAGTCGCCGGTCCCGGGGCCTTCCTCTTCTACAACCTCCGGGGCGAGGGACGATCCCTGCCCGCACTGGCCGTGCGTGCGGAGGGGCACCTGCCGCTGGGGAAGCTGGCCCACGACGACCCCACCCTGACCCTGAAGGGAATTGCCACGCGCACCCTCGGGCGGGAAAGGGTGCATCTCAACGCCGCCTGGACAGCGGTTGGCGCGGATGCCGACGATGGACTCGAGGGGGAGGGGCGGTGGGCCGCATCCATTGCGGTGGATCGGACCCTGTACCGGACCAGCACGCTCCTCGCGGCGGAACTCCTGGCCCAGGATGCAGGTCGAGGAGCGCCGGCAAGCCTGAGGGCAGCGGTGGGACTGCGTCGCCAGATGTCGCCAACCCTGGTGCTCGACCTCGGGATGTCCCGCGCCCTCCAGAAGGACGCGGACCAACCCTGGGGGCTGACGATCGGCCTGAGCCGGGCACTCGGTGTGGGCCGGGGTGGCCGGACCGATCGGCCGGCCGCCGGCCAGACCACCCGCGCCGAGTGGCATTATCTGCCCGGGGCGTTCAATTGGCAGTTCGCTGCCCGATATCCCGAAGCGGCCGGGCTGTTCAATGCCTTCGACTATGGACACGCGGTGCTGTACGAGCGGCTCTGGACCGATCCGGCCACCGCGCCGGCACTGCTGGAAACCACCGAATTCGAGTTCCTGACCCGCGACCTCCTGGTCCGCCCCCCCCGCTTTGCGGTGGCGGAGGACGTGATCGAGCCTACCTACGCCCGGATTGCCCTCGAGGCGAAGCAGATGTTTCACTGGGCCCACCTGCTGCACCGGCAGCTCTACGATGCCTACGCCGATGAGCGCCTGTCACGGCCCGAGCAGCATGCCCTGGTCGAACGCCTCACCGACGACTACCTGAGCCGTAATCAACTGGCCTTTACCGACCAGCCCAAGGCGATGGAACTGATGGACGAGCAACCATTCAGCCAATACTTCCGGCGGCAGTACCCGAAGATGAACGGGCTGATCTGGGCGTATCACTGGCTGCAGGTGGGGCTGTACGAGCCGCTCATGCAGGAGCCGACACCAGCGGCAAAGAAGGCGGGAATCGCCGATGCGCTCAGTCGCTTCTGGGCCATGGCCGATTCCGCCCCGGCGCGCTTTCCCTCGGTGATGCCGATGACATCCGCGGTGGCGCCGACCTTCAGCGCTGCCCACCCCCGCGCCGCCATCATCTTTGACAACCTCCACATGATGCACGACATCATTTCCGACATCCTGGCCAATCCAATAGTGGCCCGGGCGGACAAACCCGACTTGATCCGCGCGCAGCTGGCGGAGTTTCGAAACCCCGAAACCAATCTGATGGGGATCGATCACTGGTGGATGATGGCGGCGATGATGGGAGGGGTGGAGCGGATGGGCGGGGTGGCCGGGAGGAAGAAGTGAGAAGCGAAAAGTGAGAAGCGAGAAGTGAGAAGCGAAAAGTGAGAAGCGAGAAGTGAGAAGTGAGAAGTGAGAAGTGAGAAGTGAGAAGTGAGAAGTCTGCATGGGGCAACTCATTGCGCCATCCGACACTTCTTCCTGCTCACTTCTCACTTCTCACTTCTGTGCGCACCCACTCCAGGTATCCCGACGGCCGTCGGTCACTGGGCGGGCGGTGCCGTGAATCCGTAGGTGGCTTCCGGTGCCTTGCCATCGTCGATCGGCAGCGCCGCGGCGCGCCACCCGCTGCCAAAGGTGATGGTCAGCCGGTGGCCGAGGGTGTCGGCCACGACCGTGGAGACATGGGGCAGGGTCCGGGCCCAGCGCGCGGCCTGCTCCGCACCGATGCCGAGGTCGGCAGCGTTCGGGCCTGAATACCACTTGGCCATGGCGCGGCCGATCGCGATCAGCTGGGCCTGCTCGGCGCCATAGGAGGCGAACTGGTCGGCGGGCAGAAGCCCAGACTGGTTCGTGAGCGGCGCGTAGTTCTGGTAGGGTCGGCAGGCGCCGAGTCCGGCGACCAGCATCAGGCCCAAGGCGCAAGTCCGTAGTGACATGGTGTCCTCCAGGTGTCTGGCGCCGCGGACATCCCCGCGGCGAGGCGACCGAAGTATAATGCAGGGCTATGGTGTCGGTCATCTACCAGGAAGGAGACGGGGCCAGTGGGGTGGATTGTACGGCTCAGCCTGACGTGCATGGTGGTGGTGGTCGGGATGCTGGGGCATCCTCCGCTGCTTCGGTCCCAGGCCTTGTCCGGTCCGCTGGTGGTCTTCAACGCCGGCAGTCTTGCTGCGCCGTTCCGTGACCTGCTGCAGGCGTTCCGTGCACGTCACCCTGGGGTCCGCCCGCTCCAGGAAAGCTCGGGCAGTCTGGAAGCGGCCCGCAAGCTCACCGAGCTGGGCAAGGTGCCCGACGTGCTTGGTGTGGCGGACTATCTGGTCATTCCCAAGCTCCTGATTCCGAGCCAGGCCACCTGGTACGTAGGGTTTGCCCGGAACGCGATGGTGCTGATCTACTCGCGGGTGTCGATCGGTTCGGGCGACATTGATGCCGGCAACTGGCATCAGATCCTGCGCCGCCCGGGCGTCCGGACCGGACGCTCCGATCCATCGCTGGACCCGAATGGGTATCGCACGCTGCTGGCGCTGCAGCTGACAGAGGCGCACCTGCGCCAGCCCGGACTGGCGGCGCGGCTCCTGGCAGTCATGCCGGCCCGATGGATGCGCCCCAAGGAGGCCGACCTGGTGGCGCTGGTGCAGGCGGGTGAGCTGGACTACGCCTGGTCGTACCGGTCCATCGCCATGACCAGCCGCTTGCCATTCGTGACGCTGCCGCCCGAGGTGGACCTGTCCGACCCGCAGCGTGAGGCCTGGTACCGACAGGCGACCGTCCGGCTGCCCGGCCCGCGCCTGGGAAGCACGGATTCGATCACCGTGCCGGGTGAACCGATTGTGTATGCCATGACGATTCCGACCCGGGCGCCGAACCCGAGAGTGGCCGCGGCCTTTGTCCGCTTTGCCCTCTCCGCCGAGGGCCGGACGATCCTGGAACGGAATGGACTGACCACCCTGCGCCCTCCCCAGGTCGGTGGACCGGGGCGACCGCCACCAGCGGTGCTGCCTTGAGCCTGCCGTCCTTTCCCTTGAAGTGGAGCCGAAACCGACCATGAGTGGTGCCTACAAGATTCCCCAACCGCAGAATGAGCCGATCCTGAGCTATGCCCCGGGCAGCGCCGAACGCGCCACCCTCAAGGCCGCCATCAAAACCATGGGACAGGAGGTGGCCGACATCCCGGTGCTGGCCGGCGGGCATGAATTGCGCACCGGGAAGCTGGTCCCGGTTAGTTCCCCCCACCGGCACGCCCATGTGCTGGCCCACACCCACCAGGTGGATGCCGCCGGCCTGGAGTCAGCGATCGGAGCCGCCGTCTCGGCCCAGGCCGAATGGGCCGCCTGGCCATTCGAAGATCGGGCTGCCGTGTTCCTCAAGGCCGCCGACCTGCTGGCGGGGCCGTGGCGGGCCCGGATCAACGCCGCCACGATGCTTGGTCAGAGCAAGACGGCGTTTCAGTCGGAGATCGACGCCGCCTGCGAGCTCGCCGACTTTCTCCGCTTCAACGTGCATTTCGCGGAGCGGCTCTACGCGGAGCAGCCAATCTCCTCGCCGGGGATCTGGAACCGGCTCGATCACCGCCCGCTGGAAGGGTTCGTGTACGCGATCTCGCCCTTCAATTTCACGGCGATCGGCGGCAACCTCTCCTCCGCCCCGGCGCTGATGGGCAACACCATCGTCTGGAAGCCTGCTGCCTCCGCCGCGCTCAGCAACTGGCTGGTGATGGACATGTTCCGCGAGGCGGGGCTGCCCCCAGGGGTGATCAACTTCGTACCCGGCGACGCGATGATGGTGACCCAGCGGGTCCTCGACGATCCCAACCTGGCCGGGATCCACTTCACCGGATCCACCACGGTGTTCCAATCGCTCTGGAAGGGGGTGGCCGACCGGATCGCGCGGTACCGCTCCTATCCGCGCCTGGTTGGCGAAACCGGCGGCAAGGACTTCATCGTTGCGCACCCGAGCGCTGATGCCGGCGCCCTGGCGGTGGCGATGGTCCGGGGCGCCTACGAGTACCAGGGCCAGAAGTGCAGCGCGGCCTCGCGCGCGTACATCCCGGCCTCGCTCTGGCCCACGGTGCGGGACCAGGTGGTGGCGATGATGGCCGATATCCGGATGGGCGACGTGGCCGATTTCCGGAACTTCGTGGGCGCCGTCATCGACCAGAAGGCCTTTGTGCGCATCAAGGAGTACCTCGACCGGGCCAAGGTGGATCCCGGGGTCGAGATCGTGGCCGGCGGCGGGGCGGATGACCGCGAGGGATGGTTCATCGAACCGACGTTGATCCGGGTCGACAACCCTGGCTACCGCCTGATGTGCGAGGAGATCTTCGGGCCAGTCCTCACGGTGTACGTCTATGAGGATGCCCTCTGGCGCGAGACCCTCGAGCTGGTGGACCGCACCGGGCCATACGCCCTGACCGGGGCGGTCTGGGCACAGGATCGCGGAGCCCTGGCGGAGGCGACGGCGGTGCTTCGGCAGGCGGCGGGCAACTTCTACCTCAACGACAAGCCCACCGGCGCGGTCGTGGGCCAGCAGCCGTTCGGGGGTGCCCGCGCCAGCGGCACCAACGACAAGGCGGGCTCGATCCTCAACCTGATGCGCTGGATCTCACCGCGCACGATCAAGGAGACGTTCGTTCCGGCGAAAGACTACCGCTACCCCTTCATGGGCGAGGCGTGACCGACGGGTGCCGGGTATCGGGTATCGGGTATCGGGTATCGGCGGTTCCGAGCCCCCGGCCGGCAGCCCTGATCCGCCCCAGCGGTCGGTCGATCGCGCGCCTGATCGGCATCGGGAGTGTGCTGCTGCTGGTCGCCGGGTGGGTGGCACAGGACCCACCTCCCCGGTACACCGCCGCGATGCTGGCGAACGCCTCCTTCGACCAGCGGCTGCGCGCAGAGGTGAGCACCCAGGCCGGCGGCGCGGCGCGTTCGGAACGGATCGGTCGCGATGCCCGCCTCGAACTGCGGGTGACCAGGGGGGACACCGCGCTGGCCCTTGAGGCGTGGTTCGATTCACTGGATATCTGGCGCGATGGCCCCGAGGGCCGGGTCGCTCCTGACCCCGATGCGGTGATCGGGGGACGGTATCGCGGGGTGCTGGCTCCCGACGGGGCCCTGATGGTCAACACCCGTCCCTTTCTTCCCGACGAGCTGATCGAGGTGACCGACCTGGCCGAGGCGTTGCATGAGTTCCTGCCGCGACTGCCGCGGGTGGCGCTGGCGCCCGGCGGGGTCTGGCAGGATGCCGGGTTCCGGATCGTGCGGCGGACCGACAGCACGGCGGCCGGGGTTCCCCTGCAACGCTACCGCTGGAGACGGCTGCAGGCCGACACCGTGGAGCAGGGGCTGACCGATTCGCTCCGGTACCTGGTGCGCAGCGAACTGGACCAGGAGGGCGACCTCGTGTGGCACGCCACCCGCGGCCCGCTGGTGTGGCGCCAGCGCTCGAGTGTCCGGATGGAGATCCCCGCCGATGGTCCGGTTCAGCGCGCGGCACGCACCCAGATGACGGAAGAAATCTGGGTCTGGCAGCGTCTTGCGCCGCCATGAGCGGCGGCTCACCTTCGGCCGCCCCCTTGCTCCGCTTCCCACTTCTTCACACATTAGCGTACACCACCTCGGGAGGCCTGCTGATGTCCGACGGGTTCCTCGGTTCCGACGAATTCGACGAACGCGCCCACCAGCTCTACAACGAAGGCCAATATGATGAAGCGCTCGAGGTACTGAAAGACGGCCTTTCCCTCTACCCCAACACAGTGGAACTCCACGTCGGGATGGCGTATGCCTATCTCGCCCGGGAGGATTTTCCCTGGGCGCGGCGGAGCTTCGAACGGGCGCTGACGCTGGACGGCGAGCATGAGGACGCCCTGGCCGGGTACGGCGAGGTGCTGCTCAAGGTTGGCGATGCCGCCGGCGGCAGCGCCGCCTTTGACCGCATCCTCGGCCTCGGATTGGCCGACGACCACGAATTGATGCTGCAGATCGGCCGGGCCTTGTTTCGCGAGGGGCAGCTGGCGCAGGCGCACCGCTACTTCGAGCTGGCGGTCATGGCCCGGGGTGATGCGCCGGAACCGGCCGCCTGCCTGGGATACACCTGCCACCGCCTGGGCCGCGAGGCCGATGCCTTCTACTGGTTGCGGCGCGCCCTCGAGCTGGACTCGCGCTACTCCGAGGCACGGATCTACCTGGCCAACGCCCTCTACGATCGGGGCGAGACCGACGCCGCACTGTACCACCTTGAGAAGACCCAGCCCGAGGATCACTTCGACGACCTGGCACTCTGGCGTGCCATCGAGCTCAAGAAGGCCCTCTACCAGCTCCCCGATGCCGATCCCGAGCTGACCCCCTGGCTGGAGCGGTTGGGGGAGATCACCAACGAACCCGATGCCATCGATGAGTTGCTCGCCGAGATCGAGGCGATGCAGCCCGATGGCACCGCCCGCGACCCGAACCAGCTGGAACTGTTCGGGGCGATGCTGACCGAGTTGCAGACCATGCAGCGCCGGCATGGGTCCCTGGAGTCGCACGCCGTCTCCACCCTGTCGGGCAACACCTTTCGCGGCACCTGGGAGGAGATCCTGCTCCAGTTCAAGGCCTCGGAGATGGCATGGGCCGAATGCACCCTGGGCGAGTTCATGCTTGGGCTGGCCCTGGATGGTCGGGCCCAGACCGGAGTGGTGATTCCGGTCACCACTCCCGAGGCATTCCTTCGGGGCAGTGCGGAGGCGGGAGTGGTTCGCATCATCCTGTGATTGCCCTCAACGACGTTTCCAAGACCTACCGCACCCTGATCACCCGGCGCGAGGTCCGGGCGCTCACCGAGCTGAGCCTGACGCTCTCCCGCGGGGAAGTCGTCGGCATTGCCGGCCCCAACGGGGCCGGCAAGTCCACCCTCATTTCCCTCATTCTTGGCTTCCTTACCCCCACCTCAGGGCAGGTGCGGCTCGATGGCCGCGCACCGCGGGCCTACATCGAGTCGGCTGGGGTGGGGTATCTCCCCGAGCTGGTGACCTTGCCGCCGCGCTGGACGGTCCGCGAGGCACTGCTGCGGCGGGCGGTGCTGGGTGGCCACGGCGCCGCCTCGAAGAGTGCCGGTCTGGAGATGGCCAACCGGCTCGGACTCCACGAGCACCTGCGCAAACAGGTGCGACAGCTGTCCAAGGGCAATCTCCAACGGCTGGGGCTGGGCCAGGCGCTGCTCGATGATCGCGACCTGCTGATCCTCGACGAGCCCAGCCATGGGCTCGACCCGCTGTGGACCCAGCGCTTCCGCGATCTGGTCGTCTCGCTGCGGCGACCCGACCGGCTGATCCTCGTCGCGTCGCACAACCTGGATGAACTCGAGCGGATCGCCGACCGGGTGGTGATCCTCCACCTCGGGCGCTTGCAGCATATCCAGGTCCCCGGTGGCGGTGAGGCAACCCAGGTCTGGCGGCTGGTGCTCGCCCCCGGATCTTCGCTGGGGGACGGTCACTTTGCGGGCGCCACACCGGTGGCCGGCCGGCCGGGGTCGTTCCGGGTGACGATGGAACTTGAGGCCGCCAATGCCCAGCTCGGCGCCCTGCTGGCCGCCGGACATCGGGTCGTCTCGTTTGGCCCGGAAACCGGCGGGTTGGAAGCGGCATTTCGCACTGTGGTGGGGGACACCTCATGAACCGGGCGGTGCTGCGCTATGCGCGCTGGCAACTCTGGGATCACCTGAAGGGGTCGGGCCGGATCATCGGCCTGGCCGCCGTGGTGATCGGCCTGCTGCTCTGGCGGCTCCGAGTCAATAACCCCGACGCGGTGCAGGGGGCGGAGGCGGCCATGACCGGCTTCCTGGGGTCGCTCAGCTGGCCACTCATCCTTCTGGCCACATCCGGGATCATCAGTACCGACCGGGTGGAGGGTTTCAACCGCGCCCTCTTCTCGGCCCCGGTCTCCCCGATGTGGTACTACCTGCAGCGCTGGCTGATCGGCGGTGTCGTCATCGGCACCCTGCCACTGCTCCTGTCGGTTTCGGTGCAGCTGGCCATGGGGACCTGGGTGGATCCGTGGCCGTTCACCGCCGTCCACCTGCTCCTCTACCTGCTCCTGGGCGGCCTGGTCTTCTGCTGGTCATCGTTTGGCCGGCGGGATTGGGCCATTGCCCTCTCGCTGTACCTCGGACAGGGCGCCATCCACACTGCCCAGGTCCAGGGATTCCCGCTGCCCAGGATCTTCTTCCAGGTCAACCAGCTGCTGCCGCCGTTTCACCTCGTGGATTTCGGAGTGCCGACCAATCACGGGGTGACCCTCCCGAGCGGAATGGAGTGGCTGCATTTCGTCGGCTACGGGGTCGGATTGATGGTGGTGGGATTGCTGGTGCTCCGGTTCCGTCCGATGGGAAGCGGGGCGCGGGGGTGACGACGAGTTGGACCTCCACCGTGCGCCGCGAAGTGTTGCCCAATGGCTTGACGGTCCTGGTGCAGTCGGATCCCGATTCCCCGGCGGTGGCCGTGGTGACGCATGTCCGGGCCGGCTTCTTTGATGAGCCCGATCATTGGGCCGGCATCTCCCACGTGCTCGAACACATGTTCTTCAAGGGCACGGCGCGCCGGGGTCCGGGCGATATCGCCAAGGAAACCAAGGCGGCGGGCGGGTATCTGAACGCCGGCACCGGATACGACTACACCTCCTACTACACCGTGCTCCCCGCCACCTCCCTGGCCGCCGCGCTCGATATCCAGTCCGACGCCCTCCGCCACGCCGCCATCGACCCCGACGAGTTGCGCCGGGAACTCCAGGTCATCATCGAGGAAGCCCGTCGCAAGCGGGACTCCCCAGGTGCCGTGGCACATGAGACGATGCATGCGCTGCTCTTTGACCAGCATCGCATCCGGCGTTGGCGGATCGGCGAAGAGAGCCGGTTGGCCGAGTTCACCCGTGAGGACGTGACTGGCTACTACGCCCGGCGGTATGTCCCCTCCCGGACCATCGTCTCAGTGGTCGGTGGAGTGGACGAAGCGGCGGTGCTGCAGCTGGTCCGCGATCACTATGCCGACTGGCCGGCGACCGAACCGATTCTGGATCCCCCGGTCGAGGAGGCATGGCGCCGGGAGGTTCGGACCCGGACCCTGCGCGGCGACGTCTCCCAGGCCAGCCTGGTGCTGGGATGGCGCGCCGTCTCGGTGCTCGAGGCCGATCGCCCCGCCCTCGAGGTGGCCGCGGCGATCCTTTCCAATGGCCGGGCCTCCTGGCTCCAGCGGGACCTTCGGCAGGCCGGGATTGTCAATTCCATTGGGGCCGGGTTGATGGCCACCTCCGAGGTCGGGGTCTTCTCGGTCAGCGCCGAGCTGGACCCGGTTCGCATCCCCGAGGCGCTGGAGCGGGTGGCTGCGACCCTGGGCCGTCTGGCCGAGCGCGGCCCATCATCCGAGGACCTTGAGCGGGCCCGCACCATGCTCAAGGCTCGATGGGCCAGGTGGCTGGAGTCGGTCGATTCGCGCGCGGCGGGACTCGCCCTGGCGGAGGCGACCGATGGTTACCTGTGGCTCGACCGCACCTATGCGGAGTTCATGTCGGTCGATGCCGGCCAGGTGCGGTCGGCCGTTCGATGTTGGCTCGGCGGGGACGGGGTGTCCGCCGTGGCGTATCTCCCGGACGGTGTCGGCGAGGACCTGAGCCCCGAGCACCTGCGAGCAGCGTTTGCTCCCCGCGCCAAGCCTGCTCGTCATCTGGTGACCCGGTCGGCGGAGACCTGTCGCGTCTCGCTGCCCGGACTCGAGATCCTGGTCCGTCGCAAGGCTGGCGCGCCGTTGGCGAACATCCGCCTGCATCGGCGTCGATCCGCCCCGGAAGGGGCCGGCGTTGCCGGCATCGGGTTGCTGGCAGTTCGCAGTGCGGTGCGTGGCGCCGGCGGCCTCGATGCAGCGGCCCTGGCCAGCGCCTTCGAGCAGCTCGGCGGGGCGGTGTCGGGGTCGGCCAGCGCCGAAGCCTTTGGATTCGGGACCACGGTCCTGGTCGATCACCTGCACCGTGCGGTGGACCTCCTGGCCCAGGTCCTCTGGCAGCCTGCCTTTGCCGAGGCGACGGTTGCGGTGGAGCGCGAGACGCTGGTCCACGAGGCCCACCAGGTGGCCGACGACATGATGCGGTATCCGTTTCAGCTGGCGATGGGAGCCGCCTTCGGGGATCAGGGGTACGGCGTGCCGGCGGGTGGAACTCCGGCGGCGCTGGCGGGACTCGATCCGGCCAGCCTCCGGACCTGGCTGGAGCACGAGTTGAAGGGTGATGCCGGCGCCCTGATTGTCGTCGGTGACATCGAGCCAGAGGGCACCGCGCTGGAGCTCGCAGAGCGGTTTGAGGGACTGGCGGCGGCAGCTCCCGTGGCCCCCTGGCCGCTCTCCTCGGTGGGGAATCCTCCCGCTGAACCGCTGCGCCTCGTCGACCGGGTCCGGAAACAGACCGCGATCGCGACCGTCTTTCCGGGCCCGTCCCGTCTGGAGGGCACCCGCCATGCCGCCGAGGTGTGGGCAGCGGCTGCGGGAGGGCTCGGCGGGCGGTTGTTCGAAGCACTGCGTGATCGACGCTCCCTGGCCTACACCGTGGTGGCCAGTTCGTGGCAGCGCCTTGGAGCGGGTGCCCTGCTCACCTACATCGCCACGTCGCCTGAACGGGAAGCGGAAGCGCGGGAGCAGATGCAATTGGAGCTGGAAAGCTTCCGGACTGAAGGAGTCACGCCGGACGAGTTCTCGCGCGCCGTGGCCTACCTGGCTGGGCAGGCACAGGTGGCGCGCCAAACCGGGGCCGACCTGGCGGCGGAACTGCTGGACGCGTGGATGGCAGGCGACGATCTGGCCACCCTCGAGGACCCGGCGGGCCCGTATCTCCGGGTCACCCAGGCGGAGGTGCATGAGGTGCTGCGGATCGGCCTGGATTCCGCCCGTCGGGTGGAGGGAGTGGTCCGCGGGCATCCGTCACCGGAGTGAGTGGTGCTAGTTTTCGAACTGCATGAGGGAACCCGCCGGGGCTGAGTCCGCGCCCACGCATCGCTCCATCTGGAGGCGCTGGACCGCCGCCGACGTGTTGACCGCGTCGCGGGTTCCCCTGGCCGTGGCGTTTTTCCTGGTGTCCCATGCCGGCTGGCGCCTTGCCATTCTGGCGGTGGCGGCGGCGACCGACCTCTTTGATGGGCTGATCGCGCGCCGCTTCGGCAGCTCCCGGCTCGGATCATTTCTTGATCCGGTGGCCGACAAGCTCTTCATGGCCAGCGCCTTTGCGGTGGTGCTCCTGAGCGGCCAGCTGGCCTGGTACGAAATCGTGGCGGTCCTGGCACGCGACCTGGTGGCCACCGCCGCGTTTGTCACCGTGTCGCTGCGGGGTACCCCGACCGCGATTCCCGCCCGGGCGGGTGGCAAGGCGGTGACCGTGGCCCAGCTGCTGACTCTCCTGGCGTTCCTGGCAGAGTCTCCGTTGCTCAAGCCGCTGGCCTGGGCCACCGGGGCCGTGGCCTTGTACGCGATCTGGGACTATACCCGCGTGGCCTCCGTGGCCAGCAAGGAGCTCTGAATGACTGAGGTGAAGGCCCCCAACGCTGTCATGAACTGGGTGGGCGGGATGCGGTTCGAAGGCGGGCTGCCGGGCGGCCCCGTAACCCTCATCGACGCCGACGCCAAGGAGGCCCCGGGACCGATGGTCACCCTGCTGCTGGCGCTGGTCAGCTGCGCTGGTGCCGATGTGGTGAGCCTGATGCCCAAGATGCAGGTGGAACTGGAAGCATTCTCGATGGAGGTCCGCGGGGAACGGGCCCCGGATCACCCCCGGCGATGGACCACCCTCCATTTCACGGTGCACCTGAAGGGGAAAGGGCTCGATGAGACCAAGGCCCGCCGTGCCATGGACCTGTCGATCCAGACCTACTGCTCCGCCATCAATTCCCTCAACCCCGACATTCCGGTCAGCTACGATCTGGTGCTCGGCTAGTCGTACGGCGGCCGTGGCCGCGGTGCTGTTCGCGCCGCTGCCGCTCGATGCCCAGGGCCGGGTCGGTCGCGAGACCGGCCCGGTGCTGCTGATGGTGGCATCGACGCCAGGCCAATGGCTGGCGGGCGGCTCCATCGGGTGGAGGGTGGCGCCTCGAACGCGCCTTGGCGGGGTCGTGGCGGCAGGGACGGCGGGCGGGCGCGGTGCACTGCGGGGTGAAGTGACCGGCCATTTTCTCCTCAACCCATCCGCCATCCGGGGGGCCTCGCTCTACGGCGGCGGCGGGATCGCCGTTTTGAGAGGGCGCGCCCGGGGGGAGCAGATGCTCGTGGTGCTGGGGTTGGAGGCCCGCCCGGGGACGCGACACGGGTGGG
Organism: Gemmatimonadota bacterium; assembly: GCA_034439775.1. GTDB lineage: Bacteria > Gemmatimonadota > Gemmatimonadetes > Gemmatimonadales > GWC2-71-9 > JAWXBA01. The sequence goes on along the minus strand of JAWXBA010000016.1, from coordinate 20 downwards.
TCGTGGAGGTGGGGCTGGGG
>JAWXBA010000015.1:0-3084 GCA_034439775.1 Gemmatimonadota bacterium | reverse complement strand
GCCTGGACCACCACCTCGTCGCCGGTGCCAAACACCACCAGCGACCGGTTGCCGGTCATGTCGCGGATGGCGGTGTCATCGTCGCCCGCGGTCTGCTCGGTGAGCGGCGCGAATGGTTTGGACGCCCCCCGAAAATCCGCACTTCCCTCGAAGACATAGGCAAACGCCTTCCGGTAGGTGTCCACCGGCAGCACCTTCCGCTTACCGGGCGGCACGAAGACATCCAGGTACTGCGGATCCGCGGCAATGCCGTCCACTGGTCCCCGCTTCCCCCAGAACTCTCCGCACACCACCCGCACGGCGGTGCCGTCGTCGTCGCTGACCGTGGGGATGTCTTTGGCCTGCACATCCTGGTACCGGGGCGCGGTCATCTTCTGGCTCGATGGCAGGTTGGCCCAGAGCTGGAAGCCGTGCATCCGGCCGGTCGGGTCGCCCTTGGGCATTTCGTGGTGCATGATCCCCCGCCCCGCCGTCATCCACTGGACGTCGCCCCCGCTCAGCACGCCACTGTTGCCAAGACTGTCCTCGTGTCCCACCGATCCAGCCAGCACGTAGGTGATCGTCTCGATGCCGCGGTGCGGGTGCCAGGGAAAGCCCGCCAGGTAGTCCTCGGGCCGCTCGTTCCGGAAATCGTCGAACAGCAGGAAGGGATCGGTCTCGGAGGAGTCGCCGAAGCCGAAGGCGCGGCGCAGGTGGACACCGGCGCCCTCCAGGGTGGGCTTGGCGTCGGCGATGCGAGATACGGGGCGGATCGACATGAGAACATTTCCCTCGACGGATGGTGATGGGCGCAGTTTCCTGATGGTACCCGATACAGCCATCGAGGGCCATGGGGTGAGCGGCACACTCTGAGTGTAGAGCGCCAACTTGGCCGCGTTGGTTCCCACCAATCGATCAGCCTGCCACTTGGCGAACATCGGCCTGCCATTTCCTGCCAAAACGGCAGAAAATGGCGGTACAGTGGTTGCACCTCGAAACTCCGACAACCAATTCCCAGCAAGTGGCGCCTGGCACTCTCATCCGGCGCGCCGCCAGCTGTTCACAGCTTACCCCGGAGTCGCTCATGGCATCGAAGATCATCGGAATCGACCTCGGCACGACCAATTCCGTCGTGTCGGTCATGGAGGGCGGCGACCCGGTCGTCATCCCCAACGCCGAGGGTGGCCGGACGACTCCCTCGGTCGTCGCCTTCACCAAGGATGGCGAGCGGCTGATCGGCCAGGTGGCCAAGCGGCAGGCGGTGACCAACCCGAAGCAGACCATCTTCTCCATCAAGCGGTTCATGGGCCGTCGGCTCGAGGAAATTCCCGAGGAGTCCAGTCGGGTGCCATACAAGGTCGTGACCGGGGCGAACGGACTGGCCGCCGTGGAAATCCAAGGCAAGAACTACACGCCGCCCGAGATCTCCGCCATGATCCTGCAGAAGATGAAGCAGACCGCCGAAGACTACCTCGGCACCACCGTGGACAAGGCGGTCATCACGGTTCCCGCCTACTTTAACGACGCCCAGCGGCAGGCCACCAAGGACGCCGGCAAGATCGCCGGCCTCGAGGTACTCCGGATCATCAACGAGCCGACGGCAGCCGCGCTGGCCTATGGCCTGGACAAGAAGAAGGACGAGACCATCGCGGTCTTCGACCTGGGCGGCGGCACCTACGACATCTCCATCCTGGACCTGGCCGACGGCGTTTTTGAGGTCAAGAGCACCAACGGCGACACCCACCTCGGCGGCGACGACTTTGACCAGCGGCTCATTGACTGGCTGGTGACGGAGTTCAAGAAAGACCAGGGGATCGACCTCTCCAAGGACGCCATGGCGCTCCAGCGCCTCAAGGAGGCGGCGGAGAAGGCCAAAATGGAGCTCTCCAGCACCACCCAGACCGACATCAACCTGCCGTTCATCACGGCCGATGCCTCCGGCCCCAAGCACCTGAACCTGACGCTGACCCGCGCCAAATTCGAGCAGTTGGTGGACGACCTGATCAAGCGGACCATCCCGCCGATGGAAAAGGCGCTCAAGGATGCCGGCCTCAAGACCAGCCAGATCGATGAGATCATCCTGGTCGGCGGCTCCACCCGGATCCCCAAGATTCAGGAGATCGTCAAGGAGTTCTTCGGCAAGGAACCCAACCGCTCGGTGAACCCCGACGAAGTCGTCGGCATTGGCGCCGGGATCCAGGGCGGCGTGCTGGGCGGCGACGTCAAGGACGTACTCCTGCTCGACGTGATCCCCCTGTCGCTCGGCATCGAGACGCTGGGTGGAGTGACGACGGTCCTGATTCCGCGGAACACCACGATCCCGACCAAGAAGTCGGAGACCTTCTCCACCGCCGAGGACAACCAGACGACCGTCGAGATCCATGTGCTCCAAGGCGAGCGCCAGCTGGCGGTGGACAACCGCACCATCGGCAAGTTCCAGCTGACGGGAATCCCGCCGGCCCCGCGCGGCATGCCGCAGGTCGAGGTGACCTTCGACATTGACGCCAACGGCATCCTGCACGTCTCGGCCAAGGACAAGACCACCGGCAAGGAGCAGAAGATCCGGATCGAGGCGTCGAGTGGCCTCTCCGACGCCGACATCGACAAGATGGTCAAGGCTGCCGAGGCCAACGCTTCAGAGGACAAGGACCGCCGCGACCAGATCGAGAGCCGGAACCAGCTCGACGGGCTGGTGTACAAGGTGGAGAAGGACAGCAAGGAGTGGGTGGACCGGCTCGACGAGGCCTCCAAGACGCGCATGGATAGCGCCGTCGAGGCCGGGAAGGCCGCCCTCCGGGCCGGCGACCCTGCCGGGATCGCCACGGCGCTGGCTGAGCTGAATGCGGCCTATGCCGCCGCCGGTGCCTCGCTGTACCAGGCCGCCGGCCAGGGCAGCACCGAGGGAGCCCCAGCGGGCGAGCCCAGCGCCGACGCCCCCCCGGCCGCCGAGGACGTGGTCGAGGCCGACTACGAAATCGTCGACGACACCAAGAAGGAGTAGTAGTAGGGGCGGCCAATCTGGCCGCCCGTGCCGGCCACGCGATGAACTGTGTCGGGGCGGCCAATCTGGCCGCCCGTGCCGGCCACGCGATGAACTGTGTCGGG
>JAWXBA010000014.1:0-7149 GCA_034439775.1 Gemmatimonadota bacterium | reverse complement strand
GGCCAGACTGACCCGGTAGGTACCCGGCGGGAACGGTCCGATCGTCCCGCCGGGTACCTACCGGGTCAGTCTGGCCTCCGTGGTGGACGGTATCACCACCGAACTGGTGCCGCCGGTCAGCTTCCGCGCCGTCCCGATCACTGAACCGACGATTCCGGTCGGGGACCGCGCCGCCATCGCGGTCTTCCATCAGCAGTCGGCGCAACTGCAGCGGGTCGTCATGGGCGCGGCGCAGGCGATGAGCGAGGCCGAGAGCCAGCTCGCCACGCTGCGCCGGGCAATCGACCAGACCCCGGCGGTGCCCGCGGCGCTGATGGATACCGCCCGGATGCTGACCACCAGGATGCTCGATCTTCGAGTGGCCATGAGCGGCGACCCCACGCTGTCACGGCGCCAGGAGCCGGACATGACCAGTATCCAGGACCGGCTGGGCCGGATCGTGGGTGGCACCTGGAGCACGACGATGGCGCCGACCCAGACCCATCGTCGGCAGTACGAGATCGTGTCCACCGAATTCGCGGCCTGGTTGCCCCAGCTGCGCACCATCGTGGAGCAGGACCTGCCGCGCTTGATGCGGGCGGCGGAGGCCGCAGGTGTCCCCTGGACACCGGGGCGGCCAATTCCGAACTGGCCGTAACCAGGTCCGGAGTGCCGGTGGAAACCTGACGCGCGCCTTTGGCGTCAGGCGAGGATCTGCGGGGTCACGCGGAGACGCGGAGGAGGCGGAGACGCGAAGAACTCCAGCCAAGGCTGGGTCCATCAGTGTATGGCGTGGCAAACAAATGGTGGGGGATTGAAAACCCCATCAACCTTCAGTTCATGAGGGATGCACGGAGCCGGACCTCCGCGGCTCCACCTCCTCCGCGCCTCCGCGTGAGCCTGCCGTAGCGGCCCCTACCATCGAAGTTTGGTCTGACGCCCCCAACCAGAAGGCAACTCAGCCATGAGTGAAGACCTCTCATACCCGATCGGTCCCTGGGTGGAACCCTCCGAGGTGAGCCCCGCCGCCATCGGCGCCGCGATCAGCCGGATCGCCGCGCTGCCGGCGGCGTTCCGAGCCGCAGTCGAGCCGCTCACCGATGCCCAACTCGACACACCCTATCGTCCCGGCGGCTGGAGCGTCAGGCAGCTCGCGCATCACCTTCCCGACAGCCACCTCAACGCCTATGTCCGGATCAAGCTGGCCCTGTCGGAAGACGCGCCGACGATTCGCCCCTATGACCAGGAGGCCTGGGCCGAGCTCCCCGATTCCGTGGAAACACCGGTCCGGATCTCGCTCGACCTGCTGACCGCCCTGCATGCCCGGTGGGTCGTCCTGCTCCGTGCCATGTCCCCGGAACAGTGGAGCCGCCAGTACCACCATCCGGAGACGGGGACCCAGCGGCTCGACACCGTCATTCTGCACTACGCCTGGCACGGCGACCATCACCTGGCCCACGTCACCCGGCTGCTCGACCGGATGGGGTGGTGGTAGGGGGGCGCTGCAGCGCCCCCCAATGACTCACGGAGTCACGCGGAACGCGATTTCCCCGTTGATCACCGTGAAGAGGGTCTTCGCCGTCAGGATCTCCGGCTCCGGCACCTGCATGATGTCCTTGTCGAGAATGGTCAGGTCGGCCCATTTGCCGGCGGTGATCATCCCTCGGCGATCCTCCTCGAACGCCGCGAACGCCGGCCAGTAGGTGAACATCCGCAGTGCCTGGGCCCGGGTCAGCGCCTGCTCGGGATGCCACCCCTCCCCGGAAAAGCCCCGGACATCCTTCCGCGCCACTGCGGCGTAGAACTCGATCATCGGCTCGCCGCGCTCCACCGGAGCGTCCGACCCACCCGCCACCGGCACGCCCTGGGACATCAGCGTCTGCCAGGCATAGGCCCCCGCGACACGGTCCAAGCCGATCCGCGCCGGCACAAAATGCAGGTCGCCAATGGCGTGCGAGGGCTGCATCGAGGCGATGATGCCCAGCTCCTTGAACCGCGGCAGGTCGGCGGGGTCCACGATCTGCGCGTGCTCGTTGCGCCAGCGCGGATCGGGAGTCGGACGCTCGGCCGCCGGCACCGCGGTCATCGCCGCCTGGTACATGTCGAGCAGGAGCCGGTTGCCCCGGTCCCCGATCGCGTGGGTCTCGACCTGGATTCCGGCCCGGAGTGCGGCGACGAGCATCGGCGCCAGGCGGGTCGTGTCGGTGGTAATCAGCCCGCTGGTGGTCGGATCGTCGGAGTAGGGCTGCAGCAGGGCCGCGCCCCGCGAGCCGAGCGCCCCGTCCATCACTGCCTTGATCGTCCGCACGGTAAAGCGACCGTTGAACTCATCGATCGAGGGGCCGAGCTGGATCAGGGAGTCGGCATCAGCGGAGGGGCCGGAGATCGCCTTGTAGATCCGCAGCTTGATCCGTTCCTCCCCGTACAGCCGACGCATCCGATCCACCTCGGCCAGGCTACCGTGGGCATCGTGCACCTGCACCCAGCCCAGCCGGACCTCGCGATCCGCCCCGAGTTCCACGGCACGATCGAGGTCGGCGTCGGTCGTGGCCGGGACCAGCCGGCGCACCAGCCCCTGAGCGGCATCGATCAGCATGCCGGTCGGCTCGCCGCCAGCGTCAATGTTGATGGCGCCCCCGCTCGGCGCCCGGGTTGCGCGGGTGACCCCGGCCAGCCGGAGCGCCATGGAATTGGCAATCGAGGCGTGGCCGTCGGCGCGGGTCAGCACCACGGGGTGGGCCGGGGCGATGCGATCCAGATCCTGCCGTGTCGGGAACACCGCGGGGCTCCAGAACGTCTCGATCCATCCCCGGCCCACCACCCATTCCCCCGCCGCCGTCTGGTCGATTCGCTCTTTGACCTTGGCCAGGAACGCCTCGAGGGAGTTGAGCCCCTCGAGATTGAGGTTCATCTCGCGCTGGCCAATACCGGTCAGGTGCACATGCGCGTCCACCAGCCCAGGAAGGACCGTGGCACCGGCCAGGTCGATCACCTCGGTGGCATCACCGATATACCGAGCGGCAGAGGCGTTGGTGCCGACGAACAGCACCATGCCGTCCTTGATCGCGACCGCCTCGGCGTTGGGCATCGCCTCATCGGCGGTGTAGACAACACCGTTCTGGAACACCAGGTCGGCAGGTTCGCTGGTGGCGCACCCGGCGAGCATGGCGAGGCACAACACGGCGGGCATCTGGCGCATGACGATTCCTGGAAAGGGGAAGACAACCTCGGAATCTAGCGTTGATCCGCGGGCGTGGAAGATGCCGGCTGGAGGGGTAGCATCATTGCTGGGTTGTGCCGGGCTGGATCCAGCGCCTAGAATTGCACGGGCCTTCGGCCGCCCACCGCGCCCCCCAGCCCAGGCCGAGAGGACCTCGATGACCCTGCCCAGCAGCGAATTCCCTCCGCTCCAGTCGATCCCGCCACTGGTCGCGCGTCGCGGCGGGCCGGTGCGTCGCTGGATCGGGCGAAGCATCCTGCGCCTCCTGGGGTGGCGGATGGTCGGCGCCCTTCCTGACGAGTCGCGTTTCGTCATCATTGCCGCTCCCCACACCTCCAACATGGATTTCATCGTGGGGATGAGCCTGATCTGGGCCCAATCGATCGACGCCCGATGGATCGGCAAGCAAGAGCTGTTTCGTGGCCCGATGAACCGGATCTTTCGACGACTCGGCGGGATTCCGGTCGATCGCCATGCACCGGGGGGAGTGGTCGACGATGCCGTGGCCGCGTTTCGCAACAGCGATCGCATGGTCCTGGCGATTGCCCCCGAAGGGACCCGCAAGTCGGTGACGCGGTGGAAGTCCGGCTTCCACCGCATTGCCTTCGGTGCCGATGTTCCCGTGGTCTGCGGGTTCTTTGATCGTGGCCGGAAACTGGTGGGCTTCGGGCCGACGGTCTGGCCGACCGGCGACCTGGAGGCGGATATCCAGCGACTGCGGAGGTGGTACGGGCAGGAGTGAGACTGCCCGCCGGTGGCGCTATTCCGGGCTGCGTGTCCGCCAATAGCGCGCCAGCCCGTGCCAGCTGTCCCGCACCCCGCCGAACCCGATCCGCGCCGCCTGGTCGGCCCCCATTACATCCTGAAAGCCCGCCTCGACCGACTGCATGAACCGATCGGCGCGTTCGGTGTCGGTGCCCGCCTCGGCCAATGACGCCCGCACCCGCTGCCCCCAGTCCGCCAGCATCGTCTCGTGCCGATCGAGGTGCGACGCCGGGTCATCGCCGGGACCAAAGTGGGTGTGGATGAGCCGGGCGGGCTTCCACCGCCCGATGGTGTCGTGGCTCTGCCGCCAGGCTTCGAGGTCAATATCCGGCGGTGGGGTAACCGGCAGGGCGAAACGCCCGCCAACCAGCAGCAACCCGGCAGTATCTCCCACCCAGGCGTGCCCGCTGGGGGCATCGAGGAAACTGACATGGTGGACGGCGTGCCCGGGCGTGTAGGCCACCTCGATCGCACGCCGGCCCAGCAGGAGGCGCTCGCCGCCCTCGAGCGGGGTGATCCGTTCGGCGGGAACCGGCGCAATCTCGCCCCAGAGGGTCTCCATCAGATTGCCATAGATGCGTGTTGCACTCTCCACCAGTCGGGTGGGATCGGCCAGGTGCCGCGCACCGCGCTGGTGGACGAGCACCTGGATCCGGGGGTTCTGGCGGAGCAGGGTACCCACCCCACCGGCATGGTCAAGATGGATATGGGTCAGCAGGATGGTGGTGACATCGCCGATGTCCGCAGCGAGGAGCTCGAGGCCCTTGTGGAGCGCCCCCAGCGTCACCGCCGGACCCGGGTCCACCAGGAGAAGCCCTTCACCCGAATCGATCACCCCGGCGGCGATATACCCTGGACGACCCCGATACTTCAGGTCGATCAGGGTCATCCCGTGGCCAAGCTTCCGGTTCATACCCCACCCTGGTCGAAGTGTGGCGCGGTGCGGGCAAACCACGGGCGGGAGCGCTCCAGCTGCCCCGCCAACTGAAACAAGGTGGCCTCGCCGGCAGTGGGGGCCACGAAGTGCACCCCGACCGGGAGCCCGTCTGCGGTCCACGCCAGCGGCACCGACATCGCCGGCTGGCCGGTCACGTTGAAGACCGGTGTCCAGGGGATGAACTCGAAGACCTGATCGGCCGCCTGCTGCAGTGCGCCACCCCAGCGGAGCAGGCGGCGGGCATTGAGGCGGCCGAGCACCGCCAGCTGGGCACGCTCGAGGCCAGTCGGCTGCAGCGCCCCGATCGGGAAGGGCGGCATGGCAAGGGTGGGCGTCAGGAGGAGATCCCACTGCGAAAAGAAATGTCCCACCTGACGGGTGGTGCGCTCCAGCAGGCGCACCGCCTGGACGAAGTCCGCGGCGGAGAGCTGCTCACCCAGGAGCGCCAGCGCCCAGGTGGCGGGTTCAAACTCCGGCGCCCTCGCACGGCGGCCCAGCAGCCGCTCCGCATCCGCGATATCCCCGCGCAGTTCGCCACAGAGCATGATGAGAAACGCCTGGGCCAGCGCCGGCCCATCGACCAGCGGGGCGGCGGGCTCGACCTGATGCCCCAACTCCTGCAGCAGCGTCACCGTCTCCTCGACCGCCCGGACGCATGCGGGGTCCACCGACTTGCCCATTAGCGGTGTGGTGGTCCAGGCGATCCGGAGCGGGCCCGGCTCGCGGTTCACTTCGTCGAGGAACGGCCGCGCTGGAGCCGGAGCCCAGTAGGGGGCGCCGACATCGGGGCCGGCAATCGCGTCCAGCGCGGCGGCACTGTCGCGCACCGACCGGGTCAGGACTCCCTCGACCACCGCACCCTGCCAGATCTGCCCGATGTCGGGGCCGGTCGGCACCCGGCCCTTGGAGGGCTTGAGGCCAAAGAGGCCACAGCAGGAGGCGGGAATCCGAATCGAGCCACCGCCGTCACCACCCCCCGCGACCGGAACCATCCCCGATGCGACTGCCGCGGCCGACCCGCCGCTCGACCCGCCGGGGGTCCGATCCAGTGCCCAGGGGTTGCGGGTGGGGCCAAACAGCACCGGTTCCGTGAAGGGGGTCAACCCGAATTCCGGGGTGTTGGTCTTGCCTGCAATCACGAATCCGGCCGCACGGTACCGCCGGATTACCTCGCTGTCGGCTGGCGCCACGTAGTCCCGCAGGAAGCGGCTGCCACAGCGGAACGGCTCACCGGCCACGGTCCCAAGAAGGTCCTTCACCAGGAAGGGCACCCCCCGAAACGGACCGTCGGGAAGGTCGGCCGACGCGGCGCGGCGGGCCTGCTCGAACATCGGATGGATCACGGCATTGAGCGGGGGGTTCAGCGCCTCGATCCTGGCGATGGAGGCCTCGACCAGTTCCAGTGGCGACAGCGCCCTGGTGCGAACCAGATCCGCCAGGCCGAGACCGTCGTACTGGGCGTATTCGGGAAAGGGCAGCATCCGGACTCCGACAGGGGGTCTGGAAAGGTAGTGGGGTGGAGGGGTGGCGGGCGGCCGTCGCTTGCCGCGTTTAGATGCCCCACGGTGCGCATTTCTGGTTGCCGGTCCTACCCTCGTATTCGCCATGGTGGTGACTGGGCACGGAGTACACCGACAACCAGGAGTCCAGTTTGCCTACCACCAGGCCTCGACCAGTTCGGGCTGCAATGCGACTACCCGATTGGGACTACCGGCGCGCCGATTGGTACTTCGTGACGATCGGAACCAAACGCCACACCCGATCCCTGGCACACGTTGCACTCGGAAGACTTGTCTCCACCGAGGCTGGGCGAGTTGTCGGCGAATGCTGGACGCGACTCCACACACTTCATCCCGAGGTCTCGCTGGATGCCTGGGTGGTCATGCCGGATCACTTCCACGCCCTGATCAGACCGGCCGGCGTGGGAAAGGGCCAAGAGCGGGGCCCGGGACGTCCGCCCGAAATCGAACCCAGATGGCGAAGCGGTTCGCTGGGAGTGCTCATCAACCATTTCAAGCGCGGGGTGACAGTGACTTTGCGCCAACGAGGGATCCCGTGGCCGGGCTGGCACCGCGGATATCACGACCGCGTGGTGCGGGATCCGTCGGCACTGATCCGCATTCGACGATATATCGGATTGAATCCGGTACGGTATCTGGCGCGGCACGGGGGGCCGGCCCCAACGCATGCCGATGGTACGGGCGCCCTATAGGGCGCCCCTACGCGCGCCCCGGGCGGAAATCGCGGG
>JAWXBA010000013.1:0-5983 GCA_034439775.1 Gemmatimonadota bacterium | reverse complement strand
GCCGGTCCTGGGCGGGCTCGATGTGCTGCGAGAGATCCGCTCGCGGTGGCCGGCGCTGCCGGTGGTGGTGTTAACCGGGGTGAGGGAAGCGGGGCCGGCGGAGCTCGAGGCGGTGAGCCGCGGCGCGCAGCGCTGGCTCACCAAGCTGCCCCACGAGGGCAACATGGTGAACGCGATCGGCTGGGTGCGGGAGCGCCTCGCCCCCTGTCTGCGCCAGGTGATCGCCCAGCGCGCAGCTCCCGCCGCGGTTGCGGCCGAGGTGCGCCGTCCTGCCGCGCCGGCGGCCCCGCCGGCGATGCCCGTCAGGGCCGCGAGGCGTCCGTCGTTCCCCGATCTCCTCGCGATCGGCACCTCGACCGGCGGGCCGGATGCCCTGGACGCGCTGCTGCGGGAGCTCCCGGCCGACTTTCCGCTGCCGATCCTGATCGTGCAGCACATGCCCAAGGAATTCACCGGGCTGCTGGCGCAGCGCCTGACTCAGCGCACGCCCTTCGTGGCCGCGGAAGGCCGGGCGGGCGCTCCACTGCTCCCCGGCCAGGTGTGGATCGCTCCCGGGAACCGGCACATGCTGGTCCAGCGGAACGGCAACGATCTGCAGCTTCAGTTAAGTGACGCGGCACCCGAGAATTCCTTCAGGCCGTCGGTGGATGTGCTGTTCCGCTCCCTGGCACGGCTCTCGGGGGTGCGGACGCTCGCGGTGGTGCTGACCGGGATGGGCCAGGACGGGCTGGAAGGTGGCCGGCTGATCGTGGCGGCGGGGGGCGACGTGCTGGCGCAGGATGAGGCCAGCAGCGTGGTCTGGGGGATGCCGGGGGCCGTGGTGCGGGCGAATCTCGCGAGCGCCGTGGTGCCGCTCTCCGCGATGGCCGACACAATCATGCAGCGCACTCGGGGCAGTCGCGCGCTTCTGTCTCAAACACTCTAGAGGAAGTCCAGGCGCCGATGCCCCTCAGTCCTCCGGATTTTCAGTTCGTCAGCCAGCTGGTGCGGCAGCGGTCGGCCATCGTGCTCGAGGTGGAGAAAAGCTATCTGCTGGAGGCCCGGCTCACGCCGCTGGCCCGAGCCGAAGGCTTTGCGTCGCTCGAGGCGCTGATAGCGCGGATGCGGGCGCAGCCGTTCAACGGCCTGCATCGCAAGGCCGTCGAAGCGATGACGACCAACGAGACCAGCTTCTTCCGCGACCTGCATCCGTTCGACGCCCTGAAGCAGGTGGTGATTCCGGAGGTGCTGACCCGGCGGGCCGCGGAGCGGTCGCTGACGATCTGGTGTGCCGCCTGCTCGAGCGGGCAGGAGCCGTACACCGTGGCGATGACTCTCATGGACGCCTTTCCGCAGCTGGCCACGTGGAAGGTCAAGATCCTGGCCACCGATCTCTCCAGTGCGATGGTCGCCCGGAGCAAGGCGGGGCGCTACGGACAGATCGAGGTGAACCGCGGCCTCCCCGCGCCGCTGCTGATCAGGTATTTCGAGAAGAAGGGCACGGAGTGGTCGGTCAAGCCGGAGGTGCAGAAGTGGTGCGAGTTCCGGGAGCTGAACCTGATCGAGCCCTGGGGCCCGATGCCGACGATGGACGTCGTCTTCCTCCGCAACGTGCTGATCTACTTCGACGTGGAAACGAAACGCACGATCCTGAATAACGTCCGGCGAGTGTTGCAGCCGTGGGGCTATCTGTTTCTAGGCGGCGCCGAGACCACGATCAATCTGGGCGACACGTTCGAACGGGTGCAGTTTGACAAGGCCGGCTGTTACCGGCACAAGCGGAGTTAGGAGGACGGCATGCAGTTTCTGGAGGAGGAAATCTCCCAGGTCGCGAGTACCGTGTGGGAGTCGGTGCTGGGAATCGGCCTGATCCGCCGGGGGGACACGCCGCCGCGACCGACCCGCGTGGTCTCGGGCTGCGTTCAGTTCACCGGCGCCTGGGAAGGCGCCTGCGTGATCGAGTGCTCGGCGGAATTCGCCCGCCGCGCGGCGGCGACGATGTTCGGCATCGAGCCCTCGGCGGCCACAGTGTCGGATACGCAGGACGCCATCGGCGAGCTGGCCAACATGACCGGGGGCAACGTCAAGGCGCTCCTGCCCGAGCCGTGCCGGCTTTCGCTTCCCACGGTCGCGGAAGGCACCGACCTCTCGACCCGGGTGCCGGGGGGCGAGCTGGTGACGACGGTGGCGTTCGACTGTGAAGGCGGTCCGCTGGTGGTGCGGCTGCTCAAGAAGACCGAGTCCGGGACACCCTAGGAGGCTGCCATGTCGGACGTTCCCTTTCCCCATCGCCGCGAATTCAGCCGGGTGCCGGTGCACCTGCGGGTGGAAGTCTTCGTGGCCGGGGTGCGGCTGCCCGAGGGCACCATGGAGAGTCTGAGTCTCAAGGGCGGATTCTTCCGCTGTGCCACACCACCGGCCGAAGGCGCCCGCTGCGACATCCGGCTGCACCTCGATGGCACCGAGATCGAAGTGCACACCCAGGGGCATGTCGTCCGCCAGTCCGCCGACGGTTCGGCGATCCAGTTCGATGAGATCGTGGGGGTCGACAGCCTCGAGCATCTGCGCAATCTCATCCTCTTCAATGCCCACAATCCTGCGCAGGTCGAGCAGGAATTCCACGATCACCTCGGGCTCAAGCCGGGGGACTAGCCCGGCCGGCCGCACGGTCCGGCCGGCGCATCAAGCTTCGCCCTCCCCCTGCCGATAGCTGAAACGAGACACCGGGGGAACGGATGACGCCCCGGGGAACAGCCGCCCGCCCCTGGGGGTGGGGCAGAGGAGGGTGTTTGCGGATTCTCATCGCCGAAGACGACGCCACGTCGCGGACCGTGCTCCAGCGGACGCTGGAAAAGCTGGGGTATGCGGTGACGGCCGCTCACGACGGGTTCGAGGCGCTGGCGCTGTTCGTGCGGGACCAGCCGGCGGTGGTGATCACCGACTGGATGATGCCGCGGATGGACGGCCTGGAGCTCTGTCGCCGCATCCGGACCAACATCTGCCACGACCGCTACACCTACCTGATCGTGCTGACGGTGCTGGGCGGGAAGCGGAACTATCTGGACGCGATGGATGCGGGGACGGACGATTTCATCACGAAGCCGTTCGATCCCGCCGAGCTGGTCACCCGCCTGCGGGTGGCGGAACGCATCCTGGGGATGGGAGCCACATTGCGCTACTGCGAGACGCTGCTCGACTGCTGTCCCAGCTGCCAGCGGGTGACGCGGCCGGACGGCCGGCGGGCCACCCTCCGCCAGGTGGCCGCGGAAGCGGTGCAGCAGCGGCCGCCGGCGCCATGCCCCGATTGTCAGCGTCAGGCCGCCGGTCGTGGGGTGAGTGGGGCCAGAGCGACCGCCTGAGGCGGCACGGGTTCATCGATATCAAGGAGGCAGCTGTGCGTGCGCTGGTCGTAGACGATTCCCGGGCCATCCGGAGCATCATCGGCAAGTCCGTGCGGGAGCTCGGATTCGAGGTACTCGAAGCGGGCCATGGCGGGGAAGCCCTTGCGCAGCTGCAGACACACGGGGCGGTGGAACTCGCGCTGGTGGACTGGAACATGCCCGAAATGAACGGCTTCGATTTCCTCGTGGCGGTCCGGGCCAACCCGGCCTGGAAGGACATGATCGTGCTCATGGTCACCACCGAAACCGAGATGTGCCAGATGCAGCGGGCGCTCGAGGCGGGGGCCAACGAGTACGTCATGAAGCCGTTCACCAGGGACGTGCTGCGCGAGAAGCTGCAGCTGGTGGGTATCACCACCGCCTGACGCCATGCCGAAGATCCGGGTGCTCGTGGTGGACGACGCGGTGGTCGTCCGCCGGCTGGTGACCGACCTCCTCTCCGCCGATCCGGACGTGGAGGTGGTCGGCGTGGCCGCCAACGGCAGGCTGGCGCTCGCCAAGCTGGACCAGCTGTCGCCCGACCTGGTCACGCTCGACATCGAGATGCCGGAGATGGACGGCCTCGAGACGCTGGTGCACCTCCGCAAGCTGCGCCCGAAGCTTCCCGTCATCATGTTCAGCACGCTGACCGAACGCGGGGCATCCGCGACGATGGAGGCGCTCGCCCGCGGCGCCTCCGACTACGTCACCAAGCCCGCCAACGTCGGCAGCGTGACCCAGGCGCAGGCGCAGATCCGCGACGAGCTGATCCCCAAGATCAAGGTGCTGTGCGGTCGCGTGCCGACCCCGCGTACGCCGGCGCTCGCCGCGCGGGCCGCGACGGTGCCCCCCCGGCTCGCCCTGCCCTCGCGGGCGGACATTCTCGCGATCGGGGTTTCGACCGGGGGTCCGAACGCCCTCGCCGTCGTGCTGCCGCAGCTCCCGGCCGATTTTCCCCTCCCGATCGTCATCGTGCAGCACATGCCGCCGGTGTTCACCCGGTGCCTGGCCGAACGCCTGAGCGGCTCCTGCCGGATCGAGGTGAGGGAGGGTGAGGAGGGCGGAGAGCTCCGGCCGGGGCTGGCCTGGATCGCGCCGGGCGACTTCCACATGACGCTGCGCCGGGTGGGGGCCGCCGTCCGGCTCGTGCTGAACCAGGACCCGCCGGAGAATTCCTGCCGGCCGGCCGTCGACCCGCTCTTCCGTTCCGTGGCGGAGCTGTACGGCGCGCAGACGCTGAGCCTGGTGCTCACGGGCATGGGGCACGACGGCCTGCGCGGGGCCGAGCTGATCCGCGAGGCGCGCGGCCAGGTGCTGGCACAGGACGAGTCCTCCTCGGTCGTGTGGGGAATGCCGGGGGCGGTGGTCAGTGCCGGGCTGGCCGACCGTGTGCTGCCGCTCGACGGGATCGCCAGTGAACTGATGCAGCGCGCGCAGGTCGGGCGCCCCCTGCGGTTCACCCAGCCGCTCGCGCGATGAGCGGGCCGGTGCAGGCGGGCCTCGTCGCCGCCGAATTCGATTTCCTGCGCGCCCTGATCCGGGATCGGTCCGCCATCGTCCTCGATCCGGGCAAGGAGTACCTGGTCGAGAGCCGGATGCTGCCGCTGCTCCGAAGCGAGCGGCTGGGAAGCATCGCCGCCCTGGTCGCGGCGCTGCGGGCCGCGCCCCGTGGTGAGCTGGAGCGGAAGGTGGTCGAGGCGATGACCACCAACGAAACCAGCTGGTTCCGTGACGTGCACCCCTTCAACGCCCTGCGCAGCGATTTCCTCCCGGCGCTGCTGACCGCGCGCGCCGCGGAGCGGAAGCTGCGCTTCTGGAGTACCGCCTGCTCCAGCGGTCAGGAGGCCTACAGCCTGACCATCACGCTGGCCGAGTACTTTCCGCAGCTGCGCGACTGGGATGTGCAGATCCTGGCGACCGACCTGTCCCGGGAGATGGTGGAACGCGCCCAGCAGGGCCGGTACGGCCAGCTGGAGATCAACCGCGGGCTGCCCGCGCCGCATGTGGTCAGGTATTTCGAGCGCCAGGGGGTTCACTGGCAGGTAAAGCCGGAGCTGCGCCGCCTGGTGCGGGCCCGCCAAATAAATCTCATCGAGGCCTGGCCCGCGCTGCCGCGGTTCGACGTCATTCTGCTGCGCAACGTGCTGATCTACTTCGACCTCGAGACGAAGCGCGGTATTCTCCGGCGGGCCCGGCAGGCGCTGCGCCCCGACGGGGTGCTCTTCCTCGGCAGCGCCGAGACCACGTTCATGGTCGACGATGGCTGGGAGCGGCTGAGCACCTCCGGGTCGGTGGCGTACCGCCCGCAGGCGTCCCGCTCGAGTGCGGTGGCGGTGTCGGTATGAGAATCCTCCTGGCGGATGATGATCCGGTGTCTCGGCGCATCCTGACCGCGATGGTGGTCGGGCTGGGCCACGATGCCGTGGTGGCGCAGGATGGCGCCGAGGCGTGGACCAGGTTCCAGGCCGAGTCGCTCGATATCGTGATCACCGACTGGATGATGCCTGAGCTCGATGGGCTCGAATTGACCCGCCGCATCCGGGCCATGCCCAAGCCAAGGTACACCTATGTGGTGCTGCTGACGGCGCTGGAGGGCCGGGCCAGATATCTCGATGGCATGGATG
>JAWXBA010000012.1:0-3508 GCA_034439775.1 Gemmatimonadota bacterium | reverse complement strand
GTGTAGGGGGGCTTGGCACTCGTCCAGGGAACTTGCCCCGGCTATTGAGCCTGTGATCGCTCCGAGGGGGGGCCAGCTCGTGAATAGCGGCCTCGGGGTGCGGGCGAGCATTGCTCGGGTCCAAGTCGCGGATGCGGCCCAGTCCTTTGGGGTGATCGGTCATGTGGTGGAAGGGTCGGGGGGAGTGTCACCGCAGGCTCAAACGAGGGGGTGGGATGGAAGTTCAGCTGGCCGTCCTTGCTGATGGCGCAAACGTTTCTCAGGAGGGCAAGCTCAACATCCTGGGTGAGTTCAATACGATCTACGGCACCGAACCACCACTCCTGCACCCGCTGATGTACTTCGTGGCCAAGGTCAACATCAGTGCGGGGGACGGGCCCAGCGTGGTCCTCAGGCTGCGAGTCGTCGATGCCGAAGGAGCGCCCGCTGCCCCTGAGCTCGCGCTGCATGCCGCGGGCAAACCTCCATCGGATGGCACGCCAGCCCCCCTCCTGGTGGTGATACCGATTGTCCAGGCCGTTTTTCGGCAATTTGCGGAGTATACCTTCGAACTCCGGGGCCCTAGCGGTCCGCCTCTTGCGGAAGTAGCCTTATATGTCCGGCCGGTGCCGGGGGCATGAGTCCGCTCAGCGCCAGGGATTGCACTGAGGTTCGTAAGATTCTGAGCGGCAAGGGTTTAGGCGTTCGGTACCGCGACTTGGCACGCTTCTTCAGGCGGGCCGACTGTCGTGCACCGGCTTCGAATCGGGGGAGTCACCGGGTGTGGGTCCATCCATCTGGGACTCGTCTCCAGCTCAAAGATGATGGGAGCCGCGAGTTGCTTCCAGCCTACGTGAAGGACGCGCTGACCAAACTCGCCACCGCTGAGGGCTGTCCATGAGTATTCCGTTGGACCTGAACAACCTAGACGACTTGATCGCCCTACCCTGGACCATTGTCGGGCCGAAGCATCAGACCGACGAGCATGGCAACGCCTGGTGGGAGATGCGCGTCGGCGAGCTGCCGGAGTTCTTCGTTGCCGGTGCCGACAAGGACGAGGTCATCCGCGAGTATCGCGGCGCCCTGCGGGCGTTCCTCGAGTCCTACACGGCGGCGAAGGAGTCCGTGCCAGGGCTGCCGGCACCGCTGGTGAGGGCATGGCAGTTCGGGGTCGAGGAGGAGCCTTCTTCGCCAGTCTCCGCGGCCATCCTGGAGAGCATGCCACAGCGGACCGTGACGATCGGGATGGTGGCAGAGCGGCCACTGCTCAAAGCCTGCTGAGCCCCTCTGCCCGCGCAAGACCCGCCGCCGCCCTACCGGGCGGCGGCTTCCTATCCGACCTGCCACGATCGTGGGCGACTCACGGGCATTCCTGCGGAACTCCTGTCATTGGAGTGACGTCGATTGGCTGCTCCTAACGGCGCTGGGCTGGACAAGTCCATCCGAGCGCGGTGGCGTCCAGGACAGTACCGGCGCCGTAATCGCGTGCGGCCCCAACAGGCCTGCGCCCCGATTCGTCAGGGTAATGATGGTAGGACGGGCTTGCGCCGTACACTGGAGCGCGCCCCCACTGAGCCGCTCGGACCATGGCTGATACCCCAGCCCCCGGATAGGGGCGGGGCGATTCCCCTGAAAAGTTGTGTGCCAATTGTGTGCCAACTCTGCTGAACTACGGGTAACTGGTCAAAACGGAGGCGAACTCATGCAGTGTCCTAACACCATACACAGCAACGCGTAACGCACCCTGAGCGAACTCAGGCAAACACAACCGAAATACCATAGGACCAAATGGGGTTCAGGGGGTCGCGGGTTGAGCTCGCTGCGCTCGCTCACCTCGCCGGGCTGCGCCCGGCGCCGGCCTGGCGGCCGGACGGGTCGAATCCCGCCGTCCCGATATTGCGGAAGGGCCATTCCCAACGGGGTGGCCTTTCTGGCGTTGGATCCGCGACTGAAGTCGCGGCTCGGCCGTCTGCCCGCTGAAGCGGGCTGCCAGGCGATCATCGGAACACCCGCCGGTTTACCGGCAGTCTGTTGGCCGAGCCCCGGCTTCAGCCGGGGGTCGCGGCACGGGCCAGGCGTCGCTTCAGCGACGCTCCTGGCCAAGTCGCGAATTCTCGCGAACTTCCACGAAATGTCCGTACCCCGCCCCCTCATGGCGCCCCACACTGCTGCGGGCTACCTTGAGCATGAGGTCGCTTGCAGAAATCGGCGGTGTCGACCGTGTCACGCCGCGTCGAGTCTCCCCCTATCTCCGGACCCCACATGCGCACGCTCGTCATCGGCGGAACTCAGTTCATGGGCCGCGCAACCGTGCTCCGCCTCCTCGCGCGCGGGCACGACGTCGCCGTGCTGCACCGGCGCGATCACAACGACTTCGGCGACGGGGCTGTCCAGAACTTCCAGGCGGACCGGAACGACGTCGAGGCCGTGACCCGGATCCTCCGGCGGGAATCCTTCGACGCCGTCTTCGACTACGCCTACGACTGGGAGCGTGGCACCACGGCCGCCCAGGTGGAGGCCGCGGCCCGGAGCTGCGGAGACGGGCTCGAGCGTTATGTCTACATCTCGAGCCTGGCGGCGTACGGGGGAGGACTGGACCTGCGCGAGGACGCCCCCCTCGCGCCCGACGACCACCCGATGCCCTATGTCCAGCACAAGGCATCCACCGAGCGCGCCCTCTTTGCCCTGCACCGCGAGACGGGGTTCCCGGTCACCACCCTCCGGCCCCCCTTCGTGTACGGGCCGGGGCAGTCCCTCTACCGGGAGCAGTTCTTCTGGGACCGCCTCCTCGACGGTCGCCCGATCATTCTCCCGGACGGGGGCGACGACCCCGTGCAATGGGTGTACGCCCCCGACGTGGCCGAGGCCTGCGCGCGAGCCATCGAGGTGCCGGAGGCGGCGGGGGAGGCGTTCAACGTGGGGCATGTGGAGCCCACCACGCAGCGCAGCTTTGTGGAGGCCCTTGCCCGAGCGGCGGAGGTGGAGCCCATCCTGGCCTCCGTACCGCGGGCCACGATCCAAGCGGCGGGTGGCCAGCTCATCGGCGACAACCTCTATTACGGCGAGTTTCTGGACCTGCCGCCCCACATCGCGGTAGTGGACAAACTGACCCGGGTGCTGGGAGTCGAGCCGACCCCTCTCGACGAGGCCCTCCGCGCCAGCTACGCCTGGTACCGGACGCAGCCCCGTCGAGCGGTGAACTACACCTTTGAGGACGGACTCCTGGCGGCGGCCTGAGCCGCCCCGTCGTGGCCCTGTCGCAACCAAGGAGGATTGTCCCATGCCCCTCCCCGTCCGGTGGCGGGGCGTCGCACCGGGCGTGGAACGCCGTGGTGCCCGGACTGGCGCAGTCTGCTCGCGGAAAGGGCGCGCCCATTTGCGCGCCCCTACGCCGCCCGATGCCGGCCCTTCGGGCCGGACGCGTCGAATCCCGCCGTCCCGATATTGCGGAAGGGCCATCCCCATGGGGTGGCCTTTCGTGCGTTGGATCCGCGACTGAAGTCGCGGCTCGGCCGTCTGCCCGCTGAAG
>JAWXBA010000011.1:0-5469 GCA_034439775.1 Gemmatimonadota bacterium | reverse complement strand
CCTTACCTCTTACCGCTCACTCCGCACTTCTCACTTCGCGCTTCTCACTTCTCACTTCAACTCACCGCACTACGAATTTCTCGGTGCGCTGCTCCACCCGCTCCGACTGCAGGCCCCCCGTCATCCGCATCAGGAACTGGAGTACCGATCGATTGGCGGGGTTCCGGTCGCGATCCGGGTCGGTCCCCTCGCCGCGGACAAACCGTTCCAGTTCCTCGAGATCGTCTTCCGAGAGCGTCGTCACCTCAAGACGGACGTGGAAGTAGTAGGTTCCCCGACCGCCGGGGCGCGCCAGAATCAGCCGCTCTCGGCTCAAGTAGCGATCCAGCGCCTCCCAGGTGGCCAGCGATACCTCGGGGGCTCCCCGCGCCCGGGGCGTCGTGACGGTGTACTGGTCAAAGAGCGCTTCATGCCGGACCACGATTCCCCACTCCACGGTCTTTTCGTATTGATCGATCCAGCCATCGCGGGACCGCCAGATCTCGATCTGGTAGGACAGCCGCAGGGGGAGCGAGTTGCGGAGCGCCTGTCCCCAGCGCCCCGCCAGGAGGTTCAGGGTCCGCACCTGGGGCAGCCGGATCAGCCGCCCATCCACGAGGGTGTCGTTGCTGAGCGTCACCTGGAGCTCAACCCGCTGCGCAGCGACGGGATGGGCGGCCAGCGCCACCACGATCCCCAAGGGAAGCAGAAATCTGGGGCGCGACATCAGAATCGCCGCTGCAGGCGGATGGTAAAGCGGATCGGTTCATCGCCCGAGAGCGCGGTGGCCGCATACAACCCGAGGCCGCCAGTATCCAGCCCGACCCCCACGTCGGTGGCCCATTCCCGGAGCACGGGGATGCGGTTGGAAGGGACTTTCCCGGGCCCATCGCCTGCCAGCCATGCCGTGCCGGAATTGAGGAAGAACACCAGCTCGGCCTTGTCGAACCCGAAGATCCGGTCGAGTTCGGTCAGTTCACCCCGCTGCAGGCGATAGAGCAGCCCGAGCCCGGTGCGTCGCCGCAGCTCGGCGTGGAATGACAGGGCGCGGTCGCAGAGTGCCGGGCCGGCGGGATCCACATACCGGGGGGAACTGCAATCGCGGGCCCGGAAGCCATAGCCGGGCAGGAGGTCGCCGCCACCGATCGACACCCGTCGCTGCAGGGGCAGCGGGTCACCGCCCGCCCAGCCACCACCCACCACCCGCAGGTTGAGCCGGGTGTCGGGGTCAAACCGGGCATAGCGCCTGGCGTCCACCCAGAACCTGGAATAGTGGTACTCGCGGTTTTCCGGCAGCGGATCCCGGATGCTGCGGGGCAGCGTCACCGGGGCGTAGTCGTTGCTCACGCCGTATTCCCAGTCACCTCGCAGCAACCATCCGGAGGTCGGATCGACCCGGTCGTTGCGGCTGTCCCACCCGAGGCCCAGTCGCAGGGTCCGGTAGGTGCCGTCGTCGATCAAGGGGTTCGGTCGCCACGCCTCGCCGCTGCGGAACACCGAGATCGGATCGGTGGCCCGGACCGAGCGCTCCTCGTCCTCGCGCAGCGAGGCCAGCAGCGTGACCCCCTTGACCGGCTCGGCTTCGAGGTACACCTCGGGACCCCGGGCCTGGAAGAAGTCGCGCGGGTCCTCGTGCATCAGGAAGGCCAGCCACCCGGCCTCGGTGCGCGACCACGGCGCCTCCTCGATCGGAACCACCTCGCTGCGCAGACGGCCACCCACCACCGCCCGGGCCGGAACCCCGAAGACCAGTTCCATCCGGGCGTCGTAGCCGTAGCGGTCGCGAATCCGGGTCGGATCGGTGGTGGTCCGGATGATCCCCCGCAGGTCCAGGCGCAGGTCCACCGTGGGCGTGGCCTCGTGCGCAAAGGACGGCCCGATCACGATCGGCAGGCCCTCGATCCGATTGTAGCTGCCCCCGGTGCCCAGGTAGAGCGTGGTGCTGATACCGGCGGTGTAGAAGCTCCTGCTGGTCGAGGCGAGATCTCCGACCGTGCGGGCCCGTTCCCGGAGCGCCAGCTTGCCCACCGTGTTGCGATAAACCGGCGCCGGGTCACTCCAGCTGCGTTGGGTGCCGGTGATCACGCCGCCCGGGTCGACCCGGATCCGGCCCCCGGTCACGATGACGTCCCCCTCGATCCGACCGGTCGCGCTGACCCACAGGTCCCCGTTGATCACCTGAATCGGTCCGGTAATCTGGCCACCCACCACCAGCATCCCGCGGAACAGCGAGACGACTCCCGAAAGACGGCTTCCCGCCGGCAGGACGAAGGTGCCGAGGAACCGGGTCGTGGCTGAATCATTGTGGACGGTGAGCAGCTGCTCCACCACCTCGGGAGGGGGAGCGGAAAGCCGCAGCGAGTCCGCTATCGGCGCGTCCGGGTCGATGACAATCGGCGGTTCCTGGGCCGCGGCCGGCCCTGCCAATGCCAGCAGGAGCCCCAGCGTCCCCCAGGGAATGAACCGCCAGGCGGGGCGCCTCACAGCCCCAGCCTCTTCATGCGGCGGTAGAGGTTGGCACGGTCGGTCTGGAGGCTGCGCGCCGCCTCCGCCACATTGCCGCTGGCCCGGTGCAGCGCCTCCCGGATCAGCAGCCGCTCGTAGTCGTCCAGGGCGTTGGGCAGGGACCGACCCGCCAGGTCTCCGGTCGGGAACTCGCCGGTGTTGCCCACCGATCCGGACCCCGAATCGCTGCGAGTACCCGAGCCCCGGGGCAGGACGCGGCGGACCAGTGCGGCGTCGATCTCCTGTCCCCCCACGATGATCATGCGTTCGGTAATGTTGGCCAGCTCGCGAACGTTCCCGGGCCACTCATAGGAGGCCAGCATCGCCAGGGCATCGGGAGTCAGGGTCGGGGTGTTCAGGGGCTGGATCCGTTCCGCCAGATGGCGGACCAGGGCGGGAAGGTCGCCGAGCCGGTCCCGGAGCGGAGGGACTTCGATCGGAAAGACGTTGAGCCGGAAGTACAGGTCCTCGCGGAATGATCCCGCGCCGACCGCCTCCTCCAGTCGCTGGTTGGTCGCCGCGATTACCCGGACGTCCACCCGCAACCCCTTTTCGGCCCCCAGCCGCTGGATTTCCCCGGTCTCCAGTGCCCGCAGCAGCTTGGCCTGCGCTTCCGGGGAGAGGTCGCCGATCTCGTCCAGGAACAACGTGCCACCGTCGGCCAGCTCGAACCGACCCAGCCGGCGATCGGTGGCCCCGGTAAAGGCGCCCCGCTCGTGGCCAAACATCTCGGACTCGACCAGGTCCTTCGGAATCGCGGCGCAGTTGACGGGAATGAACGCCCGCCCCGCCCGGGGGCCGGCATCATGGATGGCATGCGCCACCAGCTCCTTGCCACTGCCCGACTCGCCGAGGATCAGCACCCGCGCCTCCGTCCCCGCCACCTGACGAATCCGCTCCCGCACCCCGTCCATCTCGATGCTGGTGCCCACCATCTCGCGGGGGGTGCCGCCAAGCTGGTAGCGCAGCGCCCGATTCTCCGCCCGGGTCCGGGTCAACTCCAGGGCACTGCGGAGCGTCACCAGCACCGCTTCCGGGCCGAGCGGCTTTTCCAGGAACTGGAATGCGCCGAGCTTCACCGCCCGGACGGCGTCCGTGAGCTGCGCCTTGCCGCTCATCATGATCACCGGGACCGACGCATCCTTCTCCCGCAGGGTCGCCAGCGTCTCAATCCCGTCCGGACCGGGCGGCATCATCAAGTCCATGAACACGAGGTCCGGACGCGTCTCATCCAGGGTCAGCAGGGCGGCGTTGCCGTTCGCCGCTTCGGCGACCTCGAACCCCTCGGCACGCAACAGCGCGCCCAGCATCCGCCGGATGTTCGCTTCATCGTCCACGATCAGGATGCGTGAGGGCATGGCAGTCGGGGCTCAGGAGTCTGGGGTCAGGGGCGGGCTGTGAGGCTCGCCCCGGCGACGGTCGGTGGCACGGCGGTCGGGGAGGAGCTCGCCGTCGGGGGAAAGATAGGAGCTGCGGTACGGCGCCAGCTGGCCTTCGAAATCCACCGGCCCGCCCTCCCGCACGGAGGTCCGGGCCGGGAGCAACTCGGCCCGATGGATCGGGAGGCCAATGACGAACGTGGCCCCGCCCCCCGCCGTCTCGGTGAGCTCAATCGTGCCACCGTGCAGGTCCACCGCCTGTTTCACCATGGCCAGGCCAAGGCCCGTACCGTCGGGCTTCCGGGTAAAGTAGGGCTCGAAGACCCGGCCGCGCTCGGCATCGGGAATCCCGGGACCGTGATCGGCCAGCGATACCTCGACGCTGTCACCCCGGGTCCCCACGGAGACGTCGAGCCGGCCGACACCGCCACAAGCCTCCACCGCGTTGCGGATCAGGTTGGCAAACGCCCGACGGAGTGGGTCGTAGTGCCCCAGGATGTGCGGAGTATGGGAAGCCAGGGAAAGGGAGCTTTCCATCTCAGGGGGCAGGGAGCTGCGCAGCAGTTCTTCGAGCAGCTCACCAAGGTCCACATCCGCGGCGGGCCCCTCGGGAAGCCTCCCGAGATTGGCAAACTCGCGTGCCAGCAGCTCCAGTCGTCCCGACTCGGTGCGGAGCACCTCCAGCGCCTCCTGTTGCTCCGGGGTGGCGGTCTTGGAGAGCTGGCTCACCGCGAATCGTACCGGGGTCAACGGGTTCTTCATCTCGTGTGCCACTCGGCGCGCCACCTCCCGGAAGGCGCGAAGGCGCTCGGCCTCGAGCTCCACCGCCCGGCCCTGTTGCAGCTCACGGCTGGTTTCCTTCAGCGCGATCCGCAGCGACCGGAATTCCGGCGCCCCCTTTCGCGGGGCCTCCTCTGGAAGCGGGGTGCCTCGCCGGATCAGGACCGTCCATCCGACCAGTTCGTCGATCGGTCGACTGAGCTGGCGGCTGAGGTTGCGGGCTACCAGGAGCGAGGCCCAGAGAAGGAGCGCCCCGAGCAGGAGCACGGTGGCCACCAGGGCCACGGTCCGGGCCTGGCTGTAGGGCACCGCACTGCGTGCCAGGCTGAGCGCTCGATTCAACTGTCGCAGGTGGATCTGGAGGGCAGATCGCTCGGTGGGCCCCAGCTGGGTGGTGTCAATCGAGGCCAGCAGCGCCCGTCCGCTGGTGCCCAGCTCTTCCATGGTGCCACTCCCGGCCACCGCCGTGCTCCGGCGCAGCGACTCCGCCAACCCCAGAATGCCGAGCGTCGTGGGTGCGGCACCCAGGAGGACGAGGGCCAGGAGGATCCGGTTCCGGAACGAGATCGACGCCATGGAACAGATAAGTTATCGCGGTGGCAGCGGAAGCGCGCCTCTCGGGGCCACCCCAAGGAGGTCAGGCACCCGGGCCCTCCCCCCGGCTTCGGTCATGCCCCTTGGCCGGGGAGGATGCCCAGCCGCTCACCGCCGCCGTTCGCGCATGGCGCGGTTTGCCCGGCTGGTGTTCCGGCCGGGGCGATCGGTTCGAGCAGTCCAAAGTCCCGGTTCCGTTGCATTGCCACTCTGTTGCATCAACGCATCGCCT
>JAWXBA010000010.1:0-4115 GCA_034439775.1 Gemmatimonadota bacterium | reverse complement strand
GCACCGGCCACACCCATCGGGCGTCCGGTGAGCCACCCCGCAATCAGGATCGGGGCCAGGATGGCATTGATCACCACGGAGACCATCTGGACCACCATGGTCGGCTTGACGATCCCGGTGCCCCGAAGCCCCGAGCCCATCGCCACCAGCGCAAACTGGAGCGCCAGTCCGGGGAGAAACCAGTGCAGGTAGGTCACCCCGGCATCGGCGGTGGCCGCATCGGCGGCCAGGGTCCCGACGTACCAGCCGGACAGCAGGTAGCCGCCGACGAGGGTGATCGCGGCGAACAGCGTGGCCAGGAGCAGGCTCTGGTTGAAGATCAGGTTGGCGTCTTCGCGGTCCTTGCGACCCACCGCGTGGGCAATCAGCACCATGGCACCCACGCCAAGGACCTGGGTCAGGGCCATGACGATGAACTGCACATTGCCCGCCGCGCCCACCCCCGCAATGGCAGCATCGCCCAGGCGAGCCACGAAGTAGAGGTCCACCAGATAGTACAGGGTCTGGAACACCATCCCCGCGGCGATCGGCGCCGCCAGACGGATCAGGTGGCCGGAAATGGAGCCCTGGGTCAGGTCGCGCACGGCAGGTCCAGTGGGAGTCGGGCGGGAATCTAATCCGTTCCCGATACGGCAGGAGAAATCCGCAGATTACGCCGATGGACGCAGATTGTTCCGAGACCAGGCGGGGGTCGCCCTTGGCCTGGAAAGGGAATTATGCCACGGATTTAACGAATGGACACGGATTGTTCGTGGTGCGTGGAACGCACCGCGTTCGAATACGGCTCCAAATATTGGCGGGCACCACGGGTCAGGCGGCCAAGGCAGCCGGGCCCGGTCGGGAAGTGCCGTTCACCAAAAAAACCATGGGAATCCTGGCCGACACGGAGACTTGCCCGGGACGCACGGTAATCCGTGTCAATCCGTGACATCCGTGGCTCATCATTCTGGTCCGGGCAGGCCCGGCCCCTCCAGCGCGGGCTGCCCGCTCAAGACCGGACCAATCTGCGGATCCCTACCAACTGGCGCCCCCGGCACTATCCGCGTATCGTCCCAACACCATTCCCCATTCCCTATTCCCCATTCCCCGCCTGCCATGCCCTCACGCCGAGACTTCCTGCTGAGCTCCACCGGTTCGCTCGCCGCCATGGCGATCCTGCCGGACCCGGCGTGGTTCCGGCCCTACCGGACCGCGGTGCCGGTCAAGGTCGGCATCGTCGGGATGGGTCGGCATGGCCGGGCCATCGCGGCCGAGCTGCAGAAAATCGAGGGTGTGGAGATCGCCACCATCTGCGAGATCGTCCCCGAGCGGCTCCGGGTCAATGTCGAGCGGATTGCCGGCTCGGAGGGGTTTGCCGACCTGGCCACGATGCTGAACCGCCGTCCCGAGGTCCGGGCAATCATCGTGGCCACCCCGACCCACCTGCACCGTGAACCGGTGGAGATGGCACTTCAGGCTGGCCGCCACGTGTACGTCGAGGCGCCACTGGCCCACACCCCCGCCGAGTGCCGAGCGATCGTTGCCGCAGGCCGATCAGTAGCCGACCAGGTCGTCATGGCCGGGTTCCCGGGCCGCTCCAACCCCCTCTACCAGCGGGCCCGCACCCTCTTCCGCACCGACTCGGTCCGCGATCCCGTTGCCCTGACCGGCCAGAACCATCGCAAGACCAGCTGGCGGTTTCCGGTCACTGCCGGGACCACGGAGCGTTCCACCAATTGGCGCCTCGATCCGGAGGTCTCGCCAGGACTCGCCGGCGAGCTCGGCGCCCTGCAGTTCGACGTGGCCCACTGGTACCGGGGGCGCACCCCGGTTTCGGTCTCCGGCCGTGGCGCCATCCGGTTCCACAAGGATGGCCGCGCGGTGCCCGACACCGTCCTGGCCACCCTGGCCTGGGACGACGACGTGACCATGACGTGGGATGCCACGCTGGCCAGCTCGTTCGGCGGGCAGTTCGAGGTCTTTTCGGGCGTCAACGCCGCGCTCAAGCTGGCCTGGACCCATGGCTGGATGTTCAAGGAGACCGACGCTCCGACCCAGGGCTGGGAAGTCTACGCCACCCGGCAGCAGTTCCACACCGAGGAAGGGATTACCCTGGTGGCCAATGCGACCCAACTGGCCGCCCAGGGGTTGCTCAAGGAGGGGGCTGGCCTTCCGTACCCCGCCCTCTATTATCCGCTGGCCGATTTCATTCGCGCCGTGACCGAGGGGAACGCCCCGACCACCACCCTCGAGGACGGCGCCCGCTCCACCATCGTGGGGCTGCTGGCCAATCGCGCCATCATCACCGGACAGACGATTCCGATCCCGGAAGACCCCCTCACCGCCGACTGAGGCGCCATGCCGCTCTCGAATCTCGACTGGACGATCGTCATCGTCGTCCTGGGGCTGACCTTCGTTCCGGCCCTGTGGATGGCGCGCCGTGCCGGAACCAGCACCGCCGAGTTCTTCACCTCCGGTCGCGCAGCGCCATGGTGGCTGCTCGGCGTCTCGATGGTGGCCACCACCTTCAGCACCGACACCCCCAACCTGGTGACCAACCTGGTGCGCGAGGGTGGCGTGTCCAACAACTGGCAGTGGTGGGCATTCCTGCTGACCGGCATGGCGACGGTGTTCTTCTACGCCCGCCTGTGGCGCCGCTCCGGGGTGCTGACCGACCTGGAGTTCTACGAGATCCGCTACAGTGGCAAGCCCGCCTCGTTGGTGCGCGGCTTCCGCGCCATCTACCTCGGGCTCTTCTTCAACTGCGTCATCATGGCCTCGGTGAACCTGGCGGCGGCCAAGATTGCCAACGTCCTGCTCGGCTGGCCGATGGAGCGCACCCTGATCATTTGCGGCCTGCTCTGCATCGTCTTTGCGGCCACTTCCGGCCTGTGGGGGGTGATGGTCACCGACTTCCTCCAGTTTGGCGTGGCGATGACCGGAGCGGTGGCCGCCGCCGTCTATGCCCTGCGCCAACCCGAAGTCGGTGGCCTGGCAGGCCTGTTCAGCAAGCTCGATCCCGGCACCCTGTCGCTGGTCCCTGATTTCAGCGACTGGGGGATGACGCTGACGGTGCTGATCATCCCGCTCACCGTGCAATGGTGGTCGGTCTGGTATCCCGGCGCCGAGCCAGGGGGCGGCAGCTACGTGGCGCAGCGGATGCTGGCCGCCAAGAGCGAGCGGGATGCCGTCTACGGCTCCCTGCTGTTCAACGTGGCCCACTACGCCCTCCGGTCGTGGCCATGGATCATCGTGGCGCTGGCCTCGATGCTGGTCTTCCCCGAGCTCAGTGACATCGGCCGGATGTTCCCGTGGGTCGACCCGAAATTGATCGGCCACGACATGGCGTATCCCGCCATGCTCCGTTTCCTCCCCGCCGGGCTGCTGGGCCTGATGGTGGCGGGGCTGCTCAGCGCCTACATCTCCACCATCTCCACCCACCTCAACTGGGGCACCTCCTACCTGGTGCACGATGTCTACCGCCGCTTCATCCGCGGCGACGCCGAGGAACGGCACTATGTGATGATCGGCCGAGTGGTGACGGGACTGCTGATGGTGGCGGCGGGCGCCCTGACATTCGTGCTCGAATCGGCTCGGCAGAACTTCGAACTGATGCTCTCGGTCGGCGCCGGTACCGGACTGCTCTACCTGCTGCGCTGGTTCTGGTGGCGGGTCAACGCCTGGAGCGAGATCGCCGCAATGGTCAGTTCGTTCGCGGTGGCAGTCACGTTCTTCCTCATTGGCAAGGCCGGCACCCCGGTGGCCAGCCACATCGTGCTGCTCAGCACTGTGGGTATCACTTCGGTGGTCTGGATCGGCACCACCCTGCTCACCGCCCCGGCCAGCCGCGAGACGCTGCTGGCGTTCTACACCCTGGTGCGCCCTGCGGGCCCCGGCTGGGAATCGGTCCGGCTGGAGTCTGGACTGGGACCCTCGCCCGACAGCCCGGCGCACCAACTGCTGGGATGGTCGGCGGGAGTGGCGTTCGTCTACAGCGCGTTGTTTGGATCGGGGGCCGTGATTCACGGCGCATGGCCGCAAGCGGCGGCGTGGGCGGTAACGTTCGTGATCAGTGGCGTGGTGCTCCGCCGGGTGCTCATCGGGATGTTCAAGGGGTAGGGGCGCACCCCTGTGCG
>JAWXBA010000009.1:0-21016 GCA_034439775.1 Gemmatimonadota bacterium | reverse complement strand
CGGCGGGCAGACGCTGACCGGGCTGGGCACCGGTACGATCAGCTACACTGGCGGATCGCCGGGGTGGCTCGCGGCGTCGTTCAACCAGACCACCGCGCCCGCCACGCTGACCCTGACACCAACGACTGGCGCACTGGCTGCGGGCAGCTACACCGCGACGGTGCCGGTCACCTCCGGCGTGGCCGGCAACAGCCCGCAGAATGTGACTGTGAGTCTGGTGGTCAGCGGGGTGCCATCGATCACACTGACACCGACAACCGTCACCTTCACGAGTACCACCGGGCAGCCCGACCCCACGCCGAAGACGATCAATGTCGCCAACGGTGGTGCGGGGACGCTGGCAGGATTGAGCGCCGGCCCGGTGACCTACGGGGCGGGCCAGCCGACCGGATGGCTGGCCACCTCCATCACCAGCACGACATCGCCGGCGACGGTGGTGCTCACACCGACGACGGGGGCACTCGCTGCGGGGAGCTACACCGCGACGGTGCCGGTGGCCAGCACCACTTCTGGCGTGGCCTCCAAGACGGTGACGGTCAGCTTCCTGGTGGGTGCGCCGGCGGGGTCGATGGTCATCCTGCAGGGCAACAACCAGAGCGGACTGGTCAACTCCACGCTGCCTATCCAGCTGAAGGCCAGAATCTACGACGGCGCCGGCAACCCGACGGTGGGAGCGACGGTGGTCTGGCTGGTCAACAACGGCGGGACGCTGCTCAATCAGGTGAATACCACCAACAGTCTGGGCGAGATCTCTGCAACGTGGAAAGTCGGGCCGCTCGCCGGGATTCATACCGTGGTCGTCTCCGCTGCCGGTCTACCCTCGGTCACATTTACCGCGGATGTACTGCTGCCCTCCAATCCGGCATCGCATCCGAATGAGCCGGCGGGGTACGTGGCGTTTGCGGAGCACAACTTCAGCTCACTTCCGACAACATCTTCAACTAGTCTCGGTGCGATTCTCGGCAAGTGGTCTGCTTCAACCACCGGAAACCTCTCGATCATCACTCCTGACCTCACAGCTCCAGAGAGTCAGCCCAACATCCTGGAAACGAGGTTTCCGAACGGATTGTCTGCCGGGCGTGGTCCGGTGACGATGTCTGGATGGGACGTCTTGGGGAAGGGACCCGCTGGTCAGAAGAGCAAGGTGTACATCACTTTTTGGCTGAAGATCAAAGGTCTCGATTACGAGAACCAGACGTTTGGGACCAAGATGGGCTTTCTGGCGTCCGCACTTCCCACGAGCGGCGCCGGAACGCAGGCCTACTTTCTCCTTGGGGGAAACGGCTCCCAAGTCCCGCGTAGCAATTTCATTGTAAACCTTCACCAAGAGACTGGCTTCCAGTCGGCAGGCGGATTCACCCGGGTGCTCTCACAAAACGTGAACCAACAAGCCCTAATGCGGACGAATGTCTGGCACCAGTGGGAGGCCGTGTTTGAACTAAACACACTCGGAGTTGCGAACGGCAAGTTCAAGTGGTGGATCGATGGCATCCTGGTATGTGATTACACCGATGTAACCTACATCTTCGGCAGCAACACGAATGGATTTTGGGAGTGGAAATGGAATCCCACCTGGGGCGGGACAGCGGGCACGAAGACGCGTGACGACTTCATCGATATCGATCATACTTACATCTCCGGAGTTCCCTGAATCATGCCCGCTCGCCTCGTGCGGACTGCCTTGACATCGCGGTGGTCTGGTCGGGCCTCGCTGACGGTCCTGCTTCCGTCCGCCCGATTCAGCCCGCTACGCATTGATACATCCTTCAGGTGTTGCCTCCTCCTTGTCGGCGCCATCCGCGTCTGTTCCGCGCAAACACCTGAGGGAACCCAGGAACCGAGTGGACGGCGAGAAGCCACACGCGGAGTAACCCGGCCAGGTGCCCACCCTCACGAGCCGGCAGGATTTGTCGCGTTCGCCGAATTCACCGGTGACCAGCTTCCTGGAGAGAAGCCCGAACAGCTCGCCGGTAATCTCGGAAACTGGTTCGTTGTCGGGGGAAAACGGGGTCTCAATATTGTGAATGACCCAAGTGCTCCGGAAAGCCCGCCCGGGGTCTTGCGCACTCGATTTCCGGTCGGGCTCCAGGGGGGACGAGGTCCAGCCAGCTTGGTGGGTTGGGATACCGCTGGAGCTGACCGTGGGCAGAAGCGCAGCATTTATCTCTCAATGACGATCAAACTCCCAAGCGAGGGATTCGAGAATCAATCATTTGGCACCAAGATGGGGTTCATTGCGTCCGCTTGGTCCCCAGAACGGGGAGCGGGGACGCAGAGCTACTTCCTGCTGGCGGGAAGTGGAAAGCAGCGTGTGGCCTGCAATTTTCCCCTCCACTTTCACCAAGAGACCGGCAGTTCTCGCGAGGGAGGGTTCGCGAAGAAGTGGCATCCGAACGGTGGTCGCGGAGGTGTGATGAAGTGCGGCGGCTGGCACCACTGGGAGATCGTGATGGAACTCAACCAGCTTGGCCAGGCAAACGGGACTGTCCGGTGGTGGCTGGATGGTGAACCGGTGTTGAGTTACGACAACCTCACCTACGTCTATGGCGAAAACACAAACGGATTCCTCCAGTGGAAGTGGAATCCGACTTGGGGTGGAACGGGTGGCGTGCGAACAAGGCCGGACGATATTCTCATCGACCATGTTTACATGAGTGGAGTTCCGTACGACGGCCCTAGGACCAAGGCCGGCCCCCGCCGCCCGAATCCTGACAAGCGTCGCCCGCCGCCGGTGAACTGATGTGTGGGCTTGTAGGCCTCTTTGTCAGCCCCGGGCGGGTAGAAGGACGATTGGGGGATTGGGCCGAACGGATGTCGTCCGCCATCCGCCATCGGGGACCGGATGATCACGGCTCGTGGGAATCAGCGGATCGGTGTCTCGCGTTCGGCTTCCGCCGCCTTGCGATCGTCGACCTCTCCCCCAATGGCCACCAGCCGATGTCGTCCGCCAGCGGGCGCTTCGTCATGGTGTTTAACGGTGAGGTTTACAATCACGCCGAGCTGCGACGTGAACTTGCGTCGCATGGCGCCAGATTCCGGGGGCACTCCGATACCGAGGTGATGCTCGCAGCCTTCGAGGCGTGGGGCATCGGGCCTGCAGTCCAGAGGTTCGTGGGTATGTTCGCGTTGGCCGTATGGGACGCGGAGCGGCGGGAGTTGTCGCTGGTGCGTGACCGTCTCGGCATCAAGCCACTCTATCTGTATCAGGCGCCCGGCCTGATCACGTTCGGCTCCGAGCTCAAGGCGCTACGGCTGGGTCCGGGCTTCGACGCCGCGCTCGATCCGGTCGCCTTCAGTGACTATCTCCGGTATCTCTACATCGCCGCGCCCCGAACCCCGTACGCCCGGGTATCCAAACTGCTCCCAGGGCACCTGCTCACGATTCGGGATCCAGCGCAGGCGCTGCTCCCGGGCGAGCCCTACTGGTCGTTGGCCGAGGTGGGGAGCGCCGGAGTGGCCCAGCCTTTCTCGGGAACGGAGGCGGAGGGCGTCGAGGCCTTCGATACGCTGCTGCAGGAGTCGATCGCGCTCCGCATGGAGGCTGATGTGCCGCTAGGCGCATTACTCTCGGGAGGCATCGATTCTTCGACGGTCGTTGCGATCATGCAGGAGAGATCCGCTCGCCCGGTCAAGACATTCACGGTCGGTTTCGAGGAGGGGGTCCACGATGAATCCGCTCACGCGCGGGCGATCGCGCGACATCTCGGAACTGACCACAGCGAGCTCATGCTGTCCTCAGCGAGTGCGCTGACGGTGGTTCCCCGCTTGGCACGGATGTTCGATGAGCCTTTGGCGGATGCGTCGCAGATTCCGACTTTTCTGATCAGCGAACTCGCCCGTCGGTCGGTTACGGTCGCACTGACCGGGGATGGCGGGGATGAGCTCTTCGGTGGATACAATCGGTACATTCACGGCGTGCGGACGATCGCACGGGCCCGTCGCGTTCCTGCCAGGATCGGACGATTCGCGGGCCATGGACTCCGCCTCCTCTCAGCCGACGCCTGGGACCGATTGCATTCCCTCGCCTGCTCGGCCGCCGGACGCAAGCCGCAGGTCAGGCTGGCAGGCACGAAGCTTCACAAGCTGAGCCGTGTGCTTGGGGAAGCCTCGGATGAGTCGCGCTATCGCGCGCTCCTCTCGGCGTGGCACACGCCCTCCGGCCTTTTGGCCTCGCGGGCAATCGGGGATGATCGCATGAGTCAGGTAATGCAGGCCGGGAAACTCGGGCTCCTGGACCGCATGATGCTCGCCGACCAGCAGATCTACCTTCCCGATGATTTGCTGGCCAAGGTTGACCGGGCCAGCATGGCCGTCAGCCTCGAGGCCAGGGTCCCGCTGCTCGATCATCGTCTCGTGGAGTTTAGCTGGCGGCTGCCACAAAGCTGGAAAATTCGTGGGGGGGTCGGAAAGTGGATTCTTCGACAGTCGCTTTACCGCCGGATCCCCCGCGCCCTGGTGGAGCGTCCAAAGGTCGGGTTCACCGTGCCGATTGGCGCTTGGATGCGTGGCGATCTCCGGCCGTGGGCCCGTGATCTCCTCTCGCAGGAAGCAGTGGCGCAGCATGGATTGCTTGATCCGGTGGCGGTCGGGGCGGAGTGGCGGCGCTTCGAACGAACGGGTGAGAACGAGATGGGAGTTTGGGCGCTGGTCATGCTCAGTGCATGGTGCGCGGAGTGGCACTGAAAATCGCCCGAAGCGATCATCGTGTGTGTGCAGCTCTCCGGGTGCGCTCCCAACGGGTTTGGCCGAGCGTAAGAATTGTACGCATGAACAGGAGGATCCGCCACATCACATAAAGCGGAAGTTTGAGAAACGCGCGCAGGGTCGGACCGGGCTCCGGATGGTGCCAGAGGACATAGACGGTTGCGATGATCAAGCCAACTAGGGAGCTGAGTGCCGCCGCTGCGATCCATGCGTTGATCGGCTGGGGCAAGGTGGCCAGCGCTGCGATCGCTACGGTCACCGCTGCCGCCAGATGGAGAATCGGGCTGGAAAGCCCCAGCTCGACCAGGAGATCCAGCTTTTGGTGCCACGTGATCTGATTGCTCTTCAATACAATTCCTCCCCATTGGCGGAGGACGCCGATCCGCCCCGCTAACCATCTCCGCCTCTGGGTTGCCCCCTGGGCAAGGGAACTCGCTTCTTGCGAGTATAGATTTGCCCGGTCAGCATGAAGAATCGGCACGCCAGCCGCCGTGAATTGAGCGTAGAGCTCCGAATCTTCGGTAATCCCGAACGCCTGCCAGCCTTCAGATTGAAGCACTCCTGTCCCGATGCACATCCCATTCCCCGTGAGCGGGCAGTTTAGTCCGGCTCGCTGTTTCAGGGGGTAGGTGACCTGGTACCGGCAACGACTGAGCACGCCCCCGAGTCGTGTGAGCCAGTTTTCTTGCTCATTTGCGACGAGAAAATTGGATTGAAGTACGACGTCTCGGAGCGGAGAATAGATGGCCAGGGCGAGGGCGTAGTCCGGCGGTACGACTGTGTCGGCGTCAATGATGACAACTGCATCAAACTCACGGAGTCGGAGTTGGGCCATCGCCCAGACAAGTGCCTGCGGCTTGCCCGGGTGCTGTGGATCGTGGCGTTCGAGGCACTTCGCTCCTTCGGACATTGCCAACTTCGCGGTCATGTCGACGCAGTTATCGGCAACTACAATCACTTCCCAATCAGCCTTGGGATAGTCGACTTGAACAAGCGAACGGACACAGTCGCGGATGTGCAGCTCTTCATTGTGCGCGGGCACAAGCACTACCATTCGCGGTTGCGAACCTCCAATACCCGGGTGATGTCGAGGTGGCCGAGTGGTTAGGAGGGCGATGCCCTCCGAGAGCACCGGAAGCCACAGCAGGACAAGCGGTGCAACGAACAGTAGAAGGAGCATCATCCAGGCGATGTCGGAGCTGCTGAGACCTGTGTGTGCGCAATCGGCCGCTCCGCCACAGGATGGGCGCCCGCAATGTCGCTCCCGACAGATCGAATGATCTCGGGTGCAAGTCGCGCAATGAGCGAGTAGTCGTACTCCTGGCGCGCAAAGGTTTTGGCAACATTGATCGCCGGTCGGGTCGGCCGAAGTACCTTTTGCACGACCAGGGCCAGCCAGGAGAGCGGCACCAGGGCGATTGGCGGAAGCCAGATTACCGCGAGGTCCGGGTTGGTCGCGCGTAGGCGCGCTAAGAGGTCCGCCTTGCTGGGCTGGGCGGGATCCATCAGGTGCAGGATTGGTGGTGCGTCTTTGAAATTGTGCCACATCCAGATGAGGCTTCGGGCGCTGAATGCGAGGTCTGCGACGGCCAGCGGGTGACTCGGCCGTCCGATGGCTACGAAGAGATTTGCCAGTCGCTTCCCCAGCAGGCCAGGCGGATCGAACTCCCGGTAGTCAACCAAGGCACCCGGTCGAAGTATCCGCAACTCGATGCCCGATTCCTTGCACAAGGTGGCGCAGAGTCGCTCTGATTCGATCTTTCCCCAGGCGTACGGTCCAAGCGCCTTTGGATCGGATTCCAATGGACTCGCCTCACCTACAAGTTCGCCGTTTCGCGATCCGGCCATCACCGAAAGACTACTGACATGGATCACCCGCTCCACACCGGCCGCTCCACACGCTTCGAGCAGGTGCCGGGTTGCATCGATCGAGTTGAGCTGGTGGGCCCCCCACCCTCCGGCGGTTTCTGCAGCGCAGTGCATCACGACCACCGCGTCGCGGAGGATCTCAGTTGCCAGAGGTCGCGCGAGATCGACTACGGCGTACTCCGCGCCGGGGATGCGATCCCACGGCGCGGGTTCCCGCCTTCCAAGGGCCACCGGGTGGGCACCTTCGGCCACCAGTTGGCG
The DNA here is from genome assembly GCA_034439775.1 of Gemmatimonadota bacterium. Taxonomy (GTDB): domain Bacteria; phylum Gemmatimonadota; class Gemmatimonadetes; order Gemmatimonadales; family GWC2-71-9; genus JAWXBA01. Next base: position 14,182 of record JAWXBA010000009.1, on the reverse strand, counting down.
CACGACTTCCCGGCCGAGAAGCCCAGTGCCTCCGGTCACGACCACTTTCGGGCGAGAGTTCGCCGGGGCGATGGCGTTCACCGGCGCCGCGCTGGCCATCGCCTCCGCGATCCGCTCACATACATCAACCGTCTCGATGATACTCTCAGGCGGAACCGGGGAAGGTCCCTGGCCGAGGATGCTCTTATAGAATGCGTCGAAGATCTCGGTCAGTCCGGGGTAGCTCCTCTGGCGGTGAAGGAAACGCCGCGCCATGCTCACGGTGGTGCCACCGATGAGCTGCCATGCCTGGCGATATGGCGAAAGGAGTTTGTCGATCCCCGAATTGCCGGGTCCGATATGGCGCTGTACCGTGCTCCGGACAAAATCCGCGTGCAGGGAGCCGTTGGTGCCGACCACACGCAGGTAGCTGTCAACAGGGCGTCCCTCAATCGTCACAACGAGCGTACCCGTGAGTGTGCCTCGACGGAGCAGGACATGCACGGTACCTGACTTACCCGCCGACACCGAAGTGATTTCTGTCGGCCCTTCGCCGCCGGCCTTCAGGAAGTGCAACAGGAGATAGACAGGGTGGGGAAGTATGTCGAGGAACTGGAGGTCGTCGCGCAAGGGAGCTCGACCGTCCGGCAGTCGCTTGAGAGCCCGGAACGAGAAATAGCTTTCGACATGCCTGAGCTTTCCCAGAAATGGCAAGAACTCGGTCACCGCTTGCGTGGGGCGTTCGAATAGAAGTTGATGACCGGAGCAAACATGCCGCCCGCCTTCGGCGGCCAGAGTCAGCAGCTGGGTGGTGGTGGATAGTGAGTCGGTGAACGGCTTCTCGATATAGACATGGCAGCCGGCTCGCAGGGCCTCGGTCGCAATCGTAACGTGGGACGCGGGTGGAGTGCACACATGAACGACGTCAAGCGCTTCCGCATCGATGGCTTCCGCGAGCGATCCATAGGCGCGCGTTCCATTCGCGGCGTTCGCCAAGGCCTGTGCGGCTGTCAGTTGTGGATCGCAGACGGCGACCAAAGAGGCACTCGTGCCGAGTCGACGGATGCTGTCCGCGTGGTGCTGGGCCATCTGTCCCGCACCCACTAGCCCAACTCGAAGCGTGGATTTTGTCATGCCATTGGTGGTTAGGATACAGTTCCAACACCCAAGGGAGGCCTTCGGGGCGAGAGCGTGTTCAAGAAAACACAGCTAAGCAACTTTCAGGCCATCCGGGGATCGGGGATGATGGAACCAACCGAATCGCTTGTTGGAAGCTGTTGGAATGCATACGTTTGATGAACCCTCGACCCATTGCAGTATCGTCGGGAAGGATCCGAGGAGTGGACGGAAACACCTGATTCTAAGTACCATGGCATGTGTCCTGCTCGCCATAAACTAATCCTCATTGTACTTCCTGCACTCCGTGGACCAGGCAGAGATGACCGCAATCGCCACCACCGCTCGAAGCCGGACCGGATCCACGTCCGGGGCCAGTCTTTCGATCGAACGAGATCCGATGCGGATGTTGCTGTTCGCCATCATTGTAATGGCAATCAGCAAGATCCACGCGAATTTCAACTTTCTTACGAGACTGCATCCGGCTCAGCTGGCAGTTCTCCTGGCCCTGTTTTACGCGATGGCCAATCCCAAGTCACTCGCCACCGGAAAGTTACTGCGAACGTGGCCCGCAAAAGTAATGGCCGGCCTAGGGTTGATGGCCTGTCTCTCCGTTCCGTTCGGCCTCTCCATGGGGGGCGCGGCGGCATTTTTCCTGAATGAATACTCCAAAACGCTCGTCCTTGCGTTCCTGGTGCTCGCGGCCATCCGAAATACTCGGGACCTATATACCATGGTCTGGGCGTACGTCGCCGGGACTGCGTGTCTGGCCTACCTGGCGATCTTCGTCCTCCGCACGACGGTCGCGGCCGGGGACACGATGGCCCGCATTTCCGGCGGATTCTCCTTTGACGCCAACGACATGTGTGTGATCGCCGTGATCGGATTGCCATTCGCGCTGCTCTGCTTCCAACTCAGCACGGGCGCCGCGCGCGTATTCACGGTCATGACGATGCTTGCAGTCGGCATGTTGGTCGCTCGGAGTGGCTCACGCGGTGGGTTCCTCGGCCTGGTGGTCGTCGGTGGCGCCTTGCTGGTACTGGTGCGAGGCATCTCCGTACATCGAAAGCTGCTCACCGTCGGTGTGCTTGCGATGGGCGTCTTCCTCTCTGCGCCCGAGGGATACCTAGCCCAGATGCAGACCATTCTGCACCCCTCGGAAGATTACAACACGACCTCGCCGACGGGCCGTGTTGAAATCTGGAAGCGTGGTTTCACGTACATGATCACCCATCCGATTGCCGGGATAGGGGTGAACAATTTTCAGCGCGCGGAAGGTAACATTTCGGATCAGGCTGTGGCCGCGCACGAGGTCGACGATGGCGTGCGCTGGAACGCTGCACACAGTACGATCGTACAGGCTGGGGCCGAGATGGGCGTGCCGGGCCTGGTGCTCATGGTGATGCTCATGTACCGAGGGGTCTTCGAATTGCTGGCCCTTCGTCGAAAGCTCCCGGTCAGTTGGGAGAAAGGCACGCCGGAGGAGCGGTTTCTTTATCAGCTGACCATGTTCCTTCCAGCATCTCTGCTCGGGTTCGGCTCGGCAGGACTTCTGGTCTCCCATGCTTACATCGAACCCATCTACTTGCTAGGTGCGTTTCAGGCGGGCTACATGACCGTGCTCAAAGAGAAACTGAGCGGACATTCGACCGGAGCCACCGCCGTCCCGCCGCCGGTGCGCCGGTACCGCGGCGGCTTGCCCCCGGTGGGGATGCCCCCCAACGGCCGCTGATCGCGACGGCATGCGCGCAGTGGTCAAGGGAATGGTCGAACGGGCCCTCATCGCCTCGGGAATCGCGGCTTGGCGGACCCGGGGGCTCCGAGGGCGCACGCTCGTTCTGGCCTACCACAACATCCTTCCTCCAGGCGCCCAGCCCGGTGAGGACCGCGCCCTGCACCTGCCACTCGCCGCCTTCTGTGCCCAGCTCGATCTGCTTGCCGCAACCTGTGAAATCATCCCCCTGGGTACAATATTCGAGCACGGGATCCTTGAGTCCACCCGACCGCGCATCGCGATCACGTTTGATGATGCGTACCGGGGGGCGATTCTCGCGGGAATACCTGAATTAGCCCGGCGCGGGTTGGCTGCCACGGTTTTTGTTCCCCCGGGGTTGCTGGGCGCAGCCTCCCTCTGGTGGGATGACTTGTTGGCCAGCTCACTCACCGGGTCTTCCAGGGTCACGCGTCGTGAGCTCCTTTGGCAACATCAGGGGCGGGCCGATCTGATCGGAAAGGATACCGGGATCCTGAGGCGGCGCGAGCCGCTGGACCCGCACTGCGGCATTGCGACGGCTGAGGAGTTGAGCCGGGCGCTCGCGGCTCATCCGGGACTTGAGTTCGGCGCACATTCGTGGAACCATCCAAACCTCGCCGCCATTTCCGCCACCGATCTGGACCACGAGCTGTCGCGACCGCTGGAATGGCTCAACAACCGCTTTCCCGGCCGCGCTCGGCCGTGGCTGGCGTACCCCTACGGACTCTGGTCGCCTGATGTCGCGGCGGTAGTGAAGCGCCACGGATACCAGGCGGCATGGCGAGTGGACGGCGGCTGGAGTCACGCACCCGTTCCCGATCCATTCACCCTGCCCCGGCTGAATATCGGCACTGGCTTGTCACTCAACGGTATTCGACTGCGGTTGGCCGACATCGGGGCCGGCTGATGGCACGAGTCCTAGTGACTGACGGGGAGCAGCGGGCAGCGCTGGCGGTCGTTCGGTCGCTTGGGCGCGCCGGGCACACCGTCGTGGTGGTGTCGGAACACCGAGGCAGCCTTTCCGGTGCCTCCCGCCATGCGGCAGCTACCGCTCGAGTGCCATCGCCACTCACTGCTCCGGCAGGATTCGTCGATGGAGTGCTGGCGCAGTGCCAGACTCACCGGATCGATGTTATCCTGCCGATTGCTGAGCCCGCCCTGCTGGCGATCCTTGAGGCTGGATCCCGATTCGCCGGGTATCGCTGCCCATGGCCAGATCTCTCGCTGGTCCTGTGCGTGCAAGACAAGGCCCGGGTGCTCGCGGCTGCGCCCGCCGCGGGGATTGCCATTCCGGCCCAGACAGAGGTCCAGGATCGTGCGGCAGCACTGGCGCTCGAAGTTGGCGCCCTGGCCTATCCGGTCGTCATGAAGCCTAGCCGTTCGGTGGGTGGAGCCGCCGCGGCCCGGGTCAAGCTCAGCGTCCGACATGCCGCTTCGGCCACCGAACTCCGCCGGGAGCTTGCGGCGATGCCGGAGGCTGCCTTTCCTCTCCTGCTGCAGCAACGGATCATCGGACCAGGGATCGGCATCTTCCTGCTTCGCTGGGAGGGGAGGACCAGTGCGACCTTCGCCCACCGGCGATTGCGGGAAAAGCCACCATCGGGAGGCGCGAGCGTCTTTCGGGAAAGCATCGCGGCGGATCCCGCGCTGGTCGCTTGTTCCGAGCGCCTGCTGGATCACTTTGGCTGGTCAGGGGTTGCGATGATCGAGTACAAGGTCGATTCCGCCACCGGCACACCGTTCCTGATGGAGATCAATGGTCGCTTCTGGGGTTCACTGCAACTGGCCATCGATGCAGGTGTCGATTTTCCTGCACTGCTCGTCTCGGTCGCGACCGGTGCCGCGCACGTCCAGACTCCGCCATACCGGGTTGGAGTTCGAAGCCGGTGGTGGTGGGGCGATGTCGACCACCTGTTGGCACGGCTTCGACACTCCCCGGCAGAGCTGGCGCTGCCCCCGGGGGCGTCGACTCGGGCTCAGGTTGTGCGCGACTTCCTTCGGTGCGGTGCGCGTGAGGATCGGGGGGAAGTTCTGCGATGGGATGATCCGCTGCCATTTTTCGCAGAGACCCTCGCGTGGCTGAGAGGACGGTGATGCCGGCCCTTACTGGCGCGCTGCACGTCCACAGCGCATACTCGCACGATGGCCGTGACTCGCTCGCGGACCTTCGCGCCTTTGCCGTGCGGCACCACCTCTCGTTCCTGGCGATGACCGACCATGCGGAGGACTTCGATCAGGCGAGGTTCGATGCGTTTCGTGCCGAGTGTGCGGCCCAATCCGATGCCCAGGTGGTGCTGATTCCGGGCCTCGAATTTCGCTTTCCCGGCTTTCCCGGGCTGCACCTGCTTGCACTGGGCATGCGGGAATGGATGTCACCGGGGACGCCGGCCGAGTTTCTGGCCGACGCCAGACGTGCCGCCGGTTTCACGATTGTCGCGCATCCGATTCTGCCAAACTATCAGGTGCCTGCTGATGTCACCGCCCACATCGACGCGATCGAGATCTGGAATGCCTCCTACAATACCCGGTACCTGCCTGATCCCCGAGCCATCGCGTTGTTCCAGCGGCTCAGGACGCGTCGGCCGGAGTTGCGCGCCACTGTTGGGCTCGATCAGCATGATGCCAGGAACTTTCGCGAGACCTGCATCGAAATGACCGCCGAGGCTGCGCGGGACCCGATCGCCGCGCTCCGGTCCGGGGATTACCGCAACGTCGGTCGCTGGGTGCGGTTGGAGGCGACTCCGATGCTCGGGCCGGGGTCGTTGGCAATGCTGCATGTGGCGCGAGGCTGTCTGGATGTGGTGGAGCGGGCCCAGGAGCGCATCGGCTGGTGGCTCAAGAGGCGCTGACGCGGCCCAGTAGCTCTCCGTAGATCGTCGTGTAGTGCTCAACCATCTTCTCGGTCGAGTAGTTGTCTCGTGCTCGGCGCCGGGCCTGCTCTCCGAGCGCCGCTGCTTGGGCGGGATTGCTCAGCAGGTCTGCCAGGGCAGCCGCCAACTCCGCCACTGCGCCCGGGGGCACGAGGCGGCCGCATGACCCGTCTCCCAGCGCCTCTCCGATTGCCCCGACCTGTGAGGCGATAATCGCCGTTCCCGAAAACATGGCTTCCAGGATGGCGATGGGCAGGCCTTCAGACAGCGAAGGCATGACGAACAGATCTGCGGCCGCTAACAGTGCCGGGATATCGGCGCGGAGGCCGAGCAGGTGGACGTGTGGCGCCACGCCGAGCTGGTTCGCGAGCGCCACCAGCTCCTCGTGCAGTTCTCCACGCCCCGCAATCAGCAGATGGGTGGTGGGATGGGCAGTCACGAGCCGCGCCATCGCTCCGATCAGTGTGGCGTGTCCCTTGACCGGGTACAGATTGCCGACTGCGAGTACGACTCGAGCGTCGGCTGGCAGCCCGAGGGCCTTCCGGATGCCGGGGTCCGGAAGGCTGGAGTCCGGGATTCCGTTGGGCACAACCCGCACCCGCCCGGGGGCAAGACGCAGGTCGTGCATCAGGTGCGCCTGGAGGGCGGGTGAGACAGCGACCATCCCCGCGGTCATTCGCGCGGCCAAACCGAGTGCCAGTTGTCGCTGCCATCGTGCCGCGTAGTACCGGCCTCCATGCATGGTGATGACATGGGGTATGGCCCTCCGCCAGGCAGCCCACGCCCCGTAGACGGCGAAGGTGAACTCGTGACTGTGGGCGACGTCGATGCGGCGGTCGCGAAACGAATCAGTCAGCCAGCGGCCGAAACGGGGCGAGAAGGGACGATCGATTGCGAAGTGTTCCACCTCAATTCCCGAACCCACCAGGCGTTGTTCGAGCCACCCCTGGCCGCGTCGCGGGACATACGCGACGACTTGCGCCCCGGCCTCCTGGAGTGCACGCGAGAGAAACACCACAACGTTTTCCGCGCCCCCCGGGCCGTCGGATTCGAGCAACTGTGCGATTCGGAGACCGTGCAACAGTCCGGCCCCGATCTGGTTGGCCTCGGCCACGGAACCTACGATCCGGCGCGGCGCGCGACGACAGATGCCAGATACTCGCTGATCCCGAGATAGGCCTTGAGCCGGGCATGACGGTGGGGTGATCGAAGGTCTTCTGCCCGTGCCTCGGCGTAGGATCCTGCCGCCAGATCCACCGGCTCGAAGGCGTGTTGGCGGAGCTTGGCGCGGAGCTTCTCCGGGGTATAGGTGTGCGGGTGTCCAGGATCCAGACGCAGGCGGGAAAGCGTGCGATGTACCAGGAAGCCGGTCGGCGTCCGGCAGTTCACAGTGAGATAGAGGATCGCGTCGGGACGGAGCACGCGGTGCAGTTCGCGGTACACCGCGTCATCGTGCTGGACGTGATCGATGCAGTTCTCGATGATTGCCATGTCGTAATGGGCATCCGCCACGGGAAGCGATTCACCGCCACCGGTGCGGTAGTCGGCGGCCGGATTGCGGAGCGCACTGAGCACCGGATTGCTGCCGTAGAACCCCTCAAGCGGATCCACCAGCACGCGCTCTCTGGCAGGGAAGAAGCCTGCGACTCCAATTGGACCAGAGCCGACCTCGATGATGGCTGCGGTACCGTCAGTCAGCGTTCCCATCCCCAGCCGATCCAGTCGGAGCTTGAGTTGATTGGCGCGCCATTGATACCAGTCCAACTGGGCCGTCGCGCCATGCGCGATCGCCTCTGCCGTCTTGGCCCAGTATGCCCGCTCGTATTGTTGCGCGCGGCGCCAGCGTCCCAAGCTTACCATAAATGTCGTTTCCCGAGAGTCGTAGGTCTGCGCCCCGGAAGCGCGCAGCGAGGGTAATATCGGCTGGAGAAAACTACTACCGTCCCGCGCATTCCACAGCCGTTTCCGGCGCCCCATCTCTCGAGTCTCATCCGGTTGGCGGCGCGCTGGCGGAGCGGGCCGGATGAGCCGGCAGGACTCCGGAACGGGTCGCGACGGCATCGACCAGGCCAGCCATTTGTCGGTCGGTGGTCCACGACTCCAGTCGGTCATCGGGCGGCAGGTGTGGAATTGCGGAGAGCCCCAGAATTGATGCGAGTGCATCCTCCGCGCCTGACGCGGCGGACTGGGTGACCAGAAAGTGTCCGCCGACTTCGCGGAGCATCCAGGCCGATTCTCCCTCCTGATCCACATAGGCGAGGATTGGGATACGCGAGCCGAGGTAGTCGTACAGCTTGTTCGGCACTTGCGCGGGTTGATCCTGCGCCAGCAGGAGGAGCAAGCTGGCGGAATCGATCGCGGCCTGGGCTTCGGCGTGCGGCACCCAATCCCAAATGCGGACGACATCGGACAGCCCGAGTCTCGCAGCCCGTTCAGCGACGGACCAGCCGTTGAACGTGCGACAATCACCGATCAGGTCGACCTGGAGGCGTGTTGCGTTCAACTCACGCGATGCAAGAAATGCAGCCAAGGACTCGAGAAATGGAAATGGATCACGGGCATGATAGAAGCTGCCGACGTAGACCACACGTGGAGGCCGGCGGATTCCCGGCCGCGCGCTCGGCGCCCTCAGGGCCGGGATCCCGTTCCGGGTCACCATGAATTTGGGTGACGCACTCGCCGGGAGTTTGCTGGCCAACAGGCGATGAATCCCCTCAGTCACCGAAACCACCAGAGCCGAGCGCCGCAGGCACTGTCGTTCCAGCCATCGTTCAATGATCGACGTCCAGCGACTGCGTTGGGTGGCAGAGCGAAAATGACTATCCGTCCACGGGTCGCGAAACTCGATGACCCACGGCAAACCGGTCACGAAGTGGAGAGCGAGCCCGGCCAGGTGGGTCGAGAATGGTGGGGCGGAGGTGTAGAGCACCTTCCCGCCTGCCCGTCGCGCCCTGAGGCCGGCAATGACTGCAACTGGAATGAACCCCTGCTTGTCATCTGGCAGCCACAAGAGGGCCGAGATCCAGCGCTTCAGCCGTGCCACTGGGCGAACTGGTCCCGCGATGGATACGGGCCCACCTGCCGTGCTTTCCGCGGGCTCAGGACGACCGGGAAAGATCCGTCGCTTGAGATTGACATACCACCATCGGGGACTGGTCCAGGGCTTGACCAGTTCCACGACAAGCCCCGGGAGGATTTCACGGGTCCCCGACTGCTGACCTGACGGTGTTGCGGCGATGACGTGTACGTCGTAGCCTGCGGCCCAGAGCGCGCGGGCGACTTTGTAGCTGCGGAGTCCGCCCACGGCTGTACTTGGCGGGAAGTGGTAGGCAATCACGATCACCTGTGTCATACAGGGTATCCCATCGGAAGTGACCGGACTAAATTGCCGGCTACCTCCCCGCGCCCATATTCCTGTTGTTCCGACAAGGGTCTCGCATGAGTGAACTCCTCCCGGCCTGTTCTCGACCCATTTTCATCATCGGAGTCGGGCGGAGCGGCTCGAGTATCTTTCACCAGGTCTTCTCCCAGCATCACCAAGTCGCCTGGCTTTCCCGTTTGTCTGAACGATTCCCCACCCGTCCCGTCCTCAACCGTCTGCTGATGCACGCGATCGATCATCCCGGCCTGACCGGCTGGGCCACGCGCTACGCCGATCCGGCCGAAGCCTATCGCTGGTGGGACAACCGATTTGCCGGCTTCAGTCAACCGTGCCGCGATCTTCGGGAGAGCGATCTCACACTGCTGGCCCGTCAGCGGCTCCACCAGAGCTTTGCGCAGGTCGTGACGTCCCGCCGACAGCGCCTTCTCGTCAAGGTCACCGGCTGGCCCCGGATCGGTTTCCTGCGGGCACTCTACCCGGATGCGTTGTTCATCCACGTCATGCGGGACGGCCGGCCAGTCGCGAGTTCGTTTCTCAACGTGGACTGGTGGCGCGGCTGGCGTGGTCCCGGCAACTGGCTCTGGGGTGAGCTCTCGCCGGATCAGAGCCAGGAGTGGGAACGGCACGACCGCTCGTTCGTCGCCCTGGCGGGGATTCAATGGAAGCTCCTGATGGACGCCTTGGAGCTGGCAAAGGGACCGCTCAGCGCGGAGAACTATCTCGATATCCGCTACGAGACCCTCTGCGCCGATCCGGTCGCCAGCTTCCGCCGAGCCGTGGAGTTCGCCGGGCTCTCCTGGACCCCCGGCTTCGAGGCCGCGGTGCGGGCCACGCCGCTCCGCAGCGAGAATGACAAGTGGCGTCGTGACTTCACCACTGATCAGCAAGCGACCCTCGAGACAGTGCTTCACGATTATCTCATCCGGTATCGGTATCCGGTCACGAACGCCGAAGCCGCTGGGTGAGCGCCCGTCCCACGCGCCGCAGCAGCCTTGCCAACTCAGTCCGATAGCCGCCGGTGAGTGGTACTGGCAGGGTCTCGTAGCCGAACGTCTGCAGTACACTCCCGGCCCGCTTCTCGAAGCCCACCCGCTCGCCGTGCGACAGCGCCTGCTTCCACCGGCCGGCGTTGTCCTTTTGCGGTGGCTGGTTCAGCAGCGGCCAGAGGTGGCGCTTCTCGTCCGGCACCGAACGCTTCACGTCGCGGTGATACTCCAGCATCTGCGCGCTGTAGCCCACGCCGAGAAAGGCGCACAGCCGCTGAAGAATAGGTGCCGCGTCGGTGATGAGGTCCTCGTATCGCAATTCGAAGTAGCGGTCCGGCCCGAGCACACCACCGATCCGCCGAACCCACTCGACCTGCTCCCGCCAGGCGCAGGCGCAGTCGAAGAGATCGTGGATGCCGAAGTCCTGCTGCTGCTGCGACAGGCAGGCGTCGCGGCCGTCGCGCACGATGTGAATCACCTTGCCGGCCGGGAACCAGCGGCTGATCCGGTCGATCCGCTCCATGTTGCCGGGGTCCTTGTCGCCCCACGCCCGCTTCCCCTTCGCGGCAGCATAGGCCAGGTGAAAGGCGTCGACGATGCCGGGAAAGCCGGTGCGCTGATGCAAGGCCAGGACGCCATCCACCGTGAGCGGCACTTCCCACAGCCGGATCCGCTCCTCACCGAGCAGGTCCGTCACCAGCCGCCGCGCATCCATGTCGGTGGCGAGGCCGCCATACTCGGCCAGCCGATCCTCGTACCTGGCCCAGAGCCCCACGGTGTCGAGCGGAATGGCGAGGTCGGGGTGATTGTCGAGCATGAGGCGCAGCAGGGTGGTGCCGCTGCGCTGGAAGCCGACGATGAAGAAGGGTTCGCTCACCGGCGGACCTCCCGGGCCAGCGCCTTGAGGGTACGGAGATGATCGCCGTAGACGCCGAGCATGACGCCGACATAGGTGAGGGCGCCGGCGGTCACGGCCAGCGCGAGTTGCAGCGGGACCGGCCAGGTCGCTGGCAACACGCTGCGCAGCGCCAGCACGGCGATCGCCATGGCAATTGACGCCCGGAGCGGGGGACGCAGCGCATCGAAGTAGGTGCCGAGTCTCATGTCCGTTGCCCGGAGCACCGCGCGCAGCAGCGGCAAGGCAATCGCGGGATAGCCGATGATCCAGGCCAGAGCCACGCCATTGACCCCCCAGTGACTGCCGATCAGGAAGAGGGGGAGCAGCACCGCCAGTCCGATGAGATTGTAGCGCATTGCCTTGCCGGAGTGCCCCAGGGCCTGCAGCACGTGCGGGTAGATCGTGGTGACGGCGCGGGCGGAGGCGTACACCGAGAGCAGGGCGAGCGGCCCGATGGCCGGCCACCACTTGTCGCCCAGCACCACGACGGTGAACTGGTCCGCCACCGTCGCGAGCCCCACCGAGAGCGGCAGCGTGATCAGCGCGAGAGCTTCGGTGACCTTGAGCAGGTAGCGCCGCACCTCGGGAAGATCGTGCTGCACCGTGGAGAAGAGGGCTGGCGTCACCTGGCCGACCATGCCGCTGATCCGGTCCACCGGAATGCTGGCGATGGTCCAGCCATAGCTGTACGCACCGAGCAGCGCCTGCCCCAGGCGACGCCCAACGACCGCGAAGTCGGCGTTGCTGTAGGCGTACCACGAGAGCCGCGACACCATGATGTGGCTACCGAAGGTCGCCGCCGGCGCCACCTCCCGGAGCGATGCGGGCCAGCGGATCCGGTGCGGCCGCATGGTCAGAGCGACGGCGGTCCCGACGCAGCCGCCGATGAGCGTGCCGCCGACCAGCGCCCAGTGGCGCCAGCCGAGCAGGGCGAGCAGCAGCGTCATCACGCCGCCGATCGTTGCCTCGACGGCGTCGATGGTGGCGACCTTCTTGAACTGCAGATCTCGGCTCAGCAGCGACTTCGGCAGCGTCTTGAGGGCCGTCAGAATGAATACGGCGCTCAGCACGGTGATCGGCCAGCGGGCGTTGGGCGCGTGGAAGAAGCTGACGTAAACCGGGGCGCAGAGCGCGGAGAGCAGCCAGAGCGCGCTGCCCAGCGCGAGGGTGACCCCGCCGATCGCGGCGATGTCGGGCTCGGTGAAATCCCGCCGCCGGATGATCGCCGCGCCCAGCCCGAACTCGTTGACCAGCTGGATAAAGCCTACATACAGTGTTGCCAGCCCGAAAACGCCGTAATCTCCGAGCGACAGGATCCGGGCCAGGCCGAGCGTTATGCCCCAGCTGACCAGTTGCGTGGCCCACTTGAGCCCGCCGGTCCACGCCACGCCCCGCACCAGCGCACGATCGAGCTGCGTGCGCGTGGGCGCCGCCGGGGCGGGGGGCAGCGGGATGCCAGGATTTTCGGTGGGCTCCACGTCGATCGGCAAACGACTCCTCGGAAGGACAGGTTCGGGCAAAATGGCAAGATCAGGGCCATCGGTTCGGAGCCCACCGCCAATACCGTCGGCAGCGGATGGCAACTAAGATAGTGGGGAGCAACTGCTTAGGTGGCAGCCGTCAGCCGTCAGCCGTCAGCCATCAGCCATCAGGCGGCAGTTCCCGCCTGCTCCCTAGCGCCTCGTGCCAATCGCAATGTCATCCGCCCCCAGCCTCTCCCTCCCCACCCGCGCCGCCCGCTCTCTCGCGGCGCGCTATCGCACCCTGCTGGCGCACCCGGCATTCAATCCGATGGGTCGTGCGGAACTGGCGGTGGAGGCTTCGGGCGGGCATCCGGCGGGTGGACATCGGGCGCATCTGGCCGAGGCCGTCGACTGGATGGTGCGGGCCCAGGACGCCACCCCGGACGACGGAATTTCGCGCGGCTATAGCGTCTTCTACAGCCCCTACTTCCGCAGCCGGGGCTGGCAGCCCTCCTATCCCGAGACCACCGGCTACATCATCCCCACACTGCTTGAGGCGGCCCATCATCTGGCACGACCGGAGCTGGTCGAGCGCGCCCTGCGCGCGGCCCGGTGGGAGATCAGCATTCAGCTGCCGAGCGGGGCGGTGCAGGGCGGGGTGATCGGCGAGGGGCGCACGCCGGCGATCTTCAATACCGGGCAGGTGATGTTCGGCTGGCTGGCAGCGTTCGAAACCACCGGCGAGGGGCAGTATGCCGACGCCCTCCGCCGGGCCGGACGCTATCTCGTCTCGGTGATCGATGCCGAGGGTCGCTGGATCAAGGGCGAGTCCGACTTCGCCCGGAAGGATGCCACGCTGTATAACGCCCGGGTGGCGTGGGCAATGGCCGAGGCCGGGGCAGCGCTCAGCGAACCGGGCTTCACCGACGCGGCGGCCCGGAACCTCCGCATGGTGGCGAGGCAGCAGCAGCGGAACGGGTGGTTTCCCAACTGCTGCCTCAGCGATCCGGTGCGGCCGCTGCTGCACACCGTCGCCTACACCATCCGCGGCCTGCTGGAAGGCGGACGGGTGCTGCAGGACGAAGCCCTCGTCGACGCAGGAATCCGTGCCGCCGAGGCGCTGCTGCCGGCGGTGCGGGCGGATGGCTGGATGCCGGGGCGCTACGCGCAGGACTGGCGTGGGGCGGTGCAATGGAGCTGCCTGACGGGTGAGGCGCAGATGGTGAACAACTGGATCCGGCTCGGCCAGATCACCGGCGACGCCCGCTGGTTCGAACCGCTCGAGCGGGTCCTGACCTTCGTGAAGCGAACCCAGAACCGGACCAGCGCCGATCCCGGCCTGCGCGGCGGCATCAAGGGCTCCGCGCCGATGAGTGGCGGCTACGGCCAGTACGAAATCCTCAACTGGGCGACCAAGTACTTCGCCGACGCACTCATCCGCGACGACCAGCGCACCGGCGGGATTCTCGGGGCACGGGGGAATGGGGTGCATCGGTTGGCGTGAGGGGAGCGAGGAGCGTTCAGCAGTCAGCATTCAGCAGATGTCGGGTAGGGGCGGGCGTCCCCGCCCGCCCTGATGCAAAGCCGGAATAATGCCCCCCGAACTGCGGGCGGAGCAGGAGCTCCGCCCCCTACCCGACCCTTTTGTAGCCCAACCGCTCCGCCCCTACCCAAGTCAGGGCTCCGGCCTCAAGAGATCTCTCGCTGCGCTCGGGATGACAACTACTACATTTGG
>JAWXBA010000008.1:0-22146 GCA_034439775.1 Gemmatimonadota bacterium | reverse complement strand
CGTCCCATCTGCCGGGCCAGTATATAGCTCGGGTGATCCTCCCCGAAGCGGGCACTCCCGAACACGGTGACACACGGACCGAGGAAATGCAGTTTCCGGAAGCCGCGGATGAACTCGGCCGCGATCCGGAGCACCCGCCGCGCCTCGGAGAGGCGGCTCCGCGGACCGGAGAGGAAGGTGACGACGTCCTGGTCTCCGGGTGCATACGGCCACGCCCCGGAATCGGGAGGCTGGAGCGGCCTGCGGGATGGGGCCGCTGGGGGTCCTGCGGGCTCGGTGTCGGTCATGGTTCGGGAAGATATCGTGGACCGGGGGTGGTGTGCATGATGAAACACCTGCAACGTCCCCTGCACTGATAGCGGCAGCCCATTGGGGCCGCCGACCTGAACCCAGTCATATTGTTGCCCAAGCCGCGATTTACCCGGGGCCCCCGTCCTGGCCTGTGAATCCGGCCTACCAGAAGAGGGAAAACGATGAACTTTCGCCCCGCTATCGCCGGACTCCTGCTGCTGTCCGCCTGCACCCAGAGTCCGGATGGTGTGGCTCGGATCCCCGCCGATTCCGCCGGGGTGTTCCGGGCACAGATTGATGAGCTTCGCCTGGTGTCGGCCACCAAGGACAGCCTGTACGTTGACCTGGCCGCCACGACCAGCCTGATCGCCGAGATCAACACCGAGCTGGCCACGGTGCGGACCCAGAGCCAGAACATGAGTGCGGTAGCTTCGCCAGAATCGCCGCTCTCGGCATCAAGCGAGCGGGCAGCGGTCCTGACCCGGATCCGGGAGCTGACCCAGCGGGTGCGCCAGAGCGAGTCAAACCTGCGGGCCACCCGGCAGCGCCTGACGGCCTTGACCCAGGACTCCGAATCGATGCGGACCCAGTTGGCGGTCTTTGAGACCACCATTGCCGACCTCAACCAGATGCTTGAGGGTCAGAAGGCCACGATTGCCGGGCTCGAGTCCGAGCTGGGGGCGCTGCGCGCCGCCAACGTGGTGCTGGCCTCCGAAAAGGAAGCGCTGACCGACACGGTGGCCGACCTGACCATCCGCGACAACAAGGTGTACTACGTCGTGGGGACCCGCCAGGAGCTCAAGGATCAGGGCATCATCCAGGAAACCGGCGGCGGCCGCTGGCTGATCTTTACCCGGACTGGCGAAACGCTGATTCCGGCGCCCAACCTGACTCCGGCGGGCTTCATCGAAGCGGACAAGCGGATGATCCAGGAGATCCCGCTGCCCAATCCCGACAAGACCTACGAGATCGTCTCGGCGCAGAACCTGGACTATATCGACGCCAGTGCCATCCAGAAGGGCCGGAAGATCCGTGGACACCTGCGGATCAATGCGCCCGAGCAGTTCTGGGCCCCGTCAAAGTACCTGATTGTGGTGCAGAACTAGCCCACTGCCGACAACAGACGCAAAGGGGCGCGCCATCTGGCGCGCCCCTTTTGCGTCACGGCATGGCGGGGCCGGTTCAGAGCCCTCTGATCTCGATTGAGCCCAGCACCGCCCGGCCCGTGAGGCGGAGGGTGAGGCCGTTGGGCGGGACAAACGACTTGCCCTTCCGCTTGACCTCGTTGGTGCTCAGGATGGCGTCGATTTCGTTCTGGATGGCGGTTCCCTTGGGCACGATGATGACCAGGCTGCCGACGCTGACCGAGGCGTGGATGTCGATCACGTCGTCGGCGAGGTGGGCGTCGCGGAAATCGAGGTGCAACTCGCCGAGCAGGCTCAGCACCTCCAGGTGGTAGGGCACCACCCAGTTGCCCTCCCGCCGGGTGGTGTTGAGCACCGCGGAGACCCGTTGCTGTTCGGCAAACAACACCCCGGCTGGTTCCTCGTCGTAGGCAACCACGCCGTATCCGGGGGTGTGCTCCTGGAGATCAGCCACGATCGCCAGCACCCCGGCATCGCTGGACGCCGCCTGCACCGCGGCCAGCCGTTCCTCGAACAGGCGGTCGGAAATCCGGCCTTCGGCTTGCGCGGCGCAGAGCAATTCGACCGCCTCCCGGCGGACCACGGACAGGGACATGTGACAAATCTCGGGACAGCGCCCGGTCAGGGCAAGCTCGGCCCCGTCCCGTAGCGCCCCGCCGGCATCAACCCTCAGGGCCGCAGGCGGATGTTCGAATTGCCGCGGGGCGGATTGACATACGCGGTCACGAGGCTCTCGTTGCCGTCGGCACCAATGGCGGCCACCCCGAACACGTAGTCATCGATCGACACATCCGGCAGGCTGAACTCGGTGACGTTCCCGACCACCCGCTCGTGCTCCCAGTCCAGTGTCCAGGTATTGCGCCAGACCACCCGATACCCCACCGCCCCGGGCGACGGGCACCAGCGCAGGGTGGCGTCGTATCCGCTCCGGCCGCGACCCAGCGAGGCCCGGCACTGGGCCACCGGGGTGGAACTTGGTGCCGGCGGGGCCAGGGCCAGGCCAGCCGCAGCGGCCACGTTGACCCGGGCATTGCGCGCCAGGTATTCGGGATCGACGCCATCCACGGTGTCATTGATGGTGTGCTGCTTGGCGTAGTTCTCATGGGTTTCCGTAAAGCGTACTCCGGCAAATCCATACTGGTTGAATGCGGTGTGGTCGCCGCCCCGGCCAAAGCGGTCGTGCCGGGCCACCAGGCGTACCTCATGGGCGGGGACGTACCGGGTGGCCAACCGGTGGATGTACCGGGCCAGCTGGCGCGAGGGGGAGTCCTCCGGCCCCTCGGAGAAGACCCGGAGCGCCCGGGTGTTGGCCAGCCCCGAGCCACCAACGCCACCGCCGATGATGTCATTGTTCAACACGGCATCAATCCGCACGCTGTCTTCGGCGGCCTTGCGGGCGTGCACCGCCGCCCCGACGAGCCCCTGCTCCTCCCCGGCCAGGGCAATAAAGACCAACGTGGCATCGAACTCGACCCCGCTCTGGGA
Source organism: Gemmatimonadota bacterium (assembly GCA_034439775.1). Taxonomy (GTDB): domain Bacteria; phylum Gemmatimonadota; class Gemmatimonadetes; order Gemmatimonadales; family GWC2-71-9; genus JAWXBA01. Next base: position 19,225 of record JAWXBA010000008.1, on the reverse strand, counting down.
GAGCACCCGGGCGAGTTCCATGACCAGGGCGGTGCCGCTGCCGTCATCGTTGGCGCCGGGAGCCGGGTTGTCTCCCTCGGCCCAGTTGAAGCCGGCTGCCGCCTCGACCCGCGCCACCGTGTCGTAATGTCCGCTGATGTAGACCCGACGGCTGCTTCGGCCTGGCAGCACAGCCATGACGTTGCGCAGCTCGAAATCGCGGGTCAGCCGCTGGCCCTGCGACGCAATCTGCCAGGTGTCGAAGCTGACCTGGAGGCGGGGGCTCATCCGCTGCAACTCATCGTGGATCCACTGGCGGGCGGCACCTATTCCGCGATCGGTCCGGTCCACCGCGGAAAAAACATGACGCGTTTCGAACCCCGCCAGCCGGGCCACGGTGGCTCCCAACCGCTCGGCGCTGATCGCCTCCACCAGCGCCACGATGCGCTGGTCGGCCATGCCGGTGGGGATCTGTGCCATCAGCGGACTCGCCATGAGGGCGAGCAAGGCCAGCGGGGAAGCAAGACGGGGCATGGGACTGCTCCTTGGTGTGATTCAGTTGACCCGGAGGGCACGCTGCGACCGCAGTTCCCTGGCGCCAACCGTCAGGACGACCTCGAGGATATACTCGCCCCGGCCGAGCCGGCCCAGGTCGAGGCCCATCGACCCGCTGCCGGACCGGGGCATCGGGTTCTGCGCCGGCCATGACCAGGCCAGCGTGGCGGCGCCACCCCGGCCCGGCCGCAGCTGGATCCGGGTGGAGACCGCCTCGGTTCCCGGCGGCAGGCGGGCCCATTCCCAGTATAGTCCGATCGCCCCGCCGCGCCGCACGGCGGTGCCCCGGATGGCCCGCGGAAGCACCTCGTCGAGCAGTTCTGGATTGGACTCCCCGGCCTGGTACAGCAGCAGGTCGGACAGCACCGGACCCGAGGTGGGCAGGGGATCGGCCCACTCCTCGCGGTGGCGAGCCCAGGTGGCGCCATCGGCGGTGAGCAATTCGAGTCCGCCGGACACCAGGGCGCCGGTGGCCACGGCACTCGCCACTCCGCCGCGCCCGTCCGGAATCTGGCCCGCCACCTCGGGGGCCTGCCGCAGCGTCTTCCCGGCCAGTACGCCAGTGACGCCTGCGGTGTTGAGCGGGTTTGCGGGTGGCAACTGCCAGGCGGCCACCAGGAGGGTCCCGCCGGGCCGCGGGAACCGCGCCAGCTGGACATCCTCGAGGGTCAAGAGGGCGGCCAGCCCCGGCACCGGGAACCGTGCCCTGGGGCGGTCGTGGTTGATGTCGAATTCGTCCCCCGTCAAGTTGGCCGGTGTCAGCCCCCATGCCGGGAAGGGGTCGTGCCCCCTCACCGAGCCGTCTCTCCCTCCAGCCCAGGCCTGGCCCTGGCTCCAACCGGTCGACCAGCCATACCGGAGCACAAACTCCCGATGCGCGTCGTCGAGTCGGGTCCCGTAGGGCGTGAGCGTCCCCTCGACGATGCGAACGATGGCCTGGCGGGAAAGGAACTCGGTCCGGACGCTATTGCCCGCCAGCGCCAGCAGCGGTCTGCCCCGCTCCAGCCACCCCTCGGCGGCCACCACCTGCTCCGCGCAGGAGAGGCTGCGCCATTGGCGCGCGGCGCTTCCGCTCAGGAGGAGGCGGATGTCGAGCCAACCGCACCGCGCTTCCGGCTCGACCAGCCCCAGCGCCCGGGAAAAGGCCGAATCGGCGGATGGAATCGCCCCGGCCCGGTGGAGCACCAATCCCGCCAGCGCACTGCACCAGCCACGGGCGGCGGCGCAGCGGCCAGCCAGGTCCCGGGCCTCATCGAGCCGACTGGCTTCGATCAGGTACCAGACCTGCTGGCCCAGGATCCAGGGATTGCCCGGCAGCCGTTCCGCCGCCGCCGCCAGTTCCACCAGCAGCGCCGATCGCGCGGCGGCGATGGCGGCGCCTTCCGGCGGTGGTGGGGATTCGCCGGGATCGTACCAATAGCACAACCCGCCAATCTGTTCATCGCACCGGTGCCGTGCCTCGGCATGGCTCCGTGGCAGGTGGAACCGCCGGGTCCGCTCGAAGCTGGCCTGGGCCGACCGGGCCTCCTTGAGGATCGCTTCGGGATCCTGGACTGCCAGCAAGGCCAGCAGGGTCAGCAGCACCGGGACACCGCCACTCAGGGCTGCAGGACGGACATGCCCTGGCGAAAGACGATGTCGACCGGGATGCCGAGCCCACTCAGCCGGTCCAGATCCTGACGGAGTTGATCGCCGACCGTGCCGTACCGCGCGGTGAACTGCCTGGCCGCCTCGTAGTCGCCATCCCCCTGGAGCCGGAGGATGGTGGCCGAGAGTGAGTCCATCGCAAGGCGCAGTCGGCCATGGTCGACACGATATCGCCCCGAGGTGCTGTCGCGGGAGAAGGCACCGAGTTCGGCGAAGAAATTGAACCGGGCCACGTTGGCGCGTCCGTGGGCGCTGGCGGCGCCAAAGCGGATGGATCGGAGCATGCCGGCCACGAAGGTGGTGTAGTAGGTCTCGAGTCGTGCGTCGCCCACCTCGCCCTGGGCATGGAGGGCGGTGATCATGTACAGCCCCAGGACATCGGCCTTGCCCTCCTCGAGCGCCGAGGCCTGATCCTGCATCGCCTCCCGCACCGTCCCGGTGCCGGTGATCGTGTTCTTGATGCCGAGCCCGTGGGCCACCTCATGGAACATGGTGTTGGCAAAGAAGGCGTCGAAGGTCACGTCGGCCAGCTGGTCTTCGGCCAGGAGCGCCGCGGCCAGCGGCTCGGTGATCAGGTCGAACTTGGCCCGCATGCTGTTCTTGAGCTGGAGCCGCCGGGTGCCCTTGGCCAGCTGCACCGTCTCATCGTTGGGGAGGTTGATGGCGATTGTCTTGGATCCGGCATTGGCCTCGCCGGCGTAGTAGATGGCATCATACGCGTTCAATTGCGAATCACTGCCGGGGGTTTCCTGCCGATAGCGGTCGGCGACCGGGAGCCCGCGCTGCAGGGCCGGCAGGAGGGCGGCGTAGCGGGCAAGCCGCCCGCTCCAGGCCCGGTCCTTGACCAGGATGTAGGCCTCGTGTGAAGCCTTGTACCCGAAGAGCTGGTCCTCGTAGGTCTCGATCGGACCGATCACCACATCCAGGCCGTTGTCCTTCATGTCCATCCAGGCCATGTCGCTGGCCCGGTAGTCGTCGTTCAAGAGCGCTGCCGCGCGCAGCTCGAGGTAGCGCCGCAGCCCGGGATCGTCGGCGAGCGCCGCCGCTTCCCGGAGCTTGCCCGCCGCGCGGGTAACGGGCTCCGCAAACGCCACATGGTAGGGTATCGCGCGGAGCCCTCCGTCCGAGGATCGTCGCACCAGCGTGTACAGCGACTTCAGGGAATCGGCCCGGGTGCCTCCCCCGGCCACAGCGGCCTCAAACTCCTCCTTCGTCATATCCGCCGGATAGAATCCCGAGCCGGCGGCCTTGGGGCCCACGTTGTCCAGGAAGGGAGTGTTGCTGGACAGGCGGTCCCAGGGCCCGTAGTTGATCCGGGCATAGGTCACCAGCTGCGGGTCGGCGATCGAGGCCAGGAGGCTGTCACGGTTGCCCCAGGTCTGCCGCCAGAACACTTCATCCATGGCGTCGGCGGCCTCGATCAGGAGCGGGATCATGGCCCGCTCATTGGCCGACAGGCTGTCGAGGTCAGTGGTGAGCGACACCTCGGCGTAGTCGGCCATCGGGATACCGCTCCCGGATTCCACCGAGGGTTCAGCCTGGCAGGCCAGCACCAGCAGGGGGATCAGGACAGGAACGAGACGCATCGGGGACTCCAGCTCGGGAAACGGGATGACCGATAATACGATGGTCCGGCGGCACTGGCGAACGGGACCGAGCGCAGCGTGCCGGGCGCATGGTTATTTTGCTGCCATGTTCAAAAATCCGAAGCTCCGCGGTGCCGACCTGCTCCTGAATCCCCACCTGAACAAGGGAACGGCCTTTACCGAAGCGGAGCGCGATGCCCTCGGCCTGCGCGGCCTGCTACCCCCCAGGGTCTTCAGCCTCGAGGAACAGGAGGTGCGCATCCTGGATGCCTTCCACGGCAAGGTCACCCCGCTGGAGAAGTATATCCACCTCGCCTCGCTCCAGGACCGGAACGAGACCCTGTTCTACAAGGTCCTGGTCGGAAACCTCGCGGAGATGATGCCCATCATCTATACCCCCACGGTGGGGGAAGCATGCCGGGTGTTCAGCCGGATCTTTCAGCGCCCCCGCGGGTTGTACATCACCGCGCACGACCAGGGGCGAATCCGGGAATCGTTGCGCAACTGGCCCGCCGACCGGGTGTCAGTCATTGTCGTGACGGATGGCGAACGGATTCTGGGCCTCGGCGACCTCGGGGCCCAGGGCATGGGCATCCCGATCGGGAAGCTGGCCCTGTACACCGCCTGTGCCGGCATCCCGCCCGCGGAGTGCCTGCCGATCACTATCGACGTCGGCACCGGGAACGCGGCACTGCTGGCCGACCCGCTCTACACCGGCCTGCTGCAGCCCCGGGTCCGTGGCGCCGCCTACGACCAGTTGCTCGAGGAGTTCGTGGAGGCGGTGCGCGAGGTCTTCCCCGGGGTCCTGCTGCAGTGGGAGGATTTTGCCACCGACAACGCGTTTGGACTCCTGGAGCGCTACCGGCACCGGCTCTGCACCTTCAACGACGACATCCAGGGTACCGCAGCCGTGACCCTGGCGGGCCTCCTGTCTGCCAGCCGCCTCACCGGGGTGCCGCTCCCCGAGCAGCGGCTGCTCTTCCTGGGCGCGGGATCGGCCGCCACCGGGATCGGGGAGTTGATCGTGGGGGCCATGGTTCGGGAGGGCATGTCGGAGCCGGACGCCCGCCAGCGTTGCTGGTTCCTGGACTCCAAGGGACTCGTGGTGGCCTCGAGGACCGACCTCAAGGGCTACAAGCGCCCCTTTGCCCACGCGCACGCGCCGGTGGCAACCTTCCTCGAGGCCGTGGAGTCGATCCGGCCGACCACCATTCTGGGGCTCGCCGCGCAGCCAGGGGCGTTCACCCCGGAAGTGCTCCAGGCGATGGCGCGGCACAACCCGCGTCCAGTGATCTTCGCGCTCTCCAACCCGACCTCGAAGTCCGAGTGTACGGCAGAAGCGGCCTACACGCACACCGAGGGACGCGGAGTCTTTGCCAGCGGCAGCCCATTCGATCCGGTCACGGTGGCGGGAACGCACTTCGTTCCCGGCCAGGGCAACAATGCCTACATCTTTCCAGGCCTCGGGCTCGGTGCGGTGCTGGCCGGCGCCACCCGGGTCACCGATTCGATGTTCCACGCGGCAGCGCAGAGCCTGGCCGACTATCTCTCCGACGAGTCGCTCGCCCAGGGCTCACTTTTCCCGCCGCTGTCCGAGATTCGGGAGGTGTCCGCGCGCATAGCCGCGGCGGTGATCCGGGTGGCCCAGGAAGAAGGGCTGACCACCAGGGAGGTGCCGGAAGATCTCGGCGCCTTTGTGCGCCAGCGGATGTACCAGCCGCGCTATCCAGACTACCTCGCCCAGATATGAGCGGATCCCTCGGTCCTATCCTGCGGCCCCGATCGGTCGCCGTCGTCGGGGCTTCCCGGCAGCCGGGCACCATCGGGCATGAGCTGGTTGCGACGCTGGTCCGGAACGGGTTCGCCGGTCCAGTCTATCCCGTGAATCCGAGCGCACGCTCCATCGGATCCGTGCCGGCATTTGCCACCGTCGGCGCGCTCCCCGAGGCCCCGGACCTTGCCGTCATCGCGGTCCCCAGCCCGCACGTCCTCCCCGTCGTTCGTGACTGTGTGGCCCGGGGGGTGCGAGGTCTCGTGGTCATTTCGGCGGGGTTTCGCGAGGTGGGCGTGGCGGGGGCTGCCATGGAGCGCGAACTCACCGAGCTGGTCCGGGCGTCCGGCATCCGGATGGTGGGCCCGAATTGCATGGGAGTGCTCAATACCCATCCCGACGTCAAGCTGAATGCCACCTTCGCAGCGAGTCTACCTCCCCAGGGCCGGATCGGGTTTGTCAGCCAGTCGGGTGGCATGGGACTGAGTGTGCTGGACCATGCCCGCGAGTATGGGATCGGGATTTCCCAGTTCGTGTCGATCGGGAACAAGCCGGACGTCAGCGGCAATGACCTCCTCCTGGCCTGGGAGGATGACCCGGAGGTTGAGGTCATCCTGATGTACGTGGAGAGCTTCGGCAACCCGCGCCGATTCCTGGAGATTGCCAGCCGGATCACCCGCCAGAAACCGATCATCGTCGTCAAGTCCGGGGCCTCCCGGGCCGGGGCCCGCGCCGCAACGAGTCATACCGGAGCGCTGGCGGCCAGCGATGCGGCGGTCGGGGCCCTCCTGGAGCAGGCCGGGGTGCTCCGGGCGCGCACGATCGGTGAGCTATTCGACCTGGCGATCGCCTTCAGCGGGCGCCAGCTGCCGCGTTCCCGGCGAACGGCGGTGCTGACCAACGGCGGCGGCCCGGGGATCCTCGCCGCCGACGCACTCGACTACTCAGGATTGGAGCTGGCAGAGCTGGCGCCCGGCACGGTGGATCGACTCCGCCCGCTCTTTCCGCCCGAGGCCTCGCTCCGGAATCCGGTCGACATGATCGCCTCGGCGACCCCAGCCGGTTACGGTGCCGCCCTCGACGCGCTCCTGGACGACGCCGGGCTGGACGCCGTGGTCGCCATCTTCGTCCCCCCCTTGGTGGTCCGCCAGGAAGATGTCTCCGAGGCCATCGCCACCGCGGCCGGCCGCCATCCGGAGACTCCCGTGTATGCCGTCCTGATGGGCCATAGGGGCCTGCCCCAGGGCCGGGCGGCCCTGCACTCCGCCGGGATTCCGGCCTACATTTTCCCCGAATCTGCCGCCCGGGCCATCGCGGCCCAGAACCGGTATCGCGAGTGGCGCGAGCGCCCGCCGCGAGAGGTTGCCCGTCGGGAACTCGACCACACGGCCATCCGGAAGATCCTGGCAACCGCAGACGAGCGCGGGGCAGACCGCCTCTCTGAACTGGAGGCGCTCGACCTCATCACCGCCATCGGGGTACCGGTAGCGGAGGCGAGGATGGCCCGATCGGTGGCAGAGGCGGTGGCGCTCGGCGAGCAGCTGGGGTGGCCGGTGGTCTGCAAGGTCATGGCGCCAGCCATCAGCCATAAGACCGAGGCGGATGGCGTCCATACCGGGATCAGGGACGGAGCAGGGATCCGCATGGCGTGGCAGCGGATCCATGACGGAGCCAGCCGAGCCTACCCGGATGCCGTGGTGGAGGGGGTCCTGATCCAGCGGCAGGGGCACAGCCCGGTCGAGCTGATCGTGGGGATGAGCCGGGAGCCGGGCTTCGGGCCGTTGCTGATGTTCGGGCTGGGCGGGACCCTGGTCGAGGTGCTCCGGGACGTCGTATTCCGGATGGCACCGATCACCCCGCGCGAGTCGCAGGAGATGCTCGAAGGGATCCGCGGCACCCTGATCCTCGAAGGGCCTCGTGGGGCTCCCAAAGCGGACCGGGAAGCCCTCGGTGAGTTGCTGATCCGGGTGGGTCAGCTGGCCGAGGAGTACCCGACGATCGCGGCGATCGACCTCAATCCAGTCCTGGCGCTCGGCACCGGCTGCCTGGTGGTGGACGCCCGGGTGACGCTCAACCCTTCCGGGACACCTTCGGCGCCGGTTCCCCTGGCGAGGGGATCGTGAGGAACTGGAAGGCGAGGTTCGACACCAGGCAGTAGGCGGCGAAATAGTAGAATCCCGATTCGGCCGAAGCATCCAGGTTATCGGTGGCCTTGGCCGCCAGCATCGCAATGAACACCCCCACCACGAACACGTCGGCCATGGCCCACTTGCTGATCGAGCGGACCAGCAGGTAGAGCCGATACCGCGCCTGCGGGCGTCGGATGCCCAGGATCACCGCCACGGCGGCGATCTTGAGGAACGGCACAGTCACGCTGAAGAAGAGGATCAACCCGGCCACAAAGTCGTTGCCGGACTCGTGCAGGCTCCTGACCGCCTCGATGACGCTCTGGGTCTGCCGGAACAGCTCACGGCTGACGCCCATGATCTCCATGGAGGCGGTAATGGTCATCATCGGCTGCTGCAGGCCGGGCAGGAGGAGCGCCACCGATACCACGGTCAGGGCCAGGGCAATCCAGTTTCGCGTGGGCATGGCGGGAAAGGTAACGCTGGGTTCCGCGCCGCAGGAGGAGTTACCTTTCCCCGATGCCTGGATGCGCCACGGTCTTCCCGATCCCGTTCCTCCTCGGCGGCCTGCTCGCCCTGGCCCTGGGCATCCCCGAAGCGGTGGATGGCCGCTGGACGCTGGCCATCATCCTGGGGGGACTGGGGCTGGCAGGGATCGTGGTCGGCCTGAGCCTGCACTTCGGCTTTCGCCGCCGCGCCGCACGGGAGCGCCGGCTGGCCCAGCGCCAGGCGGCGTGGCCCGAGGAGCCATGGCGCTGGCGCGAGGACTGGGCCGACGGGCCGATCTCCGACACCAGCCGGCAGCAGGTCATCGCTTCCTGGTTCGTGGCCGCGCTCTGGAACGCCATTGCCCTGCCCTCCTCCCTGCTGGCGGTGCGCGAAGCACTGCGCACCGGGGAGCCGACCCTGTGGCTGGTGACCCTCTTTGGTGCCATCGGGATCGGACTCCTGGTCCACGCCATTCGGGACACCCTGCACCATCGGCGGTACGGCACCTCGGCCCTGGAGCTGGAGACATTCCCCGGCTTCCTGGGCGGCACCCTGGCGGGGCGGATTCGTGCCTCACTCGACCTCCATGCCGCCCCCCGGATCCCGGTATCGCTTCGATGCATCCGGGTGGACGAAGGGGAAACGGAGGGGGACGTCGTGTGGGAATCGCAGCTGGATGTCGTCCGGACCTTCCGGGACGGGGGATCGACGGTCATTCATTTCGCGTTCCGGCTGCCGCCGGAGGCGCCAGCCTCCTCACCACTGCCGGGGACGGGCGGGGTAAGCTGGCGGCTCGAGGCCAACGCCGACATCCCAGGGGTGGACTACCGCGCCCGATTCGAGGTGCCGGTCTTTGCCCCGCCCGCTGGGGTGGTACTTACCGCCAGCGATATTCCCATCGCCGTCGGGTTTGATGACTACGTTCAGCCGCCGAGCTCACGGATCCTGGTCACCACCACCCAGCATGGCACCGAGGTGTGGCTGCCGGCGGCCCGACACCTGGTCCCGGCGCTGGTGGTCACCGCCTCGGCGGTGTTCTTTGGCGGGCTGGGGGTCTTCCTGCTGTGGACCGAGGCCCCCCAACTCCTGGCGTGGGCGGTGAGCCTGGTCGGCGCGGCGATCGGCCTCGCGGCAGCCAGTTTGTGGTTCGGCACCAGCCAGATCCTGGCCACGATGGACGGGATGGAGATCACTCAGGGGTTCCTGGGGCTGGGCCGGACCCGCCACGTGCCGACCTCGGATGTCCTGGACATCGCCACCCAAACCAGCATGCAGGCCAACGCGCGCTACTATGCCGACCTGGCGCTGGTCCGGCGAAGCGGTGGCCGGGTGGTGCTGGGCAGGGCCATCCGGGAGAAGCGTGAAGCAGAATGGCTTGCCGATCGTCTCCTACGTGCCTTGGGCCGCTAGCCAGGCCCCTCCCCGAAGTCCCTGAACGAGCGCTGAGGAACACGATGCGAACCAGCCATATCTTGACGGTCGGCCTCACCGCCACGCTGGCCGGTGGTTGCCTGCTCGACAACGGCGAGCCGGACAACTCCTTCATTGCGGACTACCAGTTCGGCTCGGGCCAGACCGTGAGCGGATGGAGTGCCGGGGCGGTCGAGTACCCGGCGGCACAGGAAACCACCGTCGGGTTCATCGGCGATGTCCGCATCAGGCCCCAGGAGACCCTGGACCAGGCACCGGCGCTGTACCTGAAGGCCGACAACGTCAGCTCCGACATCTTCATGTACTGGTATCGCGTGGTGGACGGCTTCCTCCCCGATGCCGAGTACTCGATCGGAGTGGATCTCGAATACATCAGCAACTTCGGGCGGGATTGCACCTCGGGCGCCGGGCCGATCACCTGGCTCAAGGCCGGGGTGGTCAACGTCGAGCCGGTGCGCACCGTGGATCAGAGTGGGACGTATCGCCTCAATATCGACAAGGGACAGCAAGCCACGGGGGGGCCGACGATCCGGACCCTGGGCGACCTGCGGAACAACGCGGTGGGTTGCATCCCCAACGGGCCGTACGCAGCCTGGGCACGCCACTCCGGCCAGGACGCCTTCCGGATCCGGGCCAGCTCGACGGGGCAACTCTGGTTGATCTTCGGGGTGGAATCGGGAGCCGCTGGCACCTTGGACGCTTACATCAATCGATTCGGGGTGCGGTTCCGGCCGGTGGAGTAGTGGCGGGGAATGGGGAATGGGCTCCGGAATGGCAACGGACGATGGTGCCCAACCAGCGCCTCGCGTCCTGCCTCGACTATCCGATTCCCGATTCCCCATTCCCCGCCCTCTCACTCCCATGCAATGCCGTAGTCTTCCCCGAAGTTCGAAGAGCCCCCCCAGAACGTCCCGTGCTTCCGGTCAAACCAGATGGCGTTGATCGGCCCGCTGGTCAGCGGCTGAAACTCCAGGGTATAGCCCATCCGACGCAGGTCGGCCCGGACCCATTCCGGCACGCGCTCGGCCAGCAGCATGCGGCCGGGTCGAGTAGCATGGTCCCCGAAGCTGGTCCGCATCTGGAAGCTGTTCAGGTTGGCCGCCTCGGTCGCCTCCTGCACCGTCATCCCGAACTCGACCATGTTGAGGAAGAACTGCAGCAGGTTCTGGTCCTGGGAATCCCCGCCCTGGACGGCAAAGCTCAGGAACGGCACCCCATCCTTGAGCGCCAGGGTCGGTGTCAGGGTCACCCGGGGCTGCTTCCGGGGCGCCACCACGTTGTACGGTCCATCCTCGGCCCGCAGCACGAAGCTCTGGGCCCGCTGACTCATCCCGATCCCGGTCCTGCCGGCAATGACCGCCGGCACCCAGCCGCCGCTGGGGGTGATGCTCACCACCCAGCCGGCTGAGTCGGCGGCCTGGATCGAGGTCGTCCCGGCGTAAAAGCTTTCCCTGAACGCCGCGTCGTCGGCCGGACTCGGGATGGCGGCACGGTCAGCCTCGGCGCGTGGTCCGTTGACGCTCCATTCGGCCAGCAACCGCGCGAACGGGTTGGTGCCACCCTGGAAGGGGTAGGGATCGCCGGGGCGCACCGCCGGATCGTTGCGTTCCCAACTGATCTGCCCAAAGCGCTGGCGGGCATATTCCTTGGAGAGCAGGCCGCGCACCGGTTCCTCCGGCGCGGTGTAGATGTCACCGTAATAGAAATCCCGATCCGCAAAGGCCAGGCTCATCGATTGGTAGAGGGCGTGGAGGTAGCGTGAGCTGTTGTACCCCATCGCGCGGACATCCGCCAGCTCGAGCAGGTTCAGTGCCTGGAGCAGCACCGGGCCCTGGGTCCAGACATTGAGCTTGTAGACCTCGATCCCCTTGTAGCTGGTGGAGACCGGCTCCTCGATCCGGACCTGCCAGGTGGCCAGATCCTCCAAGGTCACTGGGGATCCCTGTTCCCGCGCCCCGCGGACGTACTCAGCCGCAATGTCGCCCCGGTAGAATCGGTCATACGCTGCCATGATCGCGGCCTTGCGATCCTTCCCTGCCCGGCGCGCCTGAGCCTCGGTCGCCACCAGCGAGCGGAGCATCACGGCCAGCTCCGGCTGGCGGAAAATCTCCCCGGCCTCGGGCGCCTCGCGGTCCTGGCCGGCGTGAGGCAGCATGATGGCCCGGGAGTAGGGCCACTCGGCCAGCCGACGTTTCTGGGCCTCGATGCTGTTGGCGGTCAGGGCCTCGATCGGATAGCCGTCGGCCATCTCGATGGCCGGTTGGAGCACCTGGGCCAGGGACATCGTGCCGTACTCGGCCAGCATCACCATGATCCCGCCCGGGGTGCCTGGCGTCACGGCGGCGTCCACGCCGTACTCCGGGGGGTTGGTCAGTTCCTTGGCGGCGAAGTACTCAGGCGTGGCACCGCTTGGTGCCCAGCCAAGCGCGTTGATTCCGATCACCTTCCTGAGCCCGGGATGGTAGATCAGCGCCTGGGTCTCGCCCCCCCAGCTCAGCACATCCCACATGGTGGCCACGGCACCGAGCATTGCCGCGGCGGCATCGACGGCGTTGCCACCCTGTTGAAAGATCCGGGCCCCGGCGGCGGCGCCGAGCGGCTTGCCGGTAATGGCCATCCAGTGGCGCCCATGGAGCGGCGGCTTGGCGGTGCGTTGGGCGGGGAGGGCCGGGGCAAGGAGCATCAGAGCCAGGCAAGACAGGGACAATCGACGCATGGGGGAATCCCGTGAGAGACCCCGGAAGATAGCGAAAGTGTCCGGGTAGCAGGGTCGACCAGCCGACCGTCCGTGGGCACATGCGGCCCTGCCGGGCGGCGGCCCCGCCGACCCCGGTTAGAGCACGCCGTGCAGCGCGGCGGTGGTGGCGACAGCGATCAACTGCCCGGCGACCACGTCACCAGGATAGTGCACCCCGAGCACCACTCGGCTCGCCCCGGCCAGGAGCGCCAGCGCCAGCGCGATCGGCGCCACGGCTGGGACCAGCACCCCGAGCCCGAGCCCGATCGCCATGCTGGAGGTTGCGTGCCCGGACGGAAAGGAGAACCGGTCGGGACAGGCGATGATCGACACCTCGTCCGGTCGTTGACGTTGCACCAAGCGTTTGATCAGCTGGGCAATCAGAAAGGAGATCGTCAATACGGCGGCAGGCAGCCAGGCGTCCGCACGGTCCGGGAGCACCAGCAGCGGGATGAGCAGTGCCGCCAGGACGACGCTGATCGTGCTGCCGAGCTGGGTCACGACCACCCACCCGGCCCGGGCCGATCGGGAGTAGCCGTCGGACAGGATCCAGCGCTGGAGCAAGCGGCGGTCGTGGTGATCCAGCCGGTCCAGCAGCCCGGGCATCGGCGCGGTCACGCGGCCGCCCGGATCGCCATCAGGCCGTCCGACTGGTGCAGGAACGCCTCCCGAAGGATCCTGCCTTGGTAGCCGCTCGGCGTCCGCAGGCCGAATAGCCATGGGATCGTGGCCGGGACGTCGAGCAGCGAACAGCCGCGCCCCAGGTCAGCCTGCCTTACCTGCCCGCCAGCGATGATCAATGGAATCGAGGTGTCCAGCGGATGGTCGCTGGCATGGTCCTTGGCCACCCGTCCTCCCCCACCGTGATCAGCCAGCAGGATCAGCACGGTGCCGGGATCACGGAGCGCGCCAGTTTCCCGAAGCAGCCGCCCGACCATCACATCGTACTCGAGTGCCGCCTTGAGATAGGCCTGCGAGGACCATCCGGACGCATGCCCGACGGTATCCGCGTCCGGCCAATGCAGCAGCCACATTCCAGACGACTCACGACCCAGTGAGGGCAGCGCCCGATCGAGGATTTCAGATGCACAGGATCCCCCGAAGCTGATCTCCGCCCCGAGCCCCTGAGCGATCCGCTTTCCGATACCACGAAAGGCAAAGGGCAGGCCGCCTCGGAAGCCGAGGGTTGGTACACCACCGGCCCGCAGCACTTTGGGCAGCGGAGTCAGCCGCCGCGGATCGGGAGGGAGGGCGATGCGGTCCGAAGCCAGGCCGTGTACTGCGGGACCAACCCCGGTCAACAGGGAGGTAAGCGCCGCGTTCGTGATGCTCGGCGACACCGTTCGGGCCCCAAAGGTGGCGGCACCTCTTGAGGCAAGCCCCCCCAGCACCGGCAGGCCGAAGAGCGGGATGGCGTCCGCCCGCAGTCCGTCGAGGATGACCACGACCACTCGTCTGATTCCAACTGGAGCCAGCATTGCCCCTCCGGGTCCATGTGGACAACCGAAACCTCGTGTGGAAATGTTGGAAAGCTTCGTCACGGCAGGGAGACAGGCAGGTGCCGGTTCCGTCTCAAGGGTCGGACAGGAAGTGTTGGCCAGTCGTGACACCATGTTCACACCAAGGTGACATGCAAACGCCATTGTTCCGGGATGGACCACGGGAGGCCTCCCCTGCGGGCGCTGTACTGTACCGACACCTACCCGCCCCAGGTGAACGGGGTCTCGGTGGTCACCGCCCTGTCGGTGGCAGGGCTCCACGCGCGCGGCTGGGAGGTGGAGGTCATCGCGCCGAGCTATCCGGCCATCCGGGAAAATCCCTTTCAAGCCGAGACACTGGCGCTTGGTGCGGCCCCGACGACGGGGGTCCCCAGCGTACCGATGCCACTCTATCCAGACCTGCGACTGGCCAGCCCGGCCGGTGGCACGGTGGCAGGAGTGGTTCGACGATTTCAGCCGAGCATCATCCACTCCGCCACGGAGTTCATGATCGGACGGATGGGACAACGGGCCGCCCGACAGTTCGGCATCCCGGCGGTGTCGTCGTACCACACCGACTTTTCCCGCTACGCTCGCAGCTATGGAGTCGGCTGGCTCCAGGGCACGGTCGCCAGCTACCTGGGCCGGTTCCATCGCCGCAGTCTCCGGGTGTACACCCCCGGTCACCCAGCGCGGGAGGATCTGGGCAGGATGGGTGTCAGCGAGGTTGAGGTGTGGGGGCGCGGTGTCGACATCGCGACCTTTCATCCTGCCAAGGCGAATCGCACGCTCCGGCGGGCCTATGTCTCCGATGAGACCCTGCTCTTCCTCCACGTTGGACGACTCGCACCCGAGAAGGGAGTCGATCGCATCCTCTCGGCTTTCCGCCAGGCCCGGCTGGCCTGTGCCGGTCGCCTGCCCATGCACCTGATCATCGCTGGCGCCGGCCCGCAGGAGCGCGCCCTGCGGGCGCAGGCCGATCAGCACGTCACCTTTCTGGGCAACCTCGACCGAGCCACAGTGCTGCCACGCCTCTATGCCAGTGCCGATGCCTTCCTGTTCGCCTCCGAGACGGAAACGCTGGGTCTCGTCGTGCTCGAGGCCATGGCCAGCGGCCTGCCCCTGGTGGCCACCCCGGCCGGTGGAGTCGCCGACCATCTTCGCGACGATCAGAACGGGCTCGCATTCCCACCGGGAGACGTGACGGCAATGGCGACCGCACTGGTCCGCCTGGCAGAGTCCCCGCTGCTGCGGCAGCGGCTTGCGCTGGGCGCCCGGAAGACCGCCGAGGCGCTCAGCTGGTCCGCCGAACTGGACCGATTGGACGTGAGTTATCACGAAGTCTGCGCCGGCGCCCGCCAGCGCGTGTGGGCCCGACCGAGGAATCACTGAATCGGCATGGGGTTGTGACTTCGCGGTGACTGGGAGTTCCCGGAATCGTCACGGAGCCCGACCATTCTTCCGGGAAATCCGATTGCCCCGTCACCCGAAGGGGCATCGGGCGATCGGGCCAGCATACCCCGGAGTCCAGTCATGCGAATTGCACTCTTCACCGAAGTCTATGTTCCGATGGTGAGTGGGGTCTCCCTCACGCTCAAGCGGACCGCCGACGCGCTGCGCCGGCGGGGGCACCAGATCCGAGTGTACTCTGCCACCTACCCCGCCCTCCCGGGTACGGGGCCAGATCCGAACCTGCACACCAGCCGCAGCCAACCGTTCCATCTCTCGCCGCAGGTGGAATGGGCGGCACCTGATCGTGCCGAGGTCCAGGGGGACCTCGAGCGCTTCGGCCCGGAGATTGTCCACCTGGCCACCGAATTCCCGATGGGATTGGCGGGACTCCGGATCGCCCAGCGACTGAAGCTCCCGATCATCGCCTCCGCTCATACCGACTACGAACGCTACGCCTCACGCTATCGCATGGGTTGGGCGCTCCCAGTGGGATGGGCCTACCTGCGCTGGTTCTATGGCCAGGCCAGCCGGGTACTCGCTCCAAGCACTGCATACGAGGTGCACCTGCAACGTCGGGGCATCAGGCACACCGGGATCTGGTCCCGCGGGGTGGACACCCATCAATTCGGCCCCGAGTACCGGTCCCCGCAATACCGTTGCGGGCTCGGCATCGGGCCCGAGGACATGCTGGTTGCGTATGTCGGGCGACTCGCCCCGGAAAAGGGCATCGACCGCATCCTCTCGACCTGGCCGATGATTGCCCGCCTCCATCCACGGGCACATCTGGTGTTCACAGGGCATGGCCAACTGGAGGAAACGATTCGGCGGTCCGGGCTGCCGCGGGTGCACCTGACCGGGACACGCTCAGGGATCGACCTGGCCGTCTCCTATGCGTCGGCCGATGTCTTTGCCATGCCCTCCGAAACTGAGACCTTCGGGAACGTCACCCTGGAAGCGATGGCCAGTGGGGTGCCCCCGCTCGCCGTCTCGGCGGGTGGGGTGCTCGACTTCGGACGGCATGGGGAAAACGCCTGGATGGTGGATGCCAAAGACCCCACCGCCTGGGTCTCTGGCCTGGACCGGCTACTCGCCGACGGGCGCCTCCGTCGTCGGCTGGCAGAAGGTGGCCGGGTTACCGCCATGGCGCGGGAGTGGGGGCCGGTGCTGGACGGATTGCTCGAGCACTACGCCGCCATCATCGGCCCCCGAGGGAGCCAGCGTCCCCAGGCGGCTTGACCCGGTTCGCGGCCGCAGCCGACTGCCGACCAGCCGAAGGACAAGGAAGACCGAGCCGAGGACCATTCCCAGGCCGGTCGTGCAAGCCCTCCAGACCAGCAGGGTCGTCACACCCGCCGCACCGGCCGCGCCGTGCAGGAAGGCGGTGTCCACAATGCCGCCCCCAGCAGGCATCGGCAGAAGCGCCTGACCGAACAACAGCACGAAGGATTCCAGCAGGAGGATTCCCGGGCCCGAACCGGCCTCACTTGCCCCGAGCAGAACCGGGAGGATCGCAACGCGGCACAGGACGCTCGCCCCGGTGGTCAGGGAGATCAGCAGTACCGCAACGCCGGTGAGGCGGGGTATCGCCGTCGGGGAAGGCTCCGTCAATCTGTGGCTGCGGCGCCACCACCAGCCGAGCCCAGCGCCCAGGATCAAGCTGGCCCCCAGCACCAACGCCATCCCTCCGCCGAATCCACCCGCCGCGGTGGAAAGCCAGCTGCGCCCCCAGAAGCCAAACATTGCCAGTCCGAGGAGGCAGGTAGTCGGGGTGGCGACGATCACCTCAAGGGCCAGACCAGCCACGGTGGGACGCATCGGCACCTGGAAGAGCCGGAGCGCGGCAAAGCGTGCCGGCTCGCCGCCGAGCCGCATCGGAGTCAACGCTGCGGCCAGATCGGCCCAGCTGTTCAGGCGCAGTGCATCCCACCAGCGCAGCGAGACACCGAGGGTCCCCAGCAGCCAGCGGATCCGCGCCGTTCGGGCCGCGAGGTCCAGTGCAGCCAGAACCAGGGCCATCGCGATCCCACTGGCGGTCATCAAGCCGACGACTCGGTGTCGATTGGCCTTCCCTCTACCAGCTGCTGGTACAGGGCAAAAGTGCGATCGAAGACGCTCTCCCATGCGTGATGCGTTTCCGCGAAGGCGCGAGCCACCTGACCCAGACGGGCGGGGCCCGCTTCCAGGAGATCGGTGACCGCAGCCACGACCCCCTCCGGGTTGCCATCGGGGTACCAGCATCCCGCACCTGAGTCCCGGACCAGTTCCACCCCTGCCCCGGCGTCCACCGCCACGACCGGCGTACCAGACGCCATCGCCTCCACCACCGTCAGCCCGAACGTTTCCGACGGGCCAGGGGCCAGGTACAGATCGGCCAGTGCCAGGAGGTCGGCCAGCCGGTGCCGGTCGTCCTGCCACGGCAGCCATGTGGCCCTCCCGGCATGCCGATGAGCACGGAGCCGGTCGGCGTGTGGTCCAGCACCGGCGATGACCAGGCGCAAGCCGGTCCTGCGTTCCACCTCTGGCCACGAGTCGAGTACCACGTCAATCCGCTTCTCCTCGGCGAGCCGCCCAGCAAACACGGCAAAAGGACGGATAGGAAGGCCAAGTTCCCGACTGAGGCGTGCCCCGTTGGCCTGCCGGCCCGGATGGAAGTGGTCCAGGTCCACGCCCATGGGAATCCGGACCACCCGCCGCACCCCCAAGGCAGCGATCTCCCTCGCGGCGAAACGTGACCCGCAGATGACCGCCGGAAACTGCCCGCCGAGAAAGCGGACGTAGCGTTCCATTGCCCGCTGGGCGATGTGGTGAGCCCGGGAGGCGCGAGCGGGATCCGGCGCGACGAGTCTTGGCAGGTGGCTGTGGTAGTACCAGACCGTCCGCGCCTGGAGTCGGCGGTTAGCCAGTCGAGTCAGCCAGGGCACCAGGAAGGGGCTCCCGACTTCAATCAGGTCAGGGCGCTCGTGCTCAACGATTCGGCGGAATGACCGGGTGGCAAGGAGGAATCGGTAGGGAGGGTGGGCCGGAATGCGAGGACCCCGCAGGGCGTACGACCGCCACCCGTCCCCGGTGACGATTTCATCCGCAGCCCCAGGAATGACGAGAATCTGGCGGAGGTGCGGCCGGGTGGCGACATACCGGGATTTCTCCAGCAGGTAGGTCTTGATCCCACCGCTGGTCGTCCCGAAGTACTTGGTAACATCGAGGACGCCCAGCGTCGCGTTGGGGCGCAACCGTGGGGGAAACTCCCAGCGCGTTCGCGGGTTGCGGGGACCCGTCCCGCCGGAGGCGGGAAACCAGGGAAGGGGCGGCACCATGGGCAAAGATCGGCAGCGCTGGCAGCGTTGCCGTCACAATGATGTCGCGAAACCGTCTCCATCCCGATCGTGAGCCGCACCCGAGCCGATGGTACCGGGCAGGGATGCGGCGCTCGGCCTGTCGGGCTACGGCCGGGGATTGAGGATCCGGTCGATCTCCATCCGGACATCGCGCAGGTGCATCCGGGTCATGCTGTTGCCGGCCCGCGCAATCGCCCGCTGGGCCAGGGCATCAAGTTCGGTCAGCTCGCCCCGCAGCGCCGGGCGGGTGTCGGAGGTGGGTCGGGGATCCGGCGCATTGGCCGGTGCGTTGGCCAGCCGCGGTGGGTTCAGCTCGCTGTTGACGGCATCGAGGTAGGCCCGCTGGAGGTTGCGCCGGTACACATCCACGGTCACCGAGGGGCGATTCAGTTCTCCCCAGACCGCCGTCCGCAGCTCTCCCAGCAGGTCCGCCACGGTGTACGGTCGGGAGCCACCGGACGCCAATGCCTCGTACTCCACCAGCCGCTCCATCCTGGCCCGCCCCACCAGCGAGCGGACCACACTGCCCTGCGCCGTCCGCAGGCGATCGAGCACCCCCGCGGCTTCAATCCGCCGCAGAATGTCCGGGGTGACGAGATAGTCGGGCGTGGTAAAGGCGTTCTCCGCCAGGAAGCGCAT
>JAWXBA010000007.1:0-4364 GCA_034439775.1 Gemmatimonadota bacterium | reverse complement strand
GCAGGGGCTGATCGGATCGGGCGCCTTTGCGGCCGATCACCCGGAGATCATCAACGGGCTGCAGGTGGCCATGAACCAGGACAACGGCACCTGGCGGGTGGACTACATCCGGATGATGGGGTACACCGGGGCGGGGGCGTTCTTCGGCAAGTGGTTCGGCCAGCTGCCGCGGGCCATTACCCAGCACATCGAGCTCGACATTCCTGGCGAGCCGGAGCGCGGCGGCAGCGACCACATGTCGTTCATCTGTCACGGCGCGCCCGGATTCCGACTCCAGTCCAACTATCCCGACTACCGCCAGTACACCTGGCACACCAACCGCGACACCTTCGACAAGATCATTTTCGACGACCTCAAGAACAACGCCACCCTGGCCGCCATGCTGGCCTATCAGGCCTCGGAGGACTCACAGCTGGTACCCCGCGACCAGCGGGTGCTGCCGCCAGGCCCGAACGGGCAGGCCCAGAACTGGCCGGGCTGCGGCAACGTGCGGCGGAGTTCGGGAATGGTGCGGCCGTGACGGCGGGAACCGTACGGTGCTGTGGCGGGATAGCATCGTGTGAGGTGGGCGGGAACTGTACAGCTCGGTACTTGGGCCAGTTCCTAGCCGGGTAGGCGGGAACAACCCTGCGTGCTGGTCCCGCTCACCATTCCAGGAACCGTCCCTAACGCGGCGCTGTACAGTTCCCGCTCACCATGTCAGGAACCCACCTGCGCGCGGAACCGTACAGTTCCCGCCCAGGGCTCACGCCTCCACCACAATGCTCCGCCACTTCCCCTGTCGGAACCGCCAGATCGACAATCCGCATCGAGTCATGTGGCCCAGCACGATGGCGGTCCAGATCTCGACAGCACCGAGCCGCCCCATCGACTGGAGCACGGCGCACATCCCCACCGGGATCACGATCTGCGACACCAGGGAGATATACAGCGGGCTCTTGGTGTCGCCGGTGCCCTGCAGGCCGCCGGTATAGGTCAGCGCCACGGCAATGAATAGCCCCGAGACACTCAGGAAGCCGAGCAACTGGATCCCGATCTCGAGCGCAATCGGGTCGTCCATGCCGAAGACGCCGAGCAGCGCGCCTGGAATGGTCACGAAGAGCAGCCCGACTGCCACCGCCAGCCCCAATCCCATCTTGGCCGCCGCATGGACCGCTGCGATGGTCCGTTCCGGCTTGCCGGCGCCCAGGTTCTGTCCTGCCACCGCCGCCGCCGCACCCATCAGCCCGACCGACGTCCAGGTAATGAACGAGAACAGCTCGCTGTAGCCGACCGCATAGGCGGCCTGGGCCTGGGCGCTGTGCTCCAGGGCGCCGACGAACCGGAGCATCAGCACGCCGGCAATGTTCATGGCCACTCCCTGCACCCCGGCCGGGAGCCCGAACTTGAAGAGCTGCCGGATGATCTTGAGGTCCGGTTTCCAGTTCATGCCCCGGTGCCACTGGATCACCAGCTTGCCGGAGAGCATCAGCCAGAAGCCGAACGCGCTCATCACCAGCCCCGAGATGGCGGTGCCCAGTGCAGCACCGGCCGTGCCGAGCGCCGGGATCGGACCCATGCCGCGGATCAGGACGATGTTGAGGACGATGTTCAGGATCGTCATTCCGACGCCAAGGTACAGCGGAGTGCGGGCATCGCCGGCCGAACGGAGCGCGCCACCGAGCATGAAGAACAGCAGCATGCCGAACGAGCCAACGAACATGATCCGCAGGTACGGCAGCGCCTCCAGCTGCACCTCGGGCGCGGCGTTTATCAGCGACAGCAACGAGGGAGAGAGGAACCAGCCCAGCGGGGCAAGGACACCAAAGGCCAGCACGACCGAGGCCAGGAATGCCTGATAGACGGTCCGGTTGACATTCTCGGGGTCATTGGCGCCGGCAAAGCGCGCCACCAGCACCCCCATCCCGGTGAACAACGACATCATGAAGGTGATGACCACCAGGAAGATCTGCAGCGCCACCCCGATGCCGGCATTGGCGGCAAAACCGACGTAGTGTCCCACCATCGCGTGGTCCACCACCCCCTGCATCCCCCCGATCAGGTTCTGGAGCACGGTGGGCCACGCCAGCTTCCAGACAGAGCGGACAATCGGCCCTTCCACGATCGAGCGATCAAACTGTTTTGCCGCGGGGGGGGGCGTGGCCATGGGGGTGGAGAATCGCCCCGACCGGACTTGGGGACAAGGGAGAAGTGAGACTAACTTCTCGCTTCTCCCTTCTCGCTCCCGAGCCGCCCATGCGCTTCCCACTCGCCCTGCTCCTGGCCACAGCCTGCACCGTCCCCCAGGACGACGCGCGAACTGTTGCCGTCGCCCCGGACCTGCCCCTGGGCTCCGCCATGGCTACTGCCACCAGCCCCAGCAGCCTCCAGCGGGCGCTGGCCGCCGCCACCGACAGCACCCGGCTCCTGCTTGCTCCCGGACACTACGTCCTCCAACCCTCGGCCTACACCGACCCCACCTGCGGCAACTGCCAGGACGCCGCCACCCCGGTGCCCGGCACCCTGGGGATGGTCGTCAGCGGCCATGGCCTTGAAATCGTCGGTGCCCACGCCGACTCGGTGTTCATCCATACCGGTGCCGGCTACGGGATCCTGCTCGAGGATTGCGACAACTGCCGCCTGAGCGGGATTACGGTCACCGGCGGAGTTCGCGACCCCGATGGTCAGGCCACCAACGGTGCCGTGGTGGTCCGCCGCTCCACCGCCACGATCGAGTCGTGCAGCATCCGCGACAACATCGGTGACTCGGCGGTCGTGGCGCAGACCGTGGTCGGTATTTCTGGGGTCGTCGGTCGAGAGGGAGCCAACTTTACCCTGCGCAACTGCCAGATCATCCGGAACTCCTGGGATGGAGTGGCCATGTATCGCGACGCCCGGGCCCAGATCCATGACAATGTCGTCGACGGGGTGGACAAGGCGTCCGGCGGCCGTGTCGGTGGCGGTCGTGGGGTCGGAATTGGATTGACCTGGGATGCGCAGGCCGAGATCTCCGGCAATCTGGTGGCCCGCTACTGGAAGGGGATCGGGATCTTCGTCGATGCCCAGGCCACCGTGCAGTGGAACGTGGTGGAGGACATCCTGACCTGGGGGATTGCCTACTGGGGTGCCGGTGAGGGGATGGCGGTGGGCCGAATTCAGGAGAACGCCATCTACCAGACCGGCGCCTGCGGCGCGATGGTCAGTCGCGAGGAGGGCGGCACCGAGCCACCGGGCTTCTTTCGCGCCAACGCCATCGTCCAGACCGGGCAGAACGAACGCTACGACTCCGGCGATCCCTACTGTCCCCAGCGCCCGATTGCCCGGGACAAGGTGCCTGCGGATTTTGTCATCTCGGAGAACCTGCTCTTCAACAACCGGCAGCCCGAGGGGTGGGCCATGGAGGAGGAGCTCGCGGAGGACGCATTCAGGACCCAGGTGGGGACGCTGGCGGCAATGCTGGCCCAGAAGCCTGCGCTGCGGGGATCGGCATTCCTGCGGGAGTTCGGGACGGGGCGGTAGGGCGGGGCAGCGGGGCAGCGGGTTCGAAGGTACCGCGCCGAATCCATTCGGCCCCGCCAGGAGAACCCAACCGTCCGAGGTGCCGCCGACACCCGGCACCCGGTACCCGGTACCCGACACCCCCATTCCCCGTTCCCTATTCCCTATTCCCCACGAGACGCATCAACTCCCGCACCGCCACCTCCAACTGCTGGTCCTGGCCCCGGCTTGCCGGGATGAACTCATTCATGACCCGGATGTCCGGCTCGGTCTGCCAGTTTTCCAGGTACCGCCCGGTGGTGGCATCCTTGACCCCCATCCCCGGCGCACCCCAGCGGATGCCGCCTTCAATGCTTTCCCAGCCGGCAAAGGTGCAGGTGCCCGGCACCGGCATCCCGATCAACGGCCCGATCTTGAGCTCCTTGTAGGCCCAGGCGTAGCAGTGACCGTCGCTGTAGTTGGCCTCGTTGGCCAATGACACGCTCGGCTTGGTCCAGCGGAAATTCGGCTCGAAGCCGGTGCTGCGCGTGTCGGTGGTGTAGTCAAAGAACGACGTGCCCGACAGGAACATCGCCAGGTCGGCCACCAGGTCGCCGCCGCCGTTGAACCGGGTGTCCACCACCACCCCCTCGCGGGTGATGTACTTGCCCATCACTTCCTCGATGGTGGTCCGATAGGCGCCGTCGTTCATCCCCGGGATGTGGACATAGCCGAGGCGGCCGTTGCTGAGCCGCTCCACCTCGGCGCGGTTGCGCTCCACCCACCGGGTGTACAACAGCCCGTTTTCCTGCGCGCCTGTGGTCGGCCGCACCACCAGTTCGCGGCGGGCGGTCCCGTTGAGCAGGCCGAGCAGGACGTTCTTGCCGGCCTTCCGATTCAGGTACTCG
>JAWXBA010000006.1:0-3110 GCA_034439775.1 Gemmatimonadota bacterium | reverse complement strand
GTTCTCCCCCGCTCCCCTCCCCGCTGATTTCCTGACACCGATGTTGTGCTCCGGCCCAGGCGACTGCCTGTTCCGGCCATCCGCCTGTTGCGAGGAAATCATGCCACGTTTGCTCTATCCGCTCCTCCTGGGAGTGGGATGTCTGGTGGGAATCACGGGATCGGTCAGCGCGCAAGGCGCCGGTCTCGATTCGGTCCAAGCTGGGGTCCGCCGGCTCACTGCCCGTCTCGAGGCCCTGGAGGCCGGTGCCTGCCCCGCAGTTCCGGTTGTGCTTCCCAGGGTGCCTGCTGGGGGTCCAGGTCTCGACTCGCTCTCGGCGGGTTTGGCTCGCCTGGCAGCCAGGGTCGATGCCCTCGCGGCGGCGCGCTGCCAAGCCGCCGGGCGACCGGCAGGGCCCGACCCTGTGGTGGACGAGCTCGCCGCGCTCCGTGCCGCAGCAGAGGCCGCCGCGGCAGCCGCCCTGCCGGATCGAGCGGCCACCGACACTCAGTTCGTCAGCCGCCAGCGCAATCTCTCGGCCTTCAACCCCGAGATCAGCGCCACCGGCGACCTGCGGTTCGTGGCCCGGGAGGGGGCACCCCCGCGCGACCACGCCCAGTTGAGCGAGGTGGAGCTCTCCTTCCAATCTGCTCTCGATCCCTACTCCCACACCAAACTCTTCCTGACCTTCGGGGAAGAGGAGATCGGGGTGGAGGAGGGATACATCTACTACACCGGCCTTCCGGGCCGATTGCGGGTGGATGCCGGCAAGTTTCGGCAGGCGCTGGGCGACCTGAATCGCTGGCATGCCCACGCCCTCCCCGAGAGCGAGTATCCCCTGGTCTATCGACGCTTCCTCGGCGACGAGGGGCTGGCGGGGGTCGGACTGTCGCTCTATACCGCCCTGCCGGTGGCCCTTCTGGGGGGGACCCACGAGGTCTGGCTCCAGGCCACCTCGGCGGAGAGCGAGCCGCTCTATGACAACAGCCGCCAGCCCACCTTCCTGGGCCGGGTCCAGAACTTCTGGCAGCTGAGCCGCAGCAGTTATGTCCAGGCGGGGTTCACCGCCACCGGGGGCAATGCCCGGGCGGCGGAGCTCGAGAGCCGGCTGATGGGCGCCGACCTGCGGTTCACCTGGCGACCGCCGGCCTCCGGTACCCGGCAGGACCTGACCGTCCGAGCCGAGGGGTACCGTCTGCGCGTCACGGAGGGGGAGGCCGTCACGACCCGGCACGGTGGATTCATTGATGCCCAGTACAAGGCGGGTCCGCGATGGGTCCTCGGCATGCGCTACGACAACAGCGAGGCCCCCCGCGGCGAGCGCGATCCCGAATGGGCCATCGTGCCAACGCTCAGCTGGTGGCAGAGCGAATTCGTCCGGCTCAGGCTCGAAGCGTCCCGGTTCCACTCGGCGTTCGGCGCCCGCAATCAGCTATCCCTGCAGGTGGTCTGGGCCATGGGCCCCCACAAGCACGAAACCTTTTGATTCACGGGCCCTGCGCCCTGGAGGATGCTCATGATGTTGTCCCTGGTCTTCGCGCTGCTGGCCGGCGCCCCAACCGACCCCGCGACCGCGCAGGCCCCGGTCAAGGTGGTCACCAGCCTGACCACCTACGCCGCGATTGCCCGCGAGCTGGTGGGTGAACAGGGTACGGTCTCGTCCATCGCCCTGGGGGACGAGGACCCGCACTTCGTGCAGCCCAAGCCGAGCTTCGTGACGCTGCTCCGCAATGCGGACCTGTTCGTGACAACCGGGCTCGACCTGGAGCTGTGGGTGCCGGCGCTGCTCGACCGGGCCGGAAACCGGAAGGTGACCGAGGGTGGCCCAGGATATGTCACCGCCTATACCGGGATCAATCTGATGGAGGTGCCGGCTGGGGCAGTCAGCCGATCAGCTGGTGACATCCATATCGGCGGCAATCCGCACATCCACACCGACCCGGTCAACGCCATCATCATCTCGCGCAACATCCTGGTGGGGTTGCGGCGGGTGGCTCCGGCCCAGGCGGCCTACTTTACCGGCCGTCAGCAGGACTTTGAGCGGCGGGTGCTGGAGGCGCTGATCGGCGCGGACCTGGTACGGATCCTGACCCCGCCCACCGCCTTCAATCTCCTCAACAGCAACCAGTTGGACGGTTTCCTGGGCCGTACCATGCTCGAGGGGAAGCCGCTCGCGACGCGGCTCGGCGGATGGCTCAAGAAGGCCGACGTACTGCGAGGCATGAGCATGACCTGCTACCACAAGGAGTGGGCATACTTTACGCGCCGGTTCGGGATTGAATGCATTGCGTTCATCGAGGCCAAACCGGGGATTCCGCCCACTCCCGGGCACGTGCAGGAGGTCATCGCCCTGATGCGCGACCGGAAGGTGCCGGCACTCTTCGCCTCCAACTACTTCAGCCGCAGCCAGATTTCCCAGGTGGCCGAGCGCACCGGCGCCACCGCGGTGGTGGTGCCGGAGAACACCGACGGGGCGCCCGGGGTGGTGACCTACTTTGACCTCGTCAACGCCTGGCTGGACGGCCTGATCGCCGTCTACCGACACTAGGAGCCCGCCGTGCTCGAACTGATGCTGCCACCGCTGGTGGCCTGCCTGGTCATCGTCTCGATCCACTCCTACCTGGGGCTGCACGTCATTGCCCGGGAAGTGATCTTCGTGGACCTGTCGCTGGCCCAGGTGGCGGCGCTCGGGTCCACCGCGGCGCTGGTGGCCGGGGCACAGCCGGACTCACCCACGGCGCTGGCCTGGGCACTGGGGTTCACCACCGTCGGCGCGGCGCTTTTTGCCATGAGTCGCACCGGCGATCACGGCAAGGTGCCCCAGGAGGCGATCATCGGGATCGTCTACGTGGTGGCCAGCGCGGCGGCCATTCTCCTGGCCGACCGGACCGCCCACGGAGGCGATGCCATCAAGGACATCCTGGTCGGCAGCATCCTCTGGGTCACTTGGCCGACGATTATCCGGCTGGCCATCGTGTATGCGCTGGTGGGGTTGGTCCATGTGGTGCTGCGGCACCGGTTCCTGACGATTTCGTTCGAGCCGGCTACGGCGTTGGGCAATGGCTGGAGGATCCGCTGGTGGGACTTCCTGTTCTACCTGACCTTCGGCGTGGTCATCACCTTCTCGGTGC
>JAWXBA010000005.1:0-8329 GCA_034439775.1 Gemmatimonadota bacterium | reverse complement strand
GCAGAAGTACCGGTCCGGTGAGTCAGCCCGAACACCTCCGGGCGCTACGTGGCTTTACTCGATGTACATGTAAAATCTAGCTTATAAGCTTGACAAATGCTGTACAACGAACGATCATGACGTCCATGACCACCAACTCCAGCCCATCCGAGCCCCGCCACCCGATTCGGGTCGTCACCGAGCGGACTGGGCTTTCCCCCGACGTCCTGCGGGCCTGGGAGCGACGTTATGGCGCCGTGAACCCGGCCCGGGGCGAGGGTCGGCACCGTCTCTACTCCGACGACGATATCCGGCGGTTGACCCTTCTGGTCCGGGCGATTCAGGCCGGCCGTTCGGTAGCCTCGGTGGTGGCGCTTCCCCCCGAGGAACTGGGGCGCTTGGTGGCCGAGGACGGCGAGCAGGGCGTTGAGGCCCGGACCCCGGCACAGGCCTACCTGGCGCAGGGTATGGGGGCGATCCACGACCTGACGCCGGCACTGCTGGAAGCGACCCTCCGCCGGGCGGTCCTGTCGCTGGGCATCCCGGAATTCCTCGGGAAGGTGCTGGTGCCGATGATCGAGAAGGTCGGCGAGGTTTGGCATGCCGGCGAGCTGGGCGTGGCGCACGAGCACGCCGCCACCGCGGCGATGGAGCGTCTGCTGGGATGGTTGCTTCGCGAACTCGCCCCGGGTGGCGGGGCACCGCGATTGCTCATGGCCACCCCTGCCGGGGAGCGCCATGGCCTGGGCGCCCTGATCGCGGCGGTGTCCGCCGCAGTGGATGGATGGCATGTCACCTGGCTGGGCGCCGACCTCCCCGCACTGGAGATCGCCGCCGCCGCTCGGCGCGACCTCCCCGACCTGGTCGGACTCAGCATCGCCATCCCCAAAGGCAGTGGGGCATTGCCGCGGGAGCTGGCCGACCTGCGCAAGGCACTCAGCATCGACACACCATTGTTGCTCGGAGGTCGCGGCGCGTCCGCGATGCCGGCCACGGAAGGGATCATCATGGTTCGCGACCTGCCCCACTGGCACGTCCTGCTCCGCACCCACCGGCCAACCCACCGGTGGTCGTCATGACGGCTCCAGCGGAACGGCTCGGCGTGGTGCAAAAGATCGGGCGCACCCTGGCGCTCTGGTTCGACACCGGGGCCACTCGGCCGGTCGCGGCGACCCCTGGTGGTGCCAAGCGGGTGGAATGGGTGAGGGTGATGCCGTTCGTCGGCATGCACCTGATGTGCCTCGGGGTGTTCGTGGTGGGCTGGCATCCCGCCGCGGTCGCCACTGGCCTGGGCCTGTACCTGGTGCGGATGTTTGCCATCACCGGGTTCTATCACCGGTACTTCTCGCACCGGAGCTACCGGGCCAGCCGGCCGGTGCAGTTCCTGATGGCACTCGTCGGCGCCAGCGCCACCCAGCGTGGCCCGCTCTGGTGGGCGGCCCATCACCGCAAGCACCATCGGCACTCGGACACTGAGCTCGATGTCCACTCCCCGCGGCAGCATGGCTTCTGGTGGAGCCACATGGGCTGGATCACCTCGGCGGAGAACTTCCCCACCGACATGAAGGAGGTGCGGGACTTTGCCCGCTACCCGGAGCTGCGCTGGCTGGACCGCTTTGACATCCTGGTGCCGGTGGCGCTCGCGGTTGCGCTGTTTGCCTTGGGCGGGCTGCCCTACCTGATCTGGGGCTACTTCGTGAGCACCGTGGTGCTCTTTCACGGCACCTGCCTGATCAACTCCCTGGCCCACCAGATGGGTTCGCGTCGCTACGCCACCGACGACGACAGCCGGAACAGCCTGGCACTGGCGCTGGTGACCCTGGGCGAGGGGTGGCACAACAATCACCACCGCTATCCCGGTGCTGCGCGCCAGGGGTTCTTCTGGTGGGAGGTTGACCTGACGTACTATGGGCTGGTGGTGCTGAGCTGGCTCGGCGTCATCCGTGACCTTCGCCCAGTCCCCGCCAGGGTCCTCCACGCCGGCTGATGCGAATTGCCGTGGTGGGAGCCGGGGTGTCGGGGCTGGTGGCGGCCCGTGGCCTGCACGTCGAGCACGAGGTGACCGTCTTCGAGGCGGAGGACCGGCTCGGGGGCCACGTCCATACCTGGGAGGTGCCACTGGGTGGGCGCACCTGGGCAGTCGATTCCGGCTTCATCGTGTACAACGAGCGCAATTACCCGGAGTTCACCCGGCGCCTGGCGGAGTGCGGGGTGGCGTCCCAGCCCACGACGATGAGCTTCAGTGTCCGCCACGACCGGGACAACCTTGAGTACAACGGCACTTCGCTGGCCACGCTCTTTGCCCAGCGTGCCAACCTGTTCCGGCCCGCTTTCCTCCAGATGCTCGCCGCGATCCTGCGGTTCAACCGCGAGGCTGCAGCGGCCGTCCGTGCCGGAGGTGCGGGCCAGACGCTGGGTCACCTGCTGGAGGCGGGCCGGTACCCCGGGTCGCTGGCGGAGTGGTACCTGGTGCCGATCTGCGCGGCGCTCTGGTCGCTGCCGGCCCGGCGCGCCCTGGAGCTCCCGGCAACGTTCGTGGTGGATTTCCTCGACAACCACGGCATGCTCGAGGTGAACAATCGACCCGAGTGGCGGGTGGTGCAGGGTGGATCGGCGCGGTACGTTGAGGCGATGGTGACGTCGTTCCGGCAGCAGGTGCGGCTGGGCCACCGGGTGGGAGCGGTGCGCCGCTTCGAGGACCGGGTGGAAGTGGACGGCGAGCGGTTTGATCGGGTGGTGCTGGCCTGCCATTCCGACCAGGCGCTGGCGATGCTGGCGGACCCGCGACCCGCCGAGCGCGAGCTGCTGACGGCGCTGCCGTATCAGGCCAACGATGCCGTGCTCCATACCGACTCTTCCATCCTGCCGCGCCGCCGCCGGGCATGGGGTGCTTGGAACCACCGGGTCGGGCGCGATCCCTCCGCCCCTGCAGTGGTGACCTACAACATGAACCTGCTGCAGTCGCTCAATGCGCCCGAGACCTTCTGCGTCACCCTCAATGGCGAGTCGCATATCGACCCCGCCCGCGTGATCGGCCGGGTGCGCTACCACCATCCGGTGGCGACGCTCGCGGGGCAGGCGGCCCGGGCCCGGCGGAGTGTCGTCAGCGGTAAGGACCGGACCCACTATGCGGGCGCGTACTGGGGCAACGGCTTTCATGAGGCCGGGGTGGCAAGCGGCCTGGCAGTGGTGGCGGAAGTGGCAGCAGTCACCAGCGGGATGCCAGGATGAAGAGCTGCGTGTATCGGGGCACCATCCGTCACCGGCGCATGGCGCCGATGCCGCACGCCTTCCGGTATGGGTTGTTCATGCTGTACCTGGACCTCGACGAGCTGCCGGAAGTGTTTGACAGTCGCTGGCTCTGGTCGGCGCGCCGTGCTGCCCCGGCGTGGTTCCGGCGCGCCGATTATCTCGGTGAAGCGTCGGTCCCCCTTCCGGAAGCGGTACGGAACCTGGTGGAGGAGCGCACCGGGCGGCGGCCCACCGGGCCGATCCGGCTGCTGACCCATCTCCGGTACTTCGGCTACCTGCAGAATCCCGTCAGCTTCTACTACTGCTTTGACCCGACCGGGAGCGCGGTGGAGGCGATCGTGGCCGAGATCACCAACACGCCCTGGGGCGAGCGCCACGCCTATGTGCTGCCAGCCCAGCCGGGGACCGCGGGCCACCGGGTACACCTGGACAAGGCCTTCCACGTGTCCCCCTTCATGCCGATGGACCATCAGTACGACTGGCGCTTCTCTGCCCCCGGTCGGCGCCTGACCGTGCAGATGGAAAGTTACTCGGCGGGTGCCCGCGTCTTCGATGCCACCCTCGTCCTTCGTCAACAACCCCTGACGGGTGCGGCCCTTGCCTTGGCCCTGCTGCGCTATCCGTGGATGACCGCCTCGGTGGTGGTCGGGATCTACTGGCAGGCGCTCCGGCTCTGGCTCAAGCGCGCCCCCTTCCATCCTCACCCGGAGCCCGGATGAACCCCATGACCTCACTTGCCCGGCGGGCCGTGACGGCCCGCCTGTCCCAACTGCGGCAGGGTTGCCTGGTGGTGACCGACGGTTCCCGGACCGGGACCTGGGGCGATACCTCAGCCCCACCCACGGACCTGGTCGTGCACGACCCCCGATTCTACCCGGCGATTGCCTTCGGTGGTGCCGTCGGTGCCGGCGAGGCCTACGGCGACGGCTGGTGGTCCAGCAGCGACCTGACCGGGGTGGTGCGCCTGATGCTCCGGAATCGCCAGGCGCTCGACGGCCTGGAGACGGGCTGGTCTGCCCTGGTGCAGCCGATCCGCCGCCTGGGCCACTGGCTCAACGCCAACTCCCGCAAAGGTTCCCGGCGCAACATCCAGGCGCACTATGACCTGAGCAACGCCTTTTTCGAGTTGTTCCTCGACGAGACGCTGACCTATTCCTGCGGGTTGTTCGAGCGGCCCGGCGCCTCCATGGCCGAGGCGTCGGAGGCCAAGTACGCCCGGATCGCGGCGCTGCTGGACCTCCAGCCCTCCGACCACGTGGTTGAGATTGGCACCGGCTGGGGTGGCTTTGCCATCCACGCGGCACGCCATCACCGCTGCCGGGTCACCACCACCACGATCTCGGCGGAGCAGTTCCAGTTGGCCACCCGGCGGGTGGCCGAGGCGGGGCTGGCCGATCGCGTCACCGTGCTGCAGCAGGACTACCGGGATCTCCGCGGCGCCTACGACAAGCTGGTCTCGATCGAGATGGTCGAGGCGGTGGGGCACGAGCACTACGGGACCTACTATCGGCAGTGCGCCGACCTGCTGGCCCCGCACGGACGGGCGGTCATCCAGGCGATCACGATCGCGGACGACCGGTACGAAGCGGCTCGTCGCGAGGTGGACTTCATCAAGCGTCACATCTTCCCCGGCAGCTGCATCCCGTCGCGGGCGGTGCTGGCCACGGCGGCCGAGGCCACCGACCTGCGACTGGTCCAGTCTGATGAGATTGGCCTGCATTACGCCGAGACGTTGCGCCACTGGCGGGACACGATGCAGGCCAATCGCGACCAGATTGCCGCGCTTGGGTTCGACGCGGCATTCCAGCGCCGATGGGAGTTTTACTTCTGCTATTGCGAGGGTGGCTTTCTGGAGCGGGCCATCGGTACCGCCCAGCTGGTCTATGCCAAGCCGGCGGCGCGGGTCGCAAGGCTCCCTGTGCGGGCGGCCTGATGTCGGTGGCAATGGGGTTGGCGGAGCAGGGATTGGTGCCGACAACGCTGCTGCGCCATGGGATCCGGCGATTATGCCGGGACCGGCTGGTGGAGGCACGGGCCGACGGAGGCGTGGATGGGTTCCTGGCGCGGCTGGCCGGCGCCCCGGTGGCCGCGGTGCCGGAGCTGGCCAATGCACAGCATTACGAGGTGCCGAGCAGTTTTTACGAACTCGTCCTGGGGAGTCACCGAAAGTACTCATCCGCCATCTGGCCTACCAGGGTCACCACCCTGGATGACGCCGAGGCCGCGATGCTGGCCCTGACCTGCGAGCGGGCGGACCTGGCCGACGGTCAGACCATTCTCGAGCTGGGTTGTGGCTGGGGATCGCTCTCGCTGTTCATGGCGAAGCGGTATCCCAATGCCCGAATCGTGGCGGTATCCAACTCCGCCACCCAGCGTGGGTATCTCGAGGCCCGGCGTCCCCCCAACCTCGAGATCCGGACGGCGGACATGAACGGTTTCGACCCGCACCAGCGGTTTGACCGGGTGGTGAGCGTGGAGATGTTCGAGCACATCCAGGACTGGCCCACGCTGCTGGGGCGGGTGTCCGGGTGGCTTGAGGACAAGGGGAAGTTGTTCATCCATGTCTTCTGTCATGCCACCCTGGCCTACCGGTTCGAAGCGGAGGGGGCAGGCAACTGGATGGGGCGGTATTTCTTCAGCGGCGGCATCATGCCGAGCTTCGACCTTCTGCCGCGGGTCGCGCCGGACGGATTGGCGCCGGAGGAGCAATGGTGGGTGGACGGAACCCACTACCAGCGCACTGCTGCGGCTTGGAGGGAGAACCTCGAGGCACGGCGTCCGGAAGTCATGGCGGTGCTCCGCGGGCACTACGGTCGGGACGCTGCCACCTGGTATCACCGCTGGCGGATCTTCTTCCTGGCGTGCGAGGAACTGTTCGGT
This sequence comes from Gemmatimonadota bacterium, assembly GCA_034439775.1. GTDB lineage: Bacteria > Gemmatimonadota > Gemmatimonadetes > Gemmatimonadales > GWC2-71-9 > JAWXBA01. The sequence goes on along the minus strand of JAWXBA010000005.1, from coordinate 2,218 downwards.
TTTGCGGAAGGCAGTGAGTGGGGGGTGGGGCACTACCGGATGGTGAGGCGGTGGTGATGGTACTCATCGGTTGGATGCAGTTGGCCCGCAGGCACCGGGCGGTGCGGGCGTGACGATGGCCAACCCGCCGGTGCTGCTCTACGACGGAACCTGCGGATTCTGCCAGGCCAGCGTGCAGTTCGTGCTGCGCCATGAGCGCACCAGCACCCTGCGATTTGCCCCGCTCCAGGGGGAGCTCGGTGCCGAACTTCGGGCACGACATCCGGCGCTGGCCGGCGTGGACAGTGTGGTCTGGGTGGATGATCCGGGGGGAGAGGGCGAGCGGCTTCGGCTGCGGTCCGACGCAACACTCCGGGTGGCCCGCTACCTAGGTGGAGGGTGGCGGCTGCTGTCAGCCGCCGGCATCGTTCCTCGGTTCATTCGGGACAGCGTGTACCGGTTCGTGGCGCGGCACCGTCATCGGATTGTCCGGGGCGGCGAGGTCTGCGACCTCCCCGCCCCGGAGGCGCGGAGTCGATTCCTGGACTAGCGGCAGGTGGCCAGGTCCACCGCCGCCGTCGCGCCGCGCGCCACCCGCACCTGGGTGGACTTGGACTGGCCGTTGAGCGAACAGGTCAGCGTCCACGACTCGTTCAGGTGCTCCTGGGCGTGCTGGCTCGGCCGGAGCGACGGATTGACATGCCAGGACACGCGGCTGCTCCCGGCTGGCACCGTCATGGTGGAACGGATGGTGGTGGGGATCTTGATGGCATCGACGCGCGAGGTGTCGGCCTGAAGGATCCGTGAGGTCTCGAGGATGAAGCGCTTCTCGAGCGTCAGGGTGGCGCCGCCGGGGGCGCGAATATCGAGCACCGAGTGGAGCGCCGAATTGGCGGCGGCCTCGTACAGCCGCAGGAAGCCGTTGCGGGCGCTGGAGGCGGGATAGGCGCCGGTGCCGTGGTACTGGTCCACCACAAAGTTGTAGGCGGGGTGGAAGCCGCGCTGGCCCGGGGTGTTCTCGAAGGTGAACGCGAAGGTGCCCGCGGAGTAGTAGCCGTACTCCTCCATGGTGCCCGAGGCGGCGTAGTAGATTTCCGGCCACGGGCCGGCTTCCCAGTTGAGATCCTTGCCCACCGCCTGGGCCAGCGCGTCGTACGCCTCCACATCCGCCGGAATCGGCTCCTCGGGCGCGCTGGGCGCCCGCAGCACCTTGGCGTCCGGGGTGTGGTTGCTGAGCGCCACCACCACCTGGTGACGATTCATCAGGTCGCGGATGTTCTGGATCTCGGGCTCCGAGAATGGCGCCGGCCCCCGATAGCTGCTGCCGTTGGCGCCGACACTGGCGCCGCTGCCGCCCCAGAAGGCGCCGTAGTTCCGGTTCAGGTCCACGCCAGCGTTGCGGTTGAGCGGGTTGGCGCACTCCGCAAAGGTCGGCACCTGGCCATCCACGACGCGACAGCTCTTCCGCTTCTGCTCATTCAGCAACGAGCGCGACATCTCGTAGCCATCCGGGTTCACCACCGGCACCACCACGAACCGCACCCGGTCGAGGAGCGCGGTAATCCTCGGATCCTTGCCGTCGTTCATCAGGATGTCGTGGACGAACTCCATCGTCAGGTCCACGGTGGGCCATTCGCGCGAGTGGTGCAGGCCGGTCATCAGGAAGACCGGCTTGCCGCCGGAGTTGGCGATGTTGCGGGAAATTTCCAGCGAGTAGACCGTCTGCCCCAACACCGTCTTGTGCGGCAGCGCCACCCGAATGACCCGGTCAGGGTACTTCGCCGCCAACTGCTCCAGCTCCAGGTTGGTCTCCACCAGGGTGCGGTAGGTGGCGCGCCCGGTGGGGAGGGTGGAGCTGGTCAGGACCGGGGTGGTGTCCTGCGCCGCAGTGGGACGTTGTGCGTTGCCGAGGCTCGGCAGTGCAACCAGCAGCGCGGCGGCGGTAGCGAGTTGAATCCTGCGCCGGAAAGAGATGTTGGTCGATGGCATGCGGCACTCTGAGATGGGGAGGTCGATGAAGCCAAGTATACCGGCGAACGGCGGCGCCGTCACCGGCCTAGCCACCTTCCAGGTGTGGGCGGCGGGCCGCCGCCCGGGCGCGATCCTGGCGGACCCTGCGCTTGACGATCCGGGCAATGAGGGCGTAGGGCATCGGCTCGTCGAGCGGAAACCGGAGGTTGCCTTTCGGGCCGGCGTACCGGCTGACCGCTGTCTCCAGGGACGGATCGCCCGAAACCGG
>JAWXBA010000004.1:0-13842 GCA_034439775.1 Gemmatimonadota bacterium | reverse complement strand
GGCTGGACGATCCCTACGCGGACCTCTACAGCCCGCAGCAGCTGCAGAGTTTCCAGCGCAACAGCCTGGGGAACAATTACGGCGGCGTCGGGATGTCGATCGTGAACCAGGGTGGCCTGATCACGGTGGAGAACATCTTCCCGAACACGCCGGGTGAAATGGGCGGGGTGCAGATCGGAGACCGCATCGTCCGGGTCGATACCACCGCAGTAACCGGCCGACCGCTCGAGTTCGTCTCGGGCATCCTGACCGGCGAACCCGGCACCAAGGTCCATGTCACTTTCCAACGAGTCGGGGTTGCCACGCCGATCGAGGTGACCTTTACCCGGGCCATCATCAAGGTCCCCGCGGTTCCGTTTACCGAGATTCTCGACGGCAACGTGGGTTACATCCCGTTGCAACGATTCAACGAAGTGGCGGCGCAACATGTCGAGGAGGCGATCCTCGACCTCAAGCGCAAGGGCGCCCAGGCGTTCATCCTGGACCTTCGCGGCAATCCCGGCGGCAGCCTGGAAGAGTCACTCAAGATCTCCGACCTCTTCCTGCGGCCCGGCCAGGAGCTGGCGCGGGTGCAGCACAGGGGCCGTACTCCCGAGATCTACCATGGCGAGCGTCCTCCAATCATTGGCGATACCCGGGTCATCGTGATGGTCAATGGCGGATCGGCCTCGGCCTCGGAGATCATTGCCGGGACGCTGCAGGACCACGACCGCGCGCTGGTAGTCGGCACGACCAGCTTCGGCAAGGGATTGGTCCAGACCCTCTTTCCGCTGGAAGGTGGCTGGGCCCTCAAGCTGACCACCGGCAAGTGGTACACGCCCAGTGGTCGCTCGATCCAGCGGGAGCACCAGGGCATGAATGACGGGCGCTTTGTCGAGGGCGGAGCCGTGGACCCTGACGATGCCACGCCCGACACGACTCGGGCCGGCCGGCCCACCTTCAAGAGCGATGCCGGTCGCGTGGTGTACGGCGGCGGCGGCGTCACCCCGGACGTGATGATCCCGGCCGACACCCTGTCCACTGCGGACCAGGCCTACCTGCGCGCCACCAGCGCCCAGTCCCAGCTGGAGTATGCCACCCGCTACCAGCTGGCGATCGACCTCAAGGAGCTGGCGCAGAGCCCCGATTACACCTTCCGCCCCGAGTGGCGCCAGATGTTCTGGGAGCGCCTCCAGAAGGCTGGAGTCAACGTGGATCAGCCGACCTTTGATGCCGCCGGCAGCGTCGTGGACCGGCTTCTCGACGACCGCATCGCCATGGTGGCGTACGGCGACGCCGGCCGGTTCCGGCGCCAGCGGATGGTGGACAACCAGCTGGCGCGGGCGCTCGAGCTGCTGAAGCAGGGCCGGACCCAGGCCGACCTGCTGGCGCTGGCTGACAAGCCGACGGCACCACGCGGCAACTAGCGCGGCCCTGACGGCCGAATGCACCCCGGGGCCCGCGATGATCGCGGGCCCCCGTTCTGTATTGGACCCTGCAACCCTAGAACGCCGGATCGCCGGAGCGGAAGCGCGGATTGACGATGGTGTTGAAGATTGATCCAAAGGTATAGCTCAGACCCATCCGCAGCTCATAGGTAAAGTCGGTCGCCAGCTGGCGGAGTTCGAGCAGGATCTCGTCGTCCGAGGCATCGCCGCGGGCCAGGGAGAGCTGGTCGCGGACCCGGTTGTAGCGAGCCTGCGCGTTGAACCTCAGCCCGCCAGTGATCCGCAGGTCGAGCTCCCCGTTGACCCCGACCCGATTCTGGGAAAACTTGTCAAGATAGCTCTGGGCCTCGAGCTCGAAATCCGCCTGACCCCACGGCTGGACAAAATCCATGGCGAGGACGGCGAAATGGCGCGGCCGGGTCTCGCTCAGCTTGGCAAAGACCGTCTCTTCGGTGTAGTTGGCCGAGTAGACACCGACCCCGTAGGTCAGGGTGACGAAACGGCGGGTCGATTCGGTGTAGGGATAGAGGCTGAACTCGATAACCGCGGAACTGCGGACTCCCAGGTCAAAGTTGGACCGGGTGGAGTTGTTGACCACCGAGCGCAAGCCCACCGAAGTCCGGGGTCCGATGCTGCGTCCGATCAGCATGCTGGTGTAGGCATCACTGGAGGTGCGGGTGATCTCCTCGCCATCGCTGAGGGTAAAGCGGCTCTCATTGCGAGTGGCTCGGCCCGAAATGTCCACCTTCCAGTTTTCGGTGACCCGCTCCGCACTCACCTCACCCGCGAACCGGTTGGACGAGGATTGGGATTCGCCATCGAAATTGCCGCTGCCCCCCAGCTCGAAGACCCAGTTGTTCCACGGATCGTGGGCCGGGGCAGCCGCACCTGCAACGGCTTGAGTCGGCGGCGTGTACACGATCCGGAAGCGTTCGGCGATGGGGGTCCCCGCCACGTAGCGCAGCAGCCCTTGCTTCATGACCTCGATGAACTGCTGCCGCTGTTGATCCTCAGTATCGTTGGCCCGGGAGGTGAACTGGAGGTCGAAACTGGTGCCCTGAAAACTGCCCAGGCCGATGAATTGGAGGGTTACGCGGTCGCCTCCACCCCCGGCGTCCTGATCGGTGATAATGAGATGAATCGTGGCATCATCCCGGCTGCGAACGTAATCGACCCATGGGATCTCAGTTCGGATGTAATCGCTGGGGCAATGCATCTGGCAATCGAGAAAGAGCCGGGGTGGCGCTGCCGCGGGAGCAGGGACCTGGGCCGAGAGCGCGGGTGCGGCCCCAAGGACAAGGAGCAGCAGGATTGGGCGAAACATGAACTTGGCTCCGGGATCTCGAGGACAGGCAGGGCGAAGTGCAACCTAAGTGATACGTCCCGGAGCGGGTGTCCGTTAAGATCGGACCACATATTCCATGGCCGGCAACCCGGCGGCCCGGCGCAGCAGCGACAACTGGCCAATGTGATACGCCTCATGGTGCAGCAGGAAGGCCAGCGCCCCGGCCAATGAGCCATCCTCGATTGGGAAGCGCAGGCCGGCATCAGCGGCCAGGTCGGCAGCGGTCAACGCCTGCATCCGGACCTCGAGCAGGGCACTGACAGCCAGCCACTCCTCGGTGGACTCGGCCAGTGTCGGCATCGATTGGACCGCCTCCATGGAACTGCCGTAGGCCACCGCGCCGCCGAACGGTGGCGGGATGTCCACCCCGAGCATCCGCGCCGTCCAGGCCCTCGAGTCCACCAGGTGTGCCGCCACAAAGGCGGCGCTGTTGGTGTGGCCGCCGACCCGGAGACTGGCGGCTTCGTCGTCCATCCTCTCAAGACAATTGAGGAACAGCCGGGTATGCAGGGCCGCCAGCGGGCTGCAGCTCACCACGGGCTTTCCGCCAGGATCGGATCGGCCCGAACGGTCAGGGTACTGACTGAACGCTGAGCCCCGGCCGAGAGGGTCAACCGGTAGGTGCCCGGCATGGCTTCGGTGCCTCGGCCCGACCCGGTCGCGGCGTCGAAGCGCAGGTCCCAGGCGTAGCGCTGCAAGCCGGCCGTCCCAGGCAGCGTCGCCCGGTGGCGTTGCCGGCCATCGAGGCTGCTGATCTCCAGGGTGACCGGACCGGCAGGCCGCTGGCCCAGCCAGTAGGACACCAGGGCCGAGACCTGCACCGACACCCGGGGGAGCGAGCCGTCCGACTGGAAGGTGGCGGGATTCTCGCCGGCGCTGGATGCGTGGCCGCGCTGCCCGCCACGGCTCCGGTTTTCCCAGAGCGTGGCCACCGCCTGCTCGAAGAGATGTGCCGGCTTGCGACGGACCTCGGCGGTGAGTTGCTGGAGCGGCGTGATGTCATCGAGGATCCAGATGCCCCGGCCGTGGGTGCCGGCCACGAGATCCATCTGACGCGGATGGATCACCAGGTCCTGGATGTTGACGTGGGGGAGGTTGGCGCCGAGCCGGTGCCAGGTGGCGCCGCGATCGAGGGAAGCGAACTGGCCAAATTCGGTCCCGGCAAAGAGCAGGTCGGGGTTGCGAAGGTCCTCGCGCACCAAATGGACCACGTGCTCAGCCGGGATGTTGGCGGTGATGTTGGCCCAGGTGGCGCCGTAGTCGGTGGTCCGGAAGATCCACGGTGCCATGTCGTCCTCGCGGTATCCCTCGAGGGTGGCGTAGGCGGTGCCCGGTTCGAAGTGCGAGGCCTCAATGCGGCCCACCCAGGTGGTGGGTGCCGGCCCTGCGAAGTTGGCCCGCAGGCTGGTCCAGGATTGACCGCCGTTGCGGGTCAGCTGGATGTTGCCGTCGTCGGTACCAACCCAGATCACGCCTGGCCGCAGCGGTGATTCGGAAATGGTGGTAATGGTGCCATAGATCTCGGCCCCGGTGTTGTCCAGGGTAATGCCACCGCTTCGGCCGGTGACGATCCGGTCCGGAATGGCACGCGAGAGGTCCGGCGAGATCGCCGTCCAGGTGGCACCAGCGTTGGCAGTCCGAAAGAGGTGGTTCCCGCCGAGATACACCACTTTGGGATCATGGGGCGACATGACCACCGGGCCGGCCCAGTTGAAGCGGATCCGGCTGCGGCTGGTATCCGTCGCAATGGCGGTGGTCCAGTTGGTGACATTGCCGGCGTGCACCGCGATGCTCACATCGCGATAGCTCAACGCATCGTACCGGCGCACCTTCCCGTTCTCCGCGGTACTGTAGATCCGGCGCCAGTCGGTGGGATCGACCTGGATGTCCATCCCGTCACCCCAATGCACCTTCCAATTGGCGTCGTTGAGAATGCCGCGGGCATCCCGGCTGAAGCTGGGGCCGCCCCAGGTGCCATTGTCCTGGTGCCCGCCGTAGACGTAGTAGGGGTCGCGCATATCCACACCGAGCCGGTAGTACTGACTGATGGCCAGGTTGTCGAAGAGCTGGAACGCCGTGCCGTGATCATGGGTCAGCGAGGCGCCCTTGTCGGCGCCGATGTAGTAGCGGTCTGCTGCGGTCGGATCGAGCCAGAGGGCGTGGAAGTCGCCGTGGATCTCCTCGTCGGCACTGCCGTTGGTCAGGGTGCGGCCGCCGTCGCTCGATACCATGAAGCGGGTGGTGAGGACGTAGACGCGCTGGTCATTGACCGGATTGATCCGGATGTTGCTGTAGTAGAACGGCCGGTTGTTGTAGGTGTTGACGTACCGCCAGGTGGTGCCGGCGTCCTCGGAGCGGTAGATGCCACTTCCCGGCCGGGCCAGCGTGGTGCTGGCCTCTGCCTCGACCAGCGCCATGACCACCCTGGGGTTGCTGCGGGAGATGGCCAGCCCGATCCGACCTGTTTCCCCGGCCGGGAGCCCGCTGGTGAGCTTGCGCCAGCTCTGGCCGCCATCGGTGGACTTGTAGATGCCGCCGAGTGGGCCGCCGCTCTGGAAATGCCATGGCTGGCGGAGCCGATGGTAGAAGGCGACGTAGAGTGTTTCGGGATTGGAGGGGTCGATGAGGAGGTCGGTGGCGCCATGCTTGCCATCGTCCGGCAGCCCCGTGGTGAGCTTGGTCCAGCTCCGGCCGCCATCGGTGGTCTTGAACAGGCCACGGTCTCCAGAATAGCCCCAGAGGTTGCCGATCGCCGCCACGTACACGATATCGGAATTGGAGGGATGGGTCACCACCCGGGCAATCTGGCGGGTGTCGCGCAGGCCCATGTTGGTGAACGCCTTCCCCCCGTCAACCGACTTCCAGATCCCATCGCCCCAACCGACGCTGTTGCGGTTGTTGGCTTCGCCGGTGCCGACCCAGAGGATGTCGGGGTTGGGCTGGAACAGGGCGATGTCCCCGATTGAGAGGGACGGATACTGGTCGAAGACCGGCTGCCAGGTGGTGCCGGCGTTGTCGGAGCGGAAGACGCCACCGGAGGCGGAGGCGAGGAACACCCGGCGGAAGTCAGACTCGACCGCCTCGATATCGACCACACGGCCCCCCATGTTCATGGGGCCAATGCTGCGCCAGTGCAGGCCGGCCAGGATGGAGCTGTCGGGAACCTGGGCGGACAGCGAAACGGCCCACAGGACCGTCAGGATGATAGCCGACAGGATCCGAGGCGCACGAGGCGGCGAGTGAATCATAGGGACAGTCTCCACAACAAGGGGCAACCCGCACGGCGTGCGGGATCAAGTGGGGCCGGAGCAGGGAGGACGAGGGGAGCGGGCGATTGTCTGCCGAGTCTGACCCCCGCTCAATAATAACTGGCAAGGCTGCCCTCCCCGAACAGTATGGGGCGGCCCCAAAGCCAACGGGCCGTACCGCAGGATGCGACACGACCCGAGGAACTGCTTATCATCGGTGGATCAAGGACAGCGGGGCAACGCGATCGGGCAGGCGTTGTAATTCGGCGCCGAAGAGCTGCCGACGGCACCGGGAGCGCCACCGTAGGTGTAGACCGCCAGGCGGCTCACCTCGAGTTCGCGAGCTGGCACGGGGAACTGGGTCATGGTGCCCGGCACCAGCGTGCCCCAGCCGCGGCCGTCATACCAGGCCATCCCGGGCTCGACGCCAGCCATCTCGATCCGCTTCTCGTACTTGAGGGCATCCCAGAGGCTGCCACAGCCGCCCTCATGCTTCTTGGGGACACAATTATTCGCCTGGGGCGGTCCATCGATCGTGACCGCTGGCAGCTGGCCATTGGCCACTCGACGGGCGTTGATAAGGGGAATGGCCTCAGCCGCCCGGTTCAGGCGGATGAGCGCCTCGGCGCGCAGGTAGTCGGCCTCCCCCTTGGACAGCCACATCTGGGGGCCGGTTTGCCAGGTGTCGGCGGTACCCCAGCGGCGATAGTAGTAGCTGGACCGCTGGTAGAGCCCACGCGAGGCGGCGTAGAGCGTGGACGTGTTGTAGCCGAAGTACAATCCGCTGGAGGTGTTTCCAGTCGAGCCCTGGACCCGGCGGTCGGGGGTCTTGAGCTGGAACTGGGTGCGGTTGGCCAGCGGGGTTGCGACCCAGTTCTGGAAGGCGCCGGAGGTGTCGGCGGGGCCCACCAGGAAATAGTCTGCCCGACCGTAGTCGCCCGGGATGGTGGTCCGTTGCCGGGCCCAGAGCCGGCGGAAATCGCTGAAGAGGACTTCCGGAATCGCCTCAAGGAAGAGATCCTGGGTAATGCCGGCGTCGAGGCGCGCGATGACCTGGTTCCAGTTGACCGCTGCCCGATCCTGCGGGTTCCGCGGGGTGTAGGCCATGATTCGGGCGATCTGGAAATTGGCGATCCGGGCGATGTCCAGGTTGGTCAGGGTAAGCCCGTTGATCCACCCGGTCGACGGCAGGGTGAAGCTGTTGGCGGTGGCCAGGGACACGACCTCGGTGAGCTGCGCGATCGCGGCGTCCCGGACCGCGTTGTGCCCCTGGAGGGCAAAGACCGCGGTCTCGGCATCGACAGTTTCGTCGGCTACGTACGCCGAATCGAACTGCAGGGCCAGGTAGCCGTGCGCCATCCCCTGCATCAACTTGGCAAAGGCCTGGGTCCGGGCGGTGACATCGACAGTACCCTCGGTGATGACCACCCCGTTGCCGATGGCGATGAGGGCGTCGTTGGCACTCGAAATGACGCCGTACATGGCGTACCACGGGTTCTCGATCACGCCGATCCGCTGGTAGACAGTGCTGTTGTTCAGCGCGATCCGCGGTTCCTGATTGAGGTCGAAGTTGGCAAAGTCCGCAAACCCAGTGGTGCCCTCGTCGGCCATGGTGCTGATGGCAAAGCCGGGTGAGTTGCCCATCAGGCTGCCCCAGAGCGTCACGAAGGACGAGGCGGCAATGGTCTGCACGTCTCCGGGTGTCTGGGTGGCGCGGGTGCGGTCGGGGTTGTTCGGATTGGTGACGGCCAGTTCCTGGCAGCCCACGAGTCCCAGCAGGAGCGTGGCGCCGAGGTAGTGCACGGGTCGCATGAATCGGAGTCCTTTCTCGGTCGTCATGGCTCAAAACTCGATGGTGAGGCTGCCGGTGATCGTGCGATACTGGGGATAGGAAAAGCTGTCCAGCCGGTTGGTGACGGTGCCGATCTCGGGGTCGTAGCCGGTGTAGTCGGTCAGGACCAGGAGATTCCTTCCGACCAGGCTGACCGACATGCCCTTGATCCCGAGGCTGCGCAGGCCGGCCACCGATGCCGGGTTGATCCGGTAGGTGGCCGAGAGCTCACGCAGCTTGAGGAAGGTGGCGTCTTCCACGAAGTAGTTGTTGACGGTGTTGGCATTGTAGAAGGTGGTGTAGTAGAGCTCCGGCTTCTTGAGCTCGTCCGCCTTGCCGGCCTGGTCCTGCTCGGCGCTCCGCTGGTTCTGGAACATCCGCTGCTTGGTGCTGTTGTAGACATCGCCCCCGACCTGGGCACTGAGGAGCCCGTAGACCGTGAGTCCCTTGTGGCGGACGCTGGCGTTGAAGCCGAGGTTGTAGTCGGGGTTGCCGCTGCCAATCTGCGCCACCGCCGGCTGGCCGGCGGCGTCCTGCTGGCGGAAGGGAATGCCCCAGGGGTAGTTCACCCCGTCGATCGAAACCGTGGTACCCCACAGCATGTCAGTGTAGCTGGCTCCGGCCCCGACCGGAACGACGAAGCCGTCGTCATTGACCTGGAACTGGTTGGCGGAACCGGAGTGGACGGCTGGCAGCCCGCCCAGATCGGTCAGGAACTTGTGGCCGTACATCGTGCCGAGTTCCTCGCCGGCGCACCGGAACCCGATGGTCTGGGTCCGGAAGCAGGGGAGGTTGAACTCGGTGATCTCGTTGCGGCTGCGATCGAACACCGCACCGAGGTAGATGGTGGTGTTGGTGCGGCTCATGACCTGGGCCTGCAGGGTGGCCTCGATCGTGTTGCCCTCTATGGTGCCGGCGTTCTGCCACTGGCGGGTAAAGCCGAACACCGCCGGCAGCGGGACCAGCAGCAGCTGGTCGGTGACCTTGGTCCTGGCGTAGGACAGCTGGAGCGAAAACCGGTTCCAGGCGATCATGTCAATGCCGAACTCGGTCTCCTTGGCCTTTTCGGGCTTGAGCGACCGGTTGCCGAGGGTGGCCTTGGAGAGCACGCCGCCGGTCTCGATGTCGTAGGTCTCGTACTGGTCGGCAAACGACGGCCGCCCGCCGGCGGTTCCCTGGGAGACGCGGAGCTTGAATTCATTGATCGCGTCGACCGGCCACCAGGACTCTTCGGTCATCCGGTAGGCGCCGCTGACCCGATAGTAGGTGGCATTGCGCTCGTCGGGGCCGAAGAGCGAGCTCCCATCCCGGCGAACCAGGCCGTCCACCACCAGCTTTTCGCGCCAGTCAAACCCGACCGACCCGATGACGGAGTTGGCCCGGATCTCGGAAAAGGTCTGGCCGATGTTGGCCACCCGGGCGGCGTTCAGGTCGGGGACGGCATTGACCGAGAAGTCGGTGCCGATGGCGTCGAAGAAGTCGGCCGTCTCGCGCTCCAGGAGGGTGCGCGCGCTGGCCCGGACGGTCAGGTCGCCGAAGCGGCGGAGCAGGTTGGCATTGAGGGAGGTGTTGACCGACTGGGTGGCCCCGTCGCCCAGGCGGAGCCGGCCGATGCTGGAGTTGGTGCCCAGCGACTTGAGACCCCGCGCCAGGTACTCCTGGATCAGGCGGTCGGAGCGGTCATAGCTGACCGTGCCCGACAGGGTGAGCCAGTCGAGCGGGGTCCAGCTGATGTCGGCGCTGCCGAGGGTCCGGGTTCGATTGGTCCAGTTGTCCTCAGTGGCCAGGATATAGAGCGGATTCGGCCGCACCCCGATCAGGTCGGGCTGGAAGTTGTAGGGGGTGCCATCCGGGTCCGGTGTGGTCAGGTCGACATCGGGCGCCTGCTGGGCCAGGTCGGTGAAGGCATCGCCATAGATATCGTCGCGATGGGACCGCATGTGGTACAGGCTGGTGGAGACCTGGACGCTCCGGCCCGGCCGGTGGTCAAGATTGAGCCGCACGTCGGTACGGCCATAGGCACCGGCGCCGAGCACCACGCCGTCCTGATTTTCACGGGCCGCCGAGGCAAAGAAGTTGGTGGTGCCGGTGTTCTGCGCCACCGAGATCGAATTGGTGGCGAAGGTGCCCGGATCAAAGAACGAGCCGACATGATCGAACGGCTGCACGAACGGGGTATCCTGGAAACGGGTCTCCACCGGCTTGAGGATCCGCTGTTCGCGGGGGACCACGGCGCCGCTGGCGTTGATGAACTCCCCCGCGGCGTTGGTCTGGTAGATGTGCTGGGTGGCGTACTTGATCGGACGGGAGATGGCGCTGGAGCCGAATTCGCTGCGCACCGTTACCCGCGTCTGGTCGCCGGCCACGTCCCGTCCCCGCTTGGTCCGGATCTGGACGACTCCCGCCGCCGCGCGGGAGCCATACAGCGAGGCGGCCGCGGCACCCTTGACGACCTCGATGCTCTCGATGTCCAGGCCGGCAATGTCTGCCGAGGACGCCCCGAAAGCGGAGCTGAGCAGCACTCCATCGACCACAAAGAGCGGGCTGTTGCTCTTGCTGATGCTGGTCGGGGATCGCAGCTGGATGTTGGTGCCGCTTCCCGGCTCCGGGCTGGTGACAATCGAGACGCCGGCAATCTTGCCCTGCAGGTTGTCCACCGCGTTTACGGTGGCCACCGGCATTTCCTCCGCGTTGACGCGACCGACGCTGAACGGCACCTTGACGCCGGCGGTGGGATCGGTGACGCCGGTGACCACGACCTCCTCCAACCGGAGGGTGATCGCCATGAGCTGGAAGTCCAGGGTGGCAGCCGTCGTCCCGATGGTCACGTTCTGGGCGGTCCGCAGCGCAAACCCGATCCGCCGTGCCTCGACGGTATAGACCCCGGCCGGGAGCCCGGCAATGGTGTAGCGTCCGTCCACCCGGGTGACCACCGTGCGGCGCAGGGTAGAGGAGAGGACCGTGATCTCGGCCCCGGGCAGTGGTTCGTCCGTCCCGCCGATCACCGCTCGGCCGGTCAGCGAGCCGCTTTGGGCAGCCGCGATCCCCGGGACCAGTAGGAACAGGACGAGCAGGGCGAGGGCAGCGACCAGACCGCGACCCTTCGGGGGGAGAACGTTCACGGGAAATCTCCGGACGGAAGGTTGGATCATCCTGCGGTACTCCGCAGCGAAGGGGAACAGGGGTAGCGCCACCCATGCAGGGAACCTACCTCTCACCGCCCACGCGAGGGAAGGACCTCTCATGGCATGCCCGGGAGCAGGAAGCGGGGCACGAGGAAAAGGCCCACCAGGGTCACCACCACGATCGCGATGAGATTGAGCAGCAGACCGGCCCGCACCATCTGTGGAATGGTAAGGTACCCGGAACTGAAGACAATGGCGTTGGGCGGCGTGGCGACTGGCAGCATGAAGGCCATCGACGCGGCCAGCGCCGCCGTGGTCATCAGCATCATCGGGGGCACGCCGAGCGCCAGTCCGGCACCGGCCATGATGGGCATGGCCATCGTCGTGGTGGCGGCGTTGGAGGTGATCTCGGTCAGGAACACGACGAGGGTGACCACGCCGACAATCAGCACCCAGTGGGGCACGGTATCGAGGACGGTGACGAATGACCCGATCCAGGCGGCCAATCCCGACTGTTCCATTGCCCGCGCCAGCGAAAGTCCGCCGCCGAAAAGGATCAGCACCCCCCAGGCGATCCGACGGCCCGCGCTCCAATCCAGGATGAACTCCCCCTTCCGCAGGTCGAGGGGGATGCTGAAGAGGAGCAGCGCGGCGGCCATCGCGATGGTCGAGTCCTGCACCCATGGGGCAAAGCTGGTGATCCCGGGAATCACCACCGAGCCAAGGTCCTTCGGGGTGCGGAAGATCCAGGCCAGTGCCGTGGCCAGAAAGACGACCCCCACGATGCGCTCAGCACGCGATACCGGGCCGAGGCGGGTCCGCTCCTGCCGGATCAGGTCGTCCGCCCCCCCGACGAGGTCCCGCGGGGGATAGAGCACCTTGACCAGTGCCAGCCAGGTGAGCGGCAGCATGACGATTGCGACCGGGAGCCCCACCAGCATCCATTCCCCAAAACCGATCTGGATTCCCAGGACTTCCTGGGCCGCTGCGGCGAGGATGGCGTTCGGCGGCGTGCCGATCAGGGTGCTGATGCCCCCGATCGACGCTCCATAGGCGATGCCGAGCATGAGCGCGATGCCGAACTCATACGGGCCGACACGATCGGCTGGCTTGAGCATCTCGGCGACCGCAATGGCGATCGGCAGCATCATGGTGGCGGTGGCGGTGTTGGAGATCCACATCGAGAGGAACGCCGTCGCCAGCATGAACCCCAGCACCAGCCGCGAAGGGCTGGTGCCGATGGCGTGCACGATGGCGAGCGCCACCCGGCGATGCAGGCCGCTGCGCTCCATGGCGGCGGCAATGAAGAAGCCGCCCATGAACAGAAAGATCAGCTCATTCGCAAAGGGGGCGGCGGTGGCCGCCATGTCCAGGATGCCAAGCAGGGGGAAGAGCGCCAACGGCAGGAGGGCGGTCACCGGGATGGGGACGGCCTCGGTGACCCACCAGATGGCCATCAGCGCCACTACGGCCCCAGTGCGAAGCCCGATCGGGGTCAGGCCCTCCGGGACCGGGGCCACCAGGATAAGGGCAAAGGCCAGCGGCCCGAGAAGCAGGCCCGCCCGGCGGGCTCCTTCCGGCGCAGGGATATCGGTCAACAGGGCTCCGACGGAGGGATGCGGTCCAAGGTATGACGAATGCGGCCAAGATACCACGAGTGGGGCCCCGGGGCGATAGCTGGTGGGCGCCCCCCAGAGTCCGGCGAATACGGCCACAGGCCAACCGTTGTCGAGCCGGTGTCCACCTCGCGCCCTGAAGCGACCGGCTGGGCCCCGGGACCCTGACACCGAACCCGACCCGGGGATATCCTTCCTCTCATGCCCCTTCCTGACGAGGATCCCGATGCGTCGTTCCGGTAGCGCTCTCCTGGCCTCCCTGCTCGTACTCGGGGCGCCGCTGGTCGCGCAGCGAGCCCCCCGCCCCACGGCATTCCAGCAGCAGCATCAGGCCGCCGTCAACCGCCTGATCGACGCAGCGCTGGCGGACAGCGCCGCATGGAACCGGATTGCCGAGCTGGGGGATCGCTTCGGCCCCCGCTTCAGCGGCACTCCCAACCTGGAACAGGCCATCGACTGGATCATGGCCGAAATGCGGCGCGACGGCCTGGACAACGTGCGGGGTGAGCCGGTCATGGTGCCCCGATGGGTCCGGGGTGAGGAGTCGGCCGAGCTGCTGCTGCCCCGCTGGTCCAAGCTGCCGATGCTGGGACTCGGCGGGAGCATTGGTACCCCGGCTGGCGGCATCATCGCCGACGTCCTGGTGGTGTCGAGCTTTGCCGACCTGGAGGCCAAGGCCGCCCAGGCGCGGGGCAAGATCGTGCTTTTTGACGTGCCGTTCACGAGCTATGGCCAGACCGTCCAGTACCGGAGCCAGGGGGCGATCGCCGCCGCCCGGGCCGGGGCAGTGGCCAGCATGATCCGCTCAGTCGGGCCGTTCGGGATGCAGACGCCCCACACCGGTGGCATGGCCTACGATTCGACGGTGACCCGGATTGCGCACTTCGCGATCACGATGGAAGACGCGATGATGCTGCACCGGATGCAGGACCGTGGCCAACCGATCCGGGTTCGGGTGCAGATGGCGGCACAGACGCTGCCGGATGCCCCGTCGCGCAACGTGATGGGAGAGATCCGCGGGCGGGAGTTCCCGAACGAGGTCATCGTCATGGGCGGCCACATCGACAGCTGGGATGTCGGCACGGGGGCCACTGACGACGGCGGTGGGGTGGTCATTGCCTGGGAGGCGATCCGGCTGATGAAGAAGCTGGGGCTCCAGCCCCGCCGGACGATCCGGGTGGTGGGGTGGACCAACGAGGAGAACGGGTTGCGGGGGGGGAATGCCTACCGCGACCAGCACCGCGGCGAAT
>JAWXBA010000003.1:0-3675 GCA_034439775.1 Gemmatimonadota bacterium | reverse complement strand
CGTGGCTCCAAAGGTCACTCTGAATCCCGACCGCCGAAGATGTAGATTTGCACCAACCCCTGACCCGGACCTCCATGGCCGACAACGCAGCACCCGGCGGACCACGTTGCCCACGCCTGGTCGAGGGTGATCTCACCCCCACAGCGGTATTGCCCAATCCATTCCCACGCGCGAACTTGGGACGGATATGGACGAAGCCGAGACCCGAAGCCGCCTGATTGACGCCAGTCTCCGCCTGGCTGGCTGGGATCTGAAGGATCCCTCCCAGGTGGTGGAAGAGCTGGATATCGATTTGGCCAAGGCAGGACATGAGGTCCGGCAACCCGCTGACGCTCATCCCTACATTGGTCACCAGTTTACTGACTACGCCCTGAAGCTCCGCGGGCGGCACGAGCTGGTGGTCGAGGCCAAGCGCACCTCCAAGGATGCCCGGTTGGGCCAGCAACAGGCCCAGACCTACGCCGAGAATCTCCAGCGGATTCACGGCGGCCCCCTCCCCCTCATCTCGTTCACCAACGGCTACGATACCTTTTTCTGGGAGTCGGAGTTCTATCCCCCGATCAGGGTCCAGGGGTTTCCATCCCTGGAGGACCTGACCTGGCTGGCTGGACGGCGTGAGGCCCGTCGGCCGCTTTCGGTGGAGCTGATCAACACCGCCATTGCCGGCCGCGATTACCAGATCGAAGGGATCCGCACCCTGCTGGAGGCGATGGAAGCCAAGCGGCAGAAGTTCCTGATGGTCATGGCGACGGGTACGGGAAAGACCCGGACGGCGGTGGCGCTGGTGGATCTCTTGATGCGGGCACGCTGGGCCAAGCGGGTGCTCTTTCTGGTGGACCGGATTGCCCTGCGGGATCAGGCGCTCGACGCCTTCTAGGAATTTCTTCCCTCGGAGCCGCACTGGCCGAAGGAGGGCGAGACCACCTGGGCCGCCGACCGACGAGTCTACGTCACCACCTATCCCACCATGCTCAACCTGATCCAGGCTGGAACGACGCCCGGGAGCTGGATCTCGCCGTTCTTCTTTGACCTGATTATCGCCGACGAGAGCCACCGCAGCATCTACAACGTCTACAAGCACGTCGTGGACTACTTCCACGCGCTCAAGCTCGGCCTGACCGCCACCCCGAAGGACCATCTCGAGCAGGACACGTTCCAGTTCTTCGAATGCGACACCAACGATCCCACCTTCGCCTACAGCTTCGAAGCGGCGATTGCCCATGATCCGCCGTACCTCTGCGATTTCGAGGTACTCAAGGTCCGCTCGAAGTTTCAGTTGGAAGGGATCCACGGTCCGACCCTGCCCACCGCGCAGCAGGACCAGTTGGCGCTGGAGGGAATGGACCCCGAGGAGATCGTCTTCGAGGGCACCGACTTGGAACGGAAGGTGACCAACGCCGCCACCAATGCCCTGATCGTCCGCGAGTTCATGGAGGAATCCATCAAGGACTCCTCCGGCGTGCTACCGGGCAAGTCCATCATCTTCGCCATTTCCAAGCAACATGCCTACCGGCTCCAGGAGCACTTCGACCAGCTCTATCCCGAGCATCGGGGCAAGCTGGCGCGGGTGCTGGTCTCCGACGACCGTTACGTCCATGGCAAGGGTGGCCTGCTGGACCAGTTCAAGACTCAGGACATGCCGCGCGTGGCCATCTCCGTCGACATGCTCGACACCGGAGTGGACATCCCCGAGGTCGTCAACCTTGTCTTCGCCAAGCCGGTGTACTCGTACGTCAAGTTCTGGCAGATGATCGGGCGTGGCACCCGCGTGCTGCCGGCAATCAAGCGGCCCTGGTGTACCGAGAAGGACCGTTTCCTGATCATCGATTGTTGGGGAAACTTCGAGTACTTCCAGATGGAGCCGGAGGGGCGGGAGCCCGGGGCCCAGATTCCCGTACCGGTCCGCCTCTTCCGGGCTCGGTTGGAGCTGCTTCAGGGGATCCTTGCTGCACCGAATCCAGAGGCGGCGGCCGCGGTCGTCACCGACTTGCGAGCCGACCTGGCCGCACTCCCGGCGAACAATGTGGTGGTCAGCGAGGCAGCGGCCGACCTGGCGCGAGTCGCAGGAGCTGCATTCTGGGCTCAGTTGGACGACGCCAAGTTCCGTTTCCTCGCGGGGCAAATCGCCCCGGTGCTCCGGGCACAGTCCGGCCTCGACTTCAAGGCTCTCCGATTCGAGACCCTTGCCGTGCAGCACGCCTCGGCCCTGGTCGGGGGACGGGCCGCCGATGCCGAGGGGCTGAGGGAGGAGCTGGTTGCTCAAGCAACTGAGCTGCCGCTCACCTTGAATCAGGTCGCGAGGGAGGAAGGGCTGATTCGAGAGTTTGGTAGCGCTGCCTGGTGGAGTTCAACCCTCACTCCTGAATTCCACCTTCGGCTCACCGACGCTATACGCCGGCTCGGGCCCCTGATGCGCTACCGCAGCCAGGAGTCGCATCCAATCGTCAAGCTCAACCTGCGCGATGACCTGCTCCTCAAGGAGTTCATCGAGGTCGGGCCGCGACGGGAGCAGGTGCAGACCGCCGTCTACCGCGAGCGGATCGAGGCGCGGGTCCGGGAATTGGTTGCCGAGAATCCGGTGCTTCAGCAGCTTCAGCGGGGCGAGCCGGTGACCGAGGTGGAACTTGAGGCCCTGGCGGAGCTCCTGCGAGAGCATGAGCCATGGGTCACCGAGGAAAACCTCCGCCGAATCTACGACAACCGGCATGCTCGGTTCCTGGCCTTCATTCGCCATATCCTTGAGCTGGAACCGCTCGAAACCCTTTCCGGACGGGTTGCCACCGAGTTCGACCTCTTCATCACCGAGCATAACGACTACTCGGCGCTACAGCTCCGCCTCCTTCAGACCCTGCGGACGTTTATCCTCCAGACCGGACAGGTGGAGCGCCGTCATCTGGTCGAGCCTCCATTCACCCAACTCCACCCGAATGGGATCCGGGGGGTGTTCTCCGAGGGGCAGATTGACGAGATCCTGGCGTTGTCGGAACGGTGCGTGGCGTAGGGTCTCCCTTCAATCGTTCTGGAACGAGAGAGTCCGTACCGTTCCAGGTTTCTCGTTTTTAGTCGGTGAATACGAGGAGCACCCGCCCGACCGGTACCGAGGCGCTTTCGCAAGCAGCTCGGACTTCATTCCTCTGCGGCACCAAGACCCTCTGCTCAAATGGGGTAGTACGCTTCATAAATAGGGTAGTATTGACAATTCATTACCCTATTACTATTCTCGGGTACCCCATTTACGGGACCCAATGAACTCCCTTGATCCCACCTTCCTCGATGCCATCCGGCTGAACCCCGCGGACGCGGCCACCTTGACCGCCCTCGGGGCGTTCCGGGGCCGCCAGGAGCTCTTCCAGCGCCAGACGCCGGAGATCCTGGGGGCCCTGCGAGATGCAGCCGTGGTGGAGTCCACGGAGTCCTCAAACCGGATTGAGGGGGTGACCGCGCCCACCGACCGGATCGAAGCCCTGGTCCTCAAGAACAGCACCCCCCGGGATCGATCCGAGCAGGAAATCGCCGGTTATCGCGATGCCCTGGAGCTGATCCACCACTCAGCCGAGGAAATGCCCCTCACGATCAACGTCATCCTCCAACTCCACACGATGCTGTACCGCTACGCCGGCGGGCAGGGGGGTCGGTGGAAGATGGCGCCGAACGAGATCGTTGAACGAGACGCCG
>JAWXBA010000002.1:0-9656 GCA_034439775.1 Gemmatimonadota bacterium | reverse complement strand
GCAGTCCGCCGACCGCATCCTTCCAGGTGCAATCGAACGGCGAGAGCGGCGTCCCGCCACGATTGCCGTCAAGACCCATGAGGGCCGCGCGAATGGCGCGCGGGTCCGCCGCACCGGCGAACACCAGGTTGACCGGATCCCGGCCATTCGAGGAAAGATCGTCCGCCAGATAGGGGAACAGCTCCACCGTCGAGCCGCCAACAGCAAACTGTGCCAGGGGGCCCGGCACGGGACCCTTGGTCGCGGCGGCCGCGAATTGCACCTCGGGGCCCGTCACCCGATCGGTGGAGTTTGAGCAGGCCGCAAGGCACGCGCCAACGCACAACAACCATTGCGTTGAAGGGACAGTGACACGGTACATGGGACACCTCCGGTGGTGGTGAGTTGCGGGTTGGCGGGTGCGCCAGCCACCGGAGGGGAGAATCGGTTCAGGCAGTCAAGGCTGAATCAAGCCGCCCCCGCCTGCTCCAGGATGCGTCGTCGCTGACCTGGGGTGACAAGGTCCTTGGCAATAACCTCCTGCGCGATCCGCGCCACGTGAGAGTAGCCGCGGGGCTCGGCCTGAAGCCACCGGCTCCATTCGAGCTCATCCAATGCGGCATGGAGCAGTTCCGGTTCCAGACCCAACGCCTGACCGATATGCCTGGCGGGCACTCGCTCGCCAAGGACAGCCGCCGCGGCCAGCACCTGCTGGGCCGAAGCACTCAGCCGTCGAAAATCGATCCGGATGGCGGCAACGATCGCATCCGGAAGCTCCCCCGGTCGGGTCTGGTCGAGGGTGTGGAGGGGCGCCGGCCAGACGGCCGGCGAGCCCACCAGGTCCAGCCCCCCCGCCACGGCGTGGAGGAGCTCCACTGCCAGGAACGGCAGCCCGCCGGAATCGCTGGCGATCCGTCTTGCCAGCCGGTTTCCCTCCGCCACCGAATACGAGGGGAGGTTCCAGCAGACCAGCTGTTCCAGGGCTTCCAGTGGCAGGGGGGTCAGGCGAACCAGCGTGCCGGGCAGATCCCGGCCGAGCCGGGCCAGCGCATCATCCAGTTCCGGCCGCGGCGGCAAAAGCGCTGCTGTGAGGAGTACGGTGACCCGGTCCCCGGAGAGGTCCCGCAGGAGCCCGATCACTGCGCGGAGCGAGTCCGCATCCAGCCACTGGGCATCGTCGACGGCCAGGACCACGGGGGACTCTTCTGCGGAGGCCCGCAAGAGGTCTACCACCGCCTGCCTCAGGGAGTGGGGTTCCGCCCCCAGGGCGCCCGGAAACCGCTCGGCCCAATCCGGGTGCACCGTGGCCAGCGTGGCCAACGCCCCCGCAGGAGCGGCAGCAACGCCAGGAGCCTCGAGGAGCGGCCCCGAACAGAGTGCCCGTAGTCCGCCACCCGGATCTCCCGCGTCGGCCGGAACGGCGCGGAGGACGATCGGGGTAGCACCCTCCAGGCGCGCCCGGGTCAGGACCTCTTCCAGGAGCCGACTCTTGCCAGTCCCGGCGGCTCCCAGGATGACACCAAGTTGGGCCTCCCCAGCCTGGGACAGGCGACAACTGGCCAGCAGGTCGGCCAGCGCCCGCTCCCGGCCAAGGAGCGGGGGCCGCCGGTTGCGGATGACTTCTGGCGGGCTCGCACCGGGTCCAGCTCGTCCTGTCCGAATCCGGGTGGCCAACTCCGACACCGGCGCGGGAACCGCCGCCCCCAGCTCCGTCAGGGAGGCACGCAATCGATCATGATGGGCGAGGGCCCCTGCCCGATCACCATGCAAGGCCAGCGCCTTCATCGCCGCGACCGCGGAGCGGACTCCCTCCGTGTCGAGGCTCGCAGCGCGCTCGGCCAATTCGACCGCCGTGGCAATGTCGCCACGATCGAGACACTGTTCGGCCTCACCGGCCAGCAGGTCAGAGCCTCGGCGCCGCCATTCCATGCGCATCGCAATCAGCCAATCCTCGAACGGCGCGGCGCCGGCAATCTCAAATCCCTCCAGGAACTCCCCCCGAATGCACCGTGCCGCGGCGGCGGTGTCTCCCGCTCCCTGAAGTGCCTCGATCCGGGCGAGATCCGAATCGACCTCGGCCACGAGCCGAATCCGGTCGCCCGAGGTATCGACCGCTTCGTCGCCCACGCCACGACGTATGACGCGGAGCGCCTCGTTGAGCGAGTGGCGAGCGGCCGCCTCGGGCTTGTCTCCCCAAAGGAGGTCGAGCAGGTGGGCCCGAGTGGCGCCCCGGGCTGGGGCACAGGTGAGGTACGCCAGCAATCCCAGGTGCTTGCGCCAGAGCAGCTCCGGTGGCGCCGGTCTGGCCTCGATTGTCAGGATAGGCGGGCCGAGCAGCGTGATCTGGATCATGGGGCCACTCGGCAGCTGAGTGTGGTGACACGAGATCGGACCGCATCGCGGCGTGCAGCAATCGACGGGTCTGCGGATTGCCAGCGACGGAGAAGTTCGGTGTAGACTCGGCACAGCTCCCCGGTGCGACTCCCCTCTGCATCCAGGTGGGTGGCCCGCTGCCACATGGCCGCCGTGCCAACGGCCCAATCAAACTCGGCGGCCTGCACCACGTCGGTGGGGATCGACGAGAAGTCCGAGTGCTCAGACCACAGCAGCTCCGCGGCCGCTTCCGCATGCCGGTCCAGTGCCCCGAGCCACTGCGCCCGAAGTATCCGAGCCGCTGCCCCAGCCGCCGCATCCACCGCGCGATAGTCGACGTTGGTCAGCGAGTCCGTCAGGCGCAGCGCGAGCCCCAGGTCCCCCTGACTGGCAGCGAGTCGGGCAGCCTGGAGGACATCCAGCGGATTCAGGATCCGTGGTGGGGCCGTGGGTGGATTGAGCAGTGACATGGTCCATGCCACCCGGACCTGGTGGGCGGCAGACAGCCCCCGGCGCGCCAACAGTTGCCCCAGCTGTCGGGTCACCTCAGGTGGAGGCATCAGGGTATCCCCCACGAGCAGGAGCACGGTCGCGAGCTGGAGGGGCGCCAACCGCCACTCCACGTCATCGGTCGCATTCCGCAGCGAGTCGGCTACTGCCCGGGCAAGCGACAGCTCTCCCTGCGCGACGGCACCAAAGATCATCGCCAATGATCCGCTGCGGCCCAGCGCTGCCCCACTTTCAGTCAGCAGGCGCCCGAATCCGACGGCGCCCCCGAACACCCCCAGCGCCGGCATGGCACGGGCACCGGCGGCGAGGTCGGGTGACCCAGCCACTCGCGGATCGGCGAGCACCTCCCGCGAGACGGCCTGGGCCAAGTCGTATGGCAGGAATCTCCAGGCCCAGGCCAGTTCGTGGAACGCCCGCAGGCCGGCAGTGAATGCGTCGTGGGGAGGGTGCGAGCGGGCAAGCTCGTCCAGCACCGCACGCGCGGAATCGCGGTGCCCTTCGGCGATCAGAGCCCAGGCAAGGTGCTCGGCCACGCCGGCAAAGTCGGGACGCAGCCGCTGGGCCTGTTGGAGTGCCGTGAGCGCCTCCTGGCGCGAGACCCCGACCAGGGGACCGCGGTGCAGCAGTTCGTCTCCGAGCAGGTACTGGGCGTCAAAGAAATTCCGGTGGCGGTGTGTCACCACCCGGAGCGAATCGATACGGGCAGGCACGGGCAGCGTGGTGGCAACCACGACCTGCCGATACTCCGCAGGGAACCGGTCCAAATGGGTCATCAAGCGGTTTAGATTCGCAGTGTCTGCGGACTGACCCAGCCACCGGTCCAGGTCCCGGATTCGATACGCACAGAGCATGCAGGTCGGATCCACCTCCTCCGCCACCTCGTAGCCACGCCGCGCCTCGTCCCACTCGGCATCCCGATAGGCCATCTCCGCATGCAGCCAGCGCTCCATGCCCACTGGTGTCACCGGCAGCGCTCGTTTCGGTAGCACGGTCTCGTCCCCGAGGTCGACCCAGATGGCGAGCATGACCTCGAGCGTGAGCGAATCCACGAGTGCGCGCCATCCGGCGACCGCGACCGTGGGGCCCATCACCGGCTGCGAGCGGCCATCGGGAGTTGTCGCGGTCAATTCGACCCGCAGGGAATCGCCGCGTTGCTCGACCCGACCGGACAGTTGAAGGGTCACGACACCACCCGCTGCGGTGTCCACGACGAAATCCGGGAACCCCTCGAGCCGTTCGACGAGTGCATCGCGCACGGAGTCGGCCCAGCTCACGCCGGGAGTGCTGCCCACTTCCGAGAACCTTTCCAGTCCCAGCACGAACCGACCGGAGGGGACAGGAGGCGGGTGAGGGGGCCAAACTGCCACCAGGAGTGCTACTACTGCCCCAACTGCCAGGACTGCGGGAAGCAGGCGATGTCGCCTCCGCAGGCGGTCCCGCATCCGGGCCGCCGATTCCCAGCGGTCTGCCGGCGACTCCGCCAGGGCGCGCTTGAGGGGCGCCACGAGCGCGCGCGGCACCCCATCCCAGACGTCTCCCGTAGCGGGCTCCGCTCCACCGGGGATGCGCACCCTCAAGGCTTCCCTCAAGACCAACCCAGCCGAATAGAGGTCAGATCTGGGTGTAGGGCGGCCACCGCCGTGCTGCTCGGGGGCCATGTAGGCCAGGGTACCTGGGGCTGAGCCCGCCGCCGTCAGCGGCTCGCTGGCGGTGATGGTCGCCGCGATGCCGAAGTCGGCGACCACCACCTTGTCCGGGTTCAGGAAGATGTTGGCGGGTTTGACATCGCGATGGATGACCCCGGCGGCGTGGGCGGCATCGAGTGCCCCAAGGAGGCCGTCGGCCAGCCGCCAGAATTCCGTGCGATCCAGCGCGCCTCGACGGAGTCGGTCGGCGAGTGTCTCGCCCTCCTGGAATTCGAGGATATGATACAAGAGGCCATCGGCTTCGCCGCCCTGGAAGACCGGCACGATGTTGGGATGCCGCAGGCGGGCCAGAATTCTTGCCTCGCGGAGGAACCGCTCCACCCCGACCGCAGTGGCCTGCTCGGGACGCAATACCTTGATGGCGACTGGCCGGTCGAGCGCCACGTCGTGCCCCAGGAAGACAACAGCCATCCCGCCCCCGCCGAGTTCCCGGAGGACGGTAACCTGAGGATGAAGCGCCAGTCGGAGGCGCTCGAGGAGAATGGCCATCGATGGCCGGGTGGAGAGATGGCGGAGGGACTTAAGGGTCGAGACGGCCCCGCCGGGCCACTACCGCGGATGACCCTCGCGATTGGGATCTGCCAGCAACCGCTCGGCAAAATCGAGCCGTTCGGCGAGCTCGTTCATTTCCTGGCGCAGGTTGACCAGTTCCTCGATCACTTCCTGGGGCACGTCGCCGAGGTCGTTGACGTCATCGGGGTCCCACCGAACCACGCGGCGGCCCTGCTTGTCCCGGAAGCCGCCACTGGCAATGGTCACCACATCCACCAGGTACCAGATCCCGAGTCCGCCTAGAGTGCAGATCTGCAGGATGCCGGTGCCGGTTTTCCCGACATAGAACCGGTGCGCCCCGAACATGCCCAGCACGACTGCGAGCATGAGGGCAATACCGCGGGACTTATCCGAAGTCGAAGCCATGGGTCGGAAAGTACGCCTGAAACCGGCACCCCACCAGCCGCGTACTGGACCCCGACCGCCCCCGGGTGCAGATTGATCCCATCGGCAGGCCAAGGGGCCCACCAGATTCCCGTACGACCCTCGAGGAGATGGACCAATGAAGACCCTGTTATTCGCCGCCGCTGCCCTGCTCGGTGCTCCGGTGCTTTCCGCCCAGGCCCCCGCCCCCAAGCCGCTCGACCCGGTCGGCAACTTCGGCTTCCAGGTGATGCTGCCCGACGGCAACGCCATGGGCGGCCAGTTCATGATCAAGGGGCAGAAGGATGCCTGGGAGGGGACGATCACGAGTGAGGCCGCTCCGGAAGCCCCGCTCACCGGGGTCCGGGTCGAGGGTCAGGTGTTGATGTTCAACATCACCGGGCCGGACGGCAGCGGCATTCCCCTGCGGCTTACCTTTACCGGCGATGATTTCGCTGGCCAGCTCGACTTCGGGGGCACCATCCTGATGATCGCCGGCAAGCGGGTCAAGCCGGCGCCGTAAGCCGCCGGCCTTCTTCCAGTACCGCGGCCACCAGCGCCGCAAAGTCCTCCCGCCGGCTCCGGTGGTTGGTGTTGGCCACCCGAATGGCAAACACCCCCCGGAGCACGGTGGATGAGGGTACCGCCACCCCCCGCTCCTGCACCCGCATCAATATCTCCCGATTGATGGCGTTGGCACGCTCGATACCCGCCTGCGGCACCCGGTAGCGAAAGCAGACCACGTTGAGGGCCACCAGCGCCAGCAGCTCGAGCTCTGGCTCGGCCTCGACCATGGCGCCGAGCGCCCGCGCTTGCGCCACGTTCTGCTCGATCTGCCGAGCGTAGCGGTCCACCCCATGCTCCTTGAGCGACATCCAGACCGTCAGCGCCCGAAACTCGCGCGACAACTCCGGCCCCAGGTGGCTGTAATTGTGGGGACCCGCGGCGGCGCCGCGGTCGAGGGCCGTCAGGTAGCTGGCCGCCCCCGGGGTAAATGCCTGGCGATGCAGGGCGGGGTCGCGCACCAGGGTGCAGCCAACGTTATAGGGCATGTAGAGCCACTTGTGGAGGTCAAAGGCGATCGAATCGGCCCGACCCATGCCGCGAACCAGCGGTGCCAGGGCAGGCGAGAGCGCGGCCAGCGCCCCGAAGGCGCCGTCGACGTGGAACCAGAGCTCTTCACGGGCACAGAAATCGGCGAGTGCGTCCAGGTCATCGGTGGCACCGGTGTTGACCGTCCCTGCGTTCCCCACCACGCAAATGGGCCGGCGACCGACGGCCCGATCGGCGGCCACCGCCTCGGCGAGCGCGCGCAGGTCCATTTGGAACTCCGTATCGACCGGCACGTGCCGAAGCCCCGTCCCGCCCAGCCCCAAGGTCCGGGCGGCGCGGTCCACGCTGTTGTGCGTCTCGGTCGAGGCGTAGATGACCAGCTGCTGACCGAGTTCATGCAGGCCCCGGGCGCCGACATCCCTGCCACCCATCGCATCCCGGGCCACCTGCAGCCCAACGAGGTTGGCGATCGACCCCCCACTCACCAGCACACCGCTCGCAGCCTCAGGAAACCCGAGCATTTCCTTGCACCAATCCAGGACCTGGGCCTCGAGGTACGGCGCCGCGTGCTGGCCTCCCCAGGCGTTGACATTCATCCCGGCAGTCAAAATCTCGGCCACCAGGCCCCCCGCCGTCCCGGTGCCCTGGACCCAACCCCAGAATCGTGGATGCACATTGCCGATCGGATACGGCAGGACGGCCCGCCGAAAATCGACCAGGGCGCTGTCCAGCCCCTCCGCCCCCCGCGGAATTGGCTGGCGGAACTCGGCGAAGGCCTCCTCCGGCATCGGCTGCCACGCCGGCCGGTCGCGGAGCGTCATCAGCCAGTCGAGCATCTCATCGAGCGCGGCATGCCCTGCGGCGCGCATGGCGCTCCAGTCGTGGGGGTCGAGACTGGTTTCGGGCAGATCAGGGAGTTGAGGGAGGTTGGTCATGCCCGGAATCTGGCCCAATCCGGCCGGCGGCGCGACTGCGCGACCGACCGCGTTTCCTGGCGCCTCATCGCATGATTCTGGTACCGGCCACACTCGGCCGGGCTCCTATCGTGTCCTGAGCTTAAGGCGTCACGCGGAGGCCCGGAGAACTACATGAGACGCGGAGGAACAGCTTGGAGGATGACGAGACCACTGCCGAGATTATTGATGCGGCCCTTGCGATTCATCGCAGGGTGGGGCCGGGTCTGTTGGAGTCAGTCTACGAGGCCCTGTTGGCGGCCGCGCTGTCCAGCCGAGGAATCAAGGTGGAACGACAACGAATCCTCCCGTTCACTTTCGACGGGATTCACTTCCGAGAGGGATTGCGAGTGGACCTGCTGGTGGAGGGGCGCATCGTGGTCGAGCTGAAGTCGGTTGAGCAGATTCTCCCAGTTCACACCAAACAGGTCCTGACCTATCTGCGCCTCCTCCAACTGCCGGTCGGTCTCTTGATCAACTTCGGAGGAGCAACCCTCAAGGAGGGGGTCAGGAGGGTCGTGAACAACTACATTCCTCCGGAACCCGAGGAATCACAACCTCCGCGTCTCGCTGTTCGCCTCCGCGGCTCCGCGTGAGCCCTTCCGAAACCATACGAGGACCCCGATGACCGTTCGCTCCCGGATCCTGGGCCTGGCTGTTTTCCTGACCGTCGTGGGTACCGTGTCGGCTGTCGGCCAGGCCGCCGACCCCGCCGCGGTGCGGCGCGACCTGACCGCCTGGGTGGCCGCCAACCAGCGACCAGTCGTGGCGGAGCTGGCGGAACTGCTCAAGATCCCGAACCACTCCCTGGATTCGGTCAACATCCGGCGCAACGCCGCCCTCCTGGTTCGGATGCTGGCGCAGCGGGGGTTTTCGACCGATCTCCTCGAGGTGCCCGGCGCCCCGCCAACCGTCTTCGGCGAGCTGCGGGTTCCGGGGGCCGACCGTACCCTGGTGCTCTATGCCCATTATGACGGCCAGCCCACCGACCCCAGCCGGTGGAGCACGGCGCCCTTCGACCCGACGCTCTTCGACGCCTCGCAAGCCAATGGCGGCCAGCGGATCCCGTTGGCGGGCACGGGACCGACCTACCCCGCCGAGGCCCGGATCTATGCCCGGTCTGCCAGCGACGACAAGTCACCGATCATCGCGGTACTGGCCGCCCTGGATGCCCTTGGGGCCGCTGGGCGGCAGCCATCGGTCAACCTCAAGGTGTTCCTGGACGGCGAGGAGGAGGGCGGCTCCGACCACATGGCCGAAATCCTGACCCGGTACAAGGATCGATTGACCGCTGACGGCTGGCTTTTCCTGGACGGACCGGTGCACCAGAGCCGTGCGTTGCAGGTCGTGTTCGGGGTGCGCGGGGTGATGAGCATGGGCGCCACAGTCTACGGCCCGGCGCGCCCGCTCCACAGCGGACACTATGGCAACTGGGCGCCCAACCCGGCGGCGATGCTGATCCAGATGCTCGCTTCGATGCGCGCCGAAGATGGCACCATCACCATCGCGAATTTCCACGACGACCTGACCCCGGTGGGGCCAGCCGAGCGGCAGGCCAACGCCAGGATGCCGGCGGTGGAAGCCCAGTTGCTCAAGGAGCTGAACCTGGCCGGGCCCGAAAAGGCCGGGACGATGTTACCCGACCAGCTCCTCGTCCCCGCCATGAATATCAGTGGATTGCAAGTCGGTGGCGTCGGCGCCCTGGCCACCAACACCATCCACACCAGCGCCCGGGCCGCAGTCGATTTCCGGCTGGTGGCGGGTCAGCGCCCGGAGCGCGTGCAGGAGCTGGTAGAGCGCCACCTTCGCGCCCACGGCTGGACCGTAATCCACCAAGAGCCAAGCGAAGCCACCCGTGCCGCATCGCCCAAGCTGGTACAGCTCTCCTGGGGAGACGGCTATGCCGCCACCCGCATGGCGGTGGACCACCCCTTCAGCCAGGCGGTCTCCCGCAGCGCCTCGGCCGCCATCGGGCGCCAGATCATCGAAGTCCCGACCCACGGCGGCAGCCTGCCAATGCACCACTTCACCGAGATCCTCGGTGTCCCGGTCATCGTGCTGCCGATGGTGAACCACGACAACAATCAGCACGCCGAGAACGAGAACCTCAGGCTCCAGAACCTGTGGGAAGGGATCGTGCTGTTCGGGGGGGTGCTGGCGCGGCTGG
>JAWXBA010000001.1:0-14841 GCA_034439775.1 Gemmatimonadota bacterium | reverse complement strand
TCCTGGGCCAGCATCACCTCCAGGATGTCCTGCTCGGCAGCGTCGGACGCCGCTGCGGCGGCAACCCGCTCCGCCCGGCGCGTCTCATACCAGTCCATCACCCCTTCAGTCTCCTCAGTGCTGATGAAGGCACCCTGGAGCCGCATCGGCTCGCTCTTCCCGGGGGGAAGGAAGAGCATGTCGCCGTTGCCGAGCAGTGCCTCGGCACCATTCTGGTCCAGGATGGTGCGGCTGTCGACCTTGGAGGCCACCCGGAAGGCAATCCGGCTGGGGAAGTTGGCCTTGATCAGTCCGGTAATGACGTTCACCGAGGGGCGCTGGGTGGCCAGAATCAGGTGGATCCCGATGGCCCGCGCCTTCTGCGCCAGCATCGCCAGGGGGGTCTCGACCTCGGCCTGCACGGTCATCATCAGGTCGGCCAACTCATCGACAATGACGACAATGAACGGCAGATGTCCCTCGGTGTACTCATCCGAGACTGGCGCGGGGGGGGGCGTGTCGGGCGCCTCCTGGGCCACCTGGGCCAGGGTCAACTTGGGCCGCTCCGGATTGCGGAGGGGCTGCTTGGCCTCGGCCACCTTCTTGTTGAAATCGGCCAGGTTGCGGGCATTGTTGGCATGGAGCAGCTCGTAGCGGCGGTTCATTTCCCAGACCGCCCACTTGAGTGCCCGGGCCGCGTCGTGATTGTTGGTAACGACCTTGTGCCGCAGGTGCGGCAGCGCGTTGTACATGCTCAGTTCGACCATCTTCGGGTCGATCATCAGGAAGCGGAGGTCATGGGGGGTGTAGCGGTACACCAGACCGGTAATGATGGTGTTGATCGCCACCGACTTGCCGGCGCCGGTGGCGCCGGCGATCAGCAGGTGCGGCATCTTGGACAAATCGGCCACGACCGCCTTCCCCTCAAGATCCCGCCCCAGGGCCACGGGCAGCACGGCACGGCTCCGCTCCCACTCCGGCGCATCCAAGAGCTCCCGCAGCTTGACCATCCGTGCGGTCGGGTTTGGGATCTCGACCCCGACCGCGCCCTTGCCGGGAATCGGTGCCACCCGGACGCTGGCGGCGCGCATCGTCACCGCCAGGTCGTCCGAGAGGGCCATGATCCGCCCGACCTTGACGCCTGGTGCGGGGACAACCTCGAACTGGGTCACCACCGGCCCGCTGGTCCTGCCGGCAATGGTGCCGTCCACCTTGAAGGTCCGCAATGTTTCGAGCAGCGACAGTCCGAGGCGATCGAGTTCCGCGGTATCGGCGGCAGTATCCTGGGCGGGAGGGGCGGTCAGCAGCTCAAGCGGAGGCAGCTGCGCCTCTTCTTCGGGGCTGGACGATCGCGGCGGGGCCAGATCCCTCCCCTCCGTCGCGGCCTTTTTCCGGCGCGGCTCGGGTGCCGGCGGCGGAATGACCGCGTTGGTTTCGTCGTCATCGCGATGGTCCTCGACGACCGCCACTTTCCTCCGGGACCGCGACTTCGGCTCCGCGACCTCCTCCGGCTCCTCCGCACCCCGCTCCAGGCGTTGCAGCGGGTGCCAGGCCACGGTGAGAATCGTCAATGCCGACAGCGCCAGGAATGCCAGCAGGACGCCACCAGTCTTCCCAATCGCCCCCACCACGCCCGCGGCGGCCATCGCCGGGACGACACCCACCAGGGCGGCCGAGCGGTCACCCTGGGCAAACGATTCGGCGGTGGTTCCCGCCAGGATCCCGATCAGGAAGGGGGCCAACAGGCTGATGCCACCCACCAGGATCGCCGCCCGCTTCATGTCGAGGCGGGGCAGCCGGTCAAAACCGGCCAGCGCCAGGGCGATCCCGAGCAAGGGAAACCCGAGTGAGCCGATGCCCAGCAGGTTGCGGATCCCGCTTCCCAGCCAGCCGCCGAGCACACCGGTCGGCACCGCGGGGACCAGCGTCAGTCCCAGGAAGAGCCCCAGTACGAGTGCACTGATGGCGCCGAGCCGCCGCCGGTTGTCAGGATGCATGGCCGGGGGAGGAGGAGTCGGCTGCAGCCGGCGACACCGGCGGGCGGAGCGCAGGCACCGCCAGCGCATCCACGATCCGGCGGTCACGCATGACGGGAAGCACCGGGTGGCGATTGAGCTCGGCCGCGCGGGCGACGTCATCACCCCGGCCGATGGCCCGCAAGTGACGGCCCGCCGCGGAGACCTTCAAGGCCCGGTCGAAGCGGGGACCGTAGCGGCGTGCCAGGTCCACCGAGACGAGCGCGGCATCATTGAGGCCTTTTCGGATCCGGCGTCCTTCCAGGGCCGCCAGGATCAACTGCCCGGCGGCGAAGGCATCGTCCATGGCAAAGGCCTGTTCGCGGGCCGCACAGAGCACCAGGAGGTCGGCGCGGTCGGCCAGGAGTTCCCGGGCCCGTGCGGCCGCCACGTCGAGGTTCACCCCGGCGGCCGCGTAGACCACGCTGCCCGAGGCGGCGGCCAGCAGGGCGCGGGTGCCGTTGGTGGTGGTCATCACAATGGTGCGCCCCTGGACCACCTCGGAGGTCATTTCGACCGGGCTGTTGCCCAGGGCAAATCCTGGGATTGGCTCGCAATTCCGCTCCCCAGCCAGCATGGCGTCCTGGCTCCCCAGGGTCTGGGCCATCCGGAGTGCCTCCTCGGTCGAGCTGACCGGCACAACGGCCCGGGCGCCGGCGTGGAGCGCGGCGCAGATCGTGGTGGTGGCCCGGAGGACATCAATCACGAACACCGGCCGACCGGCGAGTTCGCTGCTGGTCAGCCCGGTTGGCCCGAAGGCAACATCAATCCTCATTCTACCGGCGGACGGAGCAGCTGGGATTCGCGTTCGAGGAATCGGGTGTCAACGTGGCCCGCCATGAAATCCGGGTGCCGGATGACCCTGGCCAGGAACGGAATCGTGGTGGTGATCCCCTCGAGGATGAAGCTGTCCAGGGCCTGCCCCATCCGGGCCAGCGCCTCGGCGCGGTCCCGGCCGTGCACGATGACCTTGGCCAGCAGGGAGTCGTAGTGCGGCGGGACGGTGTATCCCGCATACACGTGGGTGTCCACCCGCACGCCCGGCCCCCCGGGAGGATGGTAGGCGGTGATCAGCCCTGGATTGGGCTGGAAATTCCGGTAGGGATCCTCGGCGTTGACGCGGCACTCGATGGCATGGCCCCGCAGTCCGTTCATCTCCAGCGGCAGCGAGAGCGGCTCACCTGCCGCGACCCGGATCTGCTCCTTGACGATATCCACCCCGGTCACCATCTCCGTCACCGGGTGCTCCACCTGGATCCGGGTGTTCATTTCCATGAAATAGAAGCTGCCGTCGGTGTCGAGCAGGAACTCCAGCGTCCCCGCCCCGACATAGTTGATCGAGGCAGCCAGGGAGACGGCGGCCTGCCCCATCCGGACCCGCAGGTCCTCGGTGAGCGCCGGGCTGGGACTCTCCTCGATCAGCTTCTGGTGGCGACGCTGGACCGAGCAGTCACGCTCGCCGAGGTGGGCCACCCGGCCGTGCTGATCGCCCAGAATCTGGATCTCGACATGGCGGGGATGTTCGAGGTACTTCTCGACGTAGACATCGCCGTTGTTGAACGAGGAGAGGGCCTCATTCTGGGCCAGCGAGAAGAGCTGCAGGAAGTTGTCGCGGTCGTGGGCAATCCGCATCCCCTTGCCGCCCCCGCCCGCCGTGGCCTTGATGATGACCGGAAACCCGATCACTTCGGCCAGCGCCAACGCCTCCTCCGGATCCTCGATGATCCCCTCCGAGCCCGGCACGGTGGGCACGCCCGCCGCCTTGGCGAGCCGCTTGGCGGAAGCCTTGTCGCCCATGGCACGAATCTGATCCCCGGTCGGGCCAATGAAGGTGATGTTGGAGGCTCGGCAGGTGTCGGCGAACTCGGCATTCTCGGCCAGAAACCCGTAGCCCGGGTGGATGGCATCCGCGCCGGTGATTTCCGCGGCCGCAATCAGGTTGGGGATCTTCAGATAGGAGAGCCGGCCCGGGGCCGGGCCGATGCAGACATCGTCATCCGCGAAGCGAACGTGCAGCGACTCCCGGTCGGCTTCGCTGTAGACCGCCACGGTCTGGATGCCCAGCTCCCGGCAGGCACGAATGACCCGCAGGGCAATCTCCCCGCGGTTTGCCACCAGCACTTTGGTGAACATCGTCAGGGCGTCATGTCGTTCATCATGCCCGAGTCCCGATCGCCCAGGGAATCGGCGAAGGTGCGGTCCGAGGCAGTGTTGATGCCGGCCGCGCGAAGGGCGAACTCACTCGGGTTGGTAGAGTAGAACAGCGCGTTCTCGTAGGAGATGAGCCCCTGCTTGTACCAGTGCATGAGCGACTGGTCGAAGCTCTGCATCCCGTACGCCGTGGCACCCTCGGCAATCAGGTCCGGGATGTCGAGTGCCTTCTCGAGGGAGCGGATGTTGTCGGACACCGCGGCGGTGTTCACCAGCACCTCGACCGCCGGCACGCGCCCCCGGCCGTCCGCCCGGGGCACCAGCCGGAGGCAGATGATGGCCTGGAGCGCAGTAGCCAGCAGCGACCGGATCTCGGCCTGCTGGTGCGGCGGGTAGAACGACAGCATCCGGCTGATCGACTGGGTGGCATCGGTGGTGTGGAGCGTGGAGAGGACCAGGTGCCCGGTGTCGGCGGCCTTGAGCGCGGTGTCGAGCGTCTCGGTGTCGCGGATCTCGCCGAGCAGGATCACGTCCGGATCCTGCCGAAGGACGTGGCGGAGGGCGCTCCCGAAGGAGATCGTGTCGCTGCCCACCTCGCGCTGCGAAATGTTGGCCATCGCATCGCGGTGGAGGAACTCGATCGGGTCCTCGATGGTGATGATATTGACCCGGCGGGTGCGATTGATGTGATTGATCATCGCCGCCAGCGCGGTGGACTTGCCCGAGCCGGTGATGCCGGTGACCAGCACCAGGCCGCGCGGCTTCAGGGCAATCGTCTCGAGGATCTCCGGCAGGTTCAGCTCGCGGACCGACTTGACCTCGTAGGGGATGGCCCGGAACGCGAAGGCGAGGGTGCCCCGCTGCTGATAGATGTTGGTCCGGAAGCGCCCGACCCCGGGGACACCGATGGCAAAATCCGACTCCTTGCGCTCGGCAAACTCCTTGACCTGGCGCGGCGTCATGATCTGCTCAGCGAGCTGTTTCAAGTCCTCGGGACGCACCGGCTGCATCGGCAGCGCGGTCAGCTCGCCGTTGACCCGGACGGTCGGCGGACGCCCCACCTTGAGCAGCAGGTCGGAGCCGCTCCGCTGGACCATCTGCGAAATGGACTGCTTGAAGTTGAAGGCGGCCAGGACGGGGGAGCCGTCGAGCGCATCAAGGTCAGCCATTCGGATCGATCCGGTACAGGACCTGGCCGAATTCCACCGGCTGGGCATCCTCGACACAGATCTCGCGCACCGTCCCGCTCACCTCGGCCTCGATCTCATTCATGATCTTCATCGCCTCGATGATGCAGACCGTGGTCCCGCCGGAGACCCGCGTGCCGATCTTCACGTACGGCCCCGCCCCCGGCTCCGGCGAGGAGTAGAAGGTCCCGACCATCGGCGACTTGATCTCTTTGAGCAGGCTGGCCGGCCGGGCCGCCTCCTCCGCGGCCGGGGCGGCGACGGCCACCGGCGGCGCGGCATGGGCCATCGGGCCTGGCGCGGGAATGGCGTACCCCCCGCTGCCGGTCCGGGTAATCACCACCCCGGTGCCGAAGTAGCCGCGCAACTCGATCGAGCCGATTTCCGGCGCCTGCCGGAGCAGCTCCGTCAGGCGGCGCACATCCTTGAGGTCGATGCCCTTGACCCCGGGAATCTGGGCCAGCAGCGCGGCGAGGTCCTTCGTCTCTTCCGGTGTCATACGCGGGTCAGGTACTTGTCTTCGCGGCGGTCCACGCGGATCACGTCCCCCTCCTCCAGGAAGAGCGGCACCTGCACCACGGCCCCGGTTTCCAGGGTCGCGGGCTTGGTGCCGCCGGTGGCGGTGTCACCCCGAATGCTCGGATCTGTTCGGACCACTGTCAACTCCACGAAATGCGGCAACTCGACCAGGATCACCTTTTCCTGGTGCACCAGCCCGGTGCATTCGAGCCCTTCCTTCAGGTATTTGAGCTGATCGGGGCCGAGCAGGTCGTCGTTCAGCATGATGTCATCGAAGGTCTGGAGGTCCATGAAATGATAGAAGTGGCCGTCCGAGTAGCTGAACTGAATCGGCCGGTGCTCCAGGCGCACGTCGCTCAGCCGCTCGCCGGAAGTGAACGTCCGGTCGAGGACCGCCCCGGTACGCACGTTCCGCAGCTTGGTGCGGACGAACGCCCCGCCCTTGCCCGGCTTGACGTGCTGAAAATACACGACCTGCATCAGGTGGCCTTCGAGTTCCACCACCAGGCCATTTCTGATATCTGCGGTTGTTGCCACCAGGGCTCCTAAACGAGTTCCACCAGCTCGGTCCGGCCATCCGACAGGAGGATCGGACCATCGGGGGCCAGGTGGACATCGTCCTCCAGCCGGACCCCTCCCCAACCCGGAAGATAGATGCCCGGCTCGATCGTGACCACCACTCCCCCCGGAATCGGGAGGTCGGAGGTCGGAGAAAGCCGGGGCGCCTCGTGGACCTCGAGCCCCAGACCGTGGCCCAGGGAGTGGCCGAAATCGGCCCCATGCCCCCCCTGGGCGATCAGGTCGCGCGCCAGGGCATCGGCCTCCCGGCCGGTCTGTCCAGCGCGGATGGCGGTCCGGGCCCGAAGCTGGGCCGCCTGGACCAGACCATAGACCTCGCGCTGGCGCCCGGTGGCGCGGGCCCCGATCAGGAAGGTCCGGGAGAGATCGGCGCAGTAGCCCCCGACCTCGGCCCCAAAATCAACCAGGAGGAAATCCCCTGCCTCGAGGACTCTGTCGCTGGTCCGGGCATGGGGGAGCGCCGCCCGGGGGCCCGACGCCACGATGGTGGGAAAGGGATGCCACTCGCTGCCACGATGTCGGAGCGCCGCCTCAAGATTGGCGGCGACCGCCCGTTCGCTCTGGCCCGGATGGATCCCTGGCACGATCGAGGCGAGGGCATCCTGGGCCAACTCGGCGGCCTCCCGAATCAGCGCCACCTCCTCGGGCGCCTTGATCAGCCGAAGGTCCTCGACCAGCTCGCTCCGCGGTTCGAGGCGACCCGGGGCGGCCTCGCCCAGCCGGCTCGCGTCGCGGACCACCAGATGGTCCTGCTCGTAGCCCAGGCTCTGCGGGCCGCTGCGCTTGAGCACCTGGCGGAGCCGGACCCAGATGTTGGCCCGTTCGATCTCGACCGCCACATCCCGGTGGACCTCCAGCGACGCCTGGATTTCGTAGCGGAAATCGGTGATGAAGATCGCTCGGGCCGGCTCAACCAGGAGCATCCCCGCGGTGCCGGAGAAGCCGGTCAGGTACCGGATGTTCGGGAGATGGGTAACCAGGAAGGCGTCCACACCGGCCGGGGCCAGCCGACTGCGGAGGGCGGCGAGTCGTTCGAGTCGCCGGTCAGCTTGCACGGAAGCGTTCGTGCAACCCCTGCAAGGCAAGCCGG
This sequence comes from Gemmatimonadota bacterium, assembly GCA_034439775.1. Classification (GTDB taxonomy): domain Bacteria; phylum Gemmatimonadota; class Gemmatimonadetes; order Gemmatimonadales; family GWC2-71-9; genus JAWXBA01. The sequence goes on along the minus strand of JAWXBA010000001.1, from coordinate 7,321 downwards.
TAGCCCGCCGGACCAAGCCCCATGACGACCCCGACCGCCAGGTCGGCGGTCATGGAGCGGTGGCGCACGGGATCACGGGCGTGTGGGTTGCTCAAGTGCACCTCGACAAACGGCATCTGCACTGCCAGCAACGCATCACGAATGGCCAGGCTGGTGTGGGTCAGGGCGCCAGCATTCAGGATCAGCGCGTCGGCAGTCCTGGGGAGTTCCTGGATCAAGTCTACCAGCATCCCCTCGTGGTTGCTCTGATACCAGCTCAAGGCCACCCCGAGCGTATCGGCCTCGGCCCGAACCATTGCCTCCAGCTCGCTGAAAGTGGTGGTGCCGTACACCGAGGGCTCACGTTGGCCCAGCAGGTTGAGGTTTGGCCCGTTGAGGACAGAGACCCTCATTCAGCGCTGGAGACTGCGCAACCAGGCGTTGAACTGCTCCAGCTCCGCCTCGTCCCCACCCACGCCGGCCGGGACAGCCGTCTCGCCGAAGAACTCATCGAACGAGGGCTCGGCATCGTCCAAACCCGCCGCCACTCCGCTGCGGGTGGCAGGCTGCCGTCGCGGGTCATCGCCAAAGACGGTACTGAGGCTGAACGACGGATCCTCTGCCGGTCGCGTCGGGCGACCGCCGAGTGGTCCCGCAAACGGTGGCTCGGGTTCCGGGGTGGGCGCCGGTGGTACTTCGTCGTCCCTGGCCTCCGGACCCAGCACCCGGGCGAGGAACGACCCGATCGGCTCCTCAGGCTCGCCCCGCGCCGCGCTTTGGCTCGGGACGTCGGGGTTAAGCTGATCCAGCAGTTCTCCCCGCAAACGAGCGACGGCATCCAGCAACCGCTGGTTGCCGGGTTCGCGTTCCAGGAGCTGGGCATACACCGCCAATGCCAGGGGGCGGTGTCCCTGACGGAGGAACACTGCCGCCATCGTCTCGGTGATCAGGAGTTCAGGTTCGACCTCCGGGGCCGGCTCGCTGGCCTCGGCCGGGGACTCCTCAAAGGCTCCCTCGACCACAGTCACGGCATCCTCAGTCTCCGCCTCAGGCGCCTCAATGGCCTCCACGAGCTCAGGTTCGTCGGCCACCGCGACCGCCGTCATCGACTCCTCGGCACCAGGACCAGACCCCGCAGCATGCTCTGCGGCCTCGGCAACAACCTCCGCGGGCTCACCAGCCGCCACAGTCTCCCCTTGGGCCACCGGGGCTTCAACTGGCGCCGGCGGCGCAACCTCAAACGTCGGCGAACTCACCGGCGCTTCGTCTACCGGCTCCAGGTCCGGCGCCGGCTGGTGGTCGGACCAATCGGTCGAGGACATCCACCCCGCCTCGACCTCGACGAACTCCTCTCCGCCCAGCCGGAGGTCGATGGCGGGTGCCACCTCCGTCACAACCGCGATCGAGGCTTCGACCTCGGCTGGCGCCGGCTCACTGGCAAGGGATGCTTCTCCCGGCCGATCAGAATCGGTCGCGTCGGCAGCGAGTTGGGCCAACGCGCCGAATTCCTCCGGCGGCACCACCGGCTCAACGTCTGGTTCCGCCTCGGCAGCGGTGGCGCCGGCGACTGGCGCCCATTCCACAGGTGCCTCAGGGTCGGCCTGCGGCACATCGATCGAGCTGACGGTCATCTCACCATCGGCCTCTGAGGCGCCGACCGATTGCTCCGCGGCATTGTGCTCAGCCATCGTTTCCGGCTTGGCCACCAGGGACGCTGCGACCACGACCTCGATGATTTCCGGAATGGCGTCCCCGTCCTGCCCCTGGTACTCCGCTACTGGTTCTGGCATCGGCGCCAGTACCAGGTTCTCATCGAAGGGCTGGGTCGGGACCTCGACCTCGGCAAACGGCAGGTCCCAGGTACTGGCATCGAAACCCTCCAAGGGATTCCCCATCCGCTCGATCGTGATCTCGGCGTCCGACGAGACATCCACGGCAGCTTCCACGGACTCGGCGGACGGACTCTCCATCGCGGTCAGGCTGAATTCTCCCGAACGCTCGATCGGGGATTCGGCGACGCTCTCGAGCTCTGCGGCTGGTGCCGGGTCGAGCTCGACCTCCAGAATGCCAGATGGGTCCGCTTGGGCCATCGTGGTCACCGGATCAGCTGTCCCAGCAGGGGGGATCATCATGGCATCGCGCCGGCCCAGAAGGTTGGCGATCCGCTCGCGCTGAAGGCTGGCCTCCTCGTGGGTGGGCTCGGCCTCGAGCAGCCGGTCCAGGAATCCCTGGGCGGACGGGAGGCGCTCCGTCATCTCACAGATATCGGCAAGCCCTTTGAGGGCAATCAGGTTGTGCGGATCGGAGGTGAGGACGGCGTGGAACGAGGCTTCGGCCTCGCCACTCAGTCGAGCATCGAGGTGGCAACGCGCTTGCACGATAAGCGCCGGAACGTAGGCCGGATGCTGCACCAGCCCGAGCTCCAGCACCTCAAGGGCCCGAGGGTGATCCCCCGCACGCCGATACGCCTCGGCCAGCGGGGCGAAGGTCAATCCGGTCGGATTGTCCATCCACCGGCGTTCCAGCTTCTCGATTTCACTGCTGTGTGCCATCACGAGCCTCATCCCTGAAGATTACCGCCAGCCGACCATGCTGCCCCTGGCGGGGGAAAGCCCCCAACCGCCGGATCCACCGGCCGCCTTGAGCTTTCTCCTGATCCAGCCTAAACTTAGGGCTTCCCCTGACTCCGGCACCTCAAGCCGACTTGACCACCATGATGCAAGCCTTTCGCAATACCGCCAAGCCAATCATCGTCATCCTGACGGTCGCCTTCGTCGGATGGCTGGTCTTTGACCTTTCCGGGCTCTCCGGTGGTGGCGGGCTCCTGACCCAGACCGCGGTCGGCCGAATCGAAGGCCAGTCGGTCGAAGTCCGCGCCTTCCAGGAGGCGGTCCAGGCCGCCATCGAGAACGAACAGCGCTCCACCGGCAATTCCCTCGGCATTGAGGGGGTGGCCCGGGTCCGGGACCAGGTCTGGGAGCAGTTCGTCACCGCCGCCCTGCTCGAGCGCGAATACCAGCGGCGCGGTATCCGGACCAGCAGCGCCGAGATCGCCGACGCCATTCGAAACATTCCCCTGCCCGAGATGATGCAGAACCCGGATATGCTCTCCGACGGACAGTTCGACGCTGTAAAGTATCAGCGTTGGCTCGGCTCGGCGGTTGGGCAGCAGTATATCCCGCTGCTCGAAAACCGGTACCGGGACGAAATCCTGCGGTCCAAGCTTTTCCGCTCCTTGGTGGCCGATGTCAGCGTCTCCGACCCCGCCCTGTGGGAGCGGTATCGCGACGAGCACGAAACGGCCAGAATAGGGCTCCTCAGGCTGGACCCTGCGACTTCCGTGCCCGAATCCGAGATCACCGTCTCGGCTGGCGAGGTGGATGCGTGGTACCGGGAAAACCGTCAAAAATTCGAACAGCCCCGGCGCGTCTGGATGAGTTTTGTCTCCCTTCCCCGGCTGCCGATCGCCTCGGATTCCTTGGCCGCCCTGGCCCGGGCTGTGGCGGTTCGCGAGGAGCTGGTGAATGGTGCACCATTCGCCGAAGTGGCCAGCAGGGAGTCGTCGGACCAGGTCTCGGCCGCCCAGGGGGGTGAACTGGGCGAGTGGACCCGAGGCCAGTTCGACCCGGCGTTCCAGGCTGCCGCCGACCTGCTCCCCCTGAACGACATTTCCGAACCGGTACTTTCAGGCTTCGGCTATCACATCATCCAGCTGACCTCCAAGGGTGGCGACACCTTCAACGGCCGCCACATCCTGATTCCGATCGAGGTTTCCGGCGATCACCGCGATCAGCTCGATGCCCAGGCCGACAGCCTGGAAACACTGGGGGCGGATCGACTCGACGGGGTGGCCCTGGACACGGTGGCCCGCGCCCTCGACCTGACGATCGGGCAGACCGGCCGGGTCATCGAGGGTCAACAGGTCCTGGCGGGCGGCGAGGTTGCGCCCGATGCCGGTGTCTGGGCGTTTCAAGCCCAGCTGGGAGAAACGTCTCCGGTCATCGAGTCCGAGTCTGCGTACTTCGTTTTCCGGGTCGACAGCACCGGCGCCGCTGGCGTCCCGCCGCTCGAGCGGATCCGGACCGAGGTGGAGGCTGCAGTACGGGGTGGCAAGCGAACCACCGCCGCCGCCGCCCTGGCCACCGAGATCCGCCGCGAGGCGGAGGCCGGCACCCCGCTGGCACAGGTGGCCGCCCGCCGCGGACTCGAGTACACCGAGCCCGAGGCGTTTACCCGGTTGGCTCCATTGGTGGAGACGGCGGAACTCAATGGCGCCGCATTCGGCACCCCGCCGGGCGAGGTGAGCGCCGTCATTGCGACCGAGCAGGGCGTGTGGGTGGTCCAGGCGCTGACCCGGGTGCCTGCCGACAGCGCGCAGTTTGCGGCCGAACTGCCCACCCTGCGCACCCGCGAGCTTCAGTCGCTTCGCCAGGTACGGGTGCGCGAGTTCATGCTGGCTTTGCGGCAGGGCGCGAAGATCACCGACCGCCGGGCCGAACTCTACCAGACCGATGCGCAGGCCGAGGCACAGGCCGCGGCGACGAGCACCACCGGGCCGATCCCGTTCTAGGTTGGCTGGGGCAGGACACACCACAGAACGGGCGGCCCTTTTGGGGGCCGCCCGTTTGCCATCCGGGGTCTGCCGGCTACTGGGACAGCCGCTTCGGCTCGCCGGTGGTGGCCGATGGGCTGGTCTCTACCGGGGCATCGATCTGGCGACCCGCCGCCGTGGCCGAGCGATCCTCCGGCATGCTGTTCACCTCATCGGCAATCCCGGAGAAGCTGCGCTTGAATTCGCGGATCCCCTTGCCGAACGAGGCGCCAATTTCCGGCATCCGCTTGGCCCCGAAGAACACCAGGACCACCAGCAGAATGATCATGATTTCGCTGAAACCTAGATTCCCCATTGTCATGCCCTCCAGATCCGGCTAGAACAGCGATCGGGCGACCAGATACGCCAGGACGACGCCAATCAGGCTCATCAGCGAGAGATCCACGCCAACCGGCCCGATGGTGAAGTGTACCACCAGCAGATCGATCGGAACAGGCCCGAACCCCGGCTGGACCGCATAGGTGAAGAAATCCTTGGTAGGGCTGTCGGGGAGGACCCGGCGCAGGAAGGCGTTCAGGAACCCCCCGAGCAGGAAGCCAGCCAGGAGGACCAAGGCATAGAAGCGGGGTCGGCGTGGTCCGGCAGGCATGATCAACGCCTCCGATCGAGGACATATCCGAGACTCGAACGCAGGGTCTCGCGGGCAGGGCCAGGCTCAAGCTGCTCCAGATCGGACTCGGCGGCGTCCATGAACTGCTGGGCCCGGCCCCGGGCGTAATCCAGCCCCCCACAGCGACCGACGGCGGCGATCACCGCCTCAATCTCAAGATCGCTCGGCTCGGGACTGGCCATGAGGGTCTCGACGGTCCGCCGCTGCCCCGCACTCATCCGCGGCAGGGCGTGGATCAGGGGCAGCGTCACCTTGTGCTCCCGCAGGTCAAGTCCCGAGGGCTTGCCGGTATCCTCGGCATCCGCCGTGAAGTCCAGCAGGTCGTCCACGATCTGGAATGCCATCCCCAGGTGGTACCCGAACCGCCCCATCGCCTCCCGCTCCGTCGTGCTCGCGGCAAGCGCCCCCACCTCGCAGGCCCCGCTCATCAGGGAGGCAGTCTTGGACCGGATGAGGAGGTCGTAATCCTCCTCACTGAACCGGAGGGGGTCGTGGGCCAGCAACTGGCGCATCTCGCCCACCGTCATCTCATTGGTGACGCGGCTGAGCACCCGCAGCGCCAGCAGGTCCTCCTGGCGCACCAGTTCGATCACCGCGCGGGAGTAGAGGTAGTCGCCCATGATCACCGACACCTGATGGCTGAACAAGGCGTTGATGGTGGGCATCCCGCGGCGGAGGACGGAGTGGTCCACGGAATCGTCGTGCACCAGGGTGGCCAGGTGAATCAGCTCCACCACCGCCGCCAGGGAGACCGCCTTGGCGTTGCGCTGACCGGTGGCGGCGTTGGCCAGGAGCACCAGTGCCGGGCGAAACATCTTGCCCTGCATCTGGAGCAGGTGGGTGTTCACCTCGGCGATCAGTCCGAAATCCGCCTCGATCAGGCGGCGCAACTCGTCGCGCACCTGTTCCAGTTCGGCCTGGACAGGGGCCTGCAGATCGGCCAGGGTCGTGGCACCGGCGGGCACGGTCACGCCCCTTGCCCTGCGCCGAGGCGGGAGATCCGTTCGGAGATGTCGAGGAAGCGGATGTCCACCGCCAGGGCACGCTCATACCACGGCAGCGCGTCCGCCTCCCTCCCTTGCGCCTCCAGGGCCCGGCCCAACCAGTAGATCAGGCCGATCTTCTCGTCGTCGGCCCCGGGGAGTCCCGCCACGGCCCGCGACAGCACCGCCTCCGCAATCGCGTGCCGTCCCTTCTCGTAGAACGCGTTGCCCAGCGCCTCAGAGGCCTTGAGCCGACCGTCGGGAGAGCGCAGCGCGCGCTGGAATTGGGCGATCGCCTCGTCGAGGAGACCCATCTCCTTGAAGGCGATTCCCAGGTCATAGTGCGACTGGAAATCCTCGCTGTCGAGATTGTCCTCGATGCCTCGCTTGAATTGTTCCAGGATCTCGCGAAAGGTCTGGTCCTCGTTGTCAGGCTCGCTCGGTTCGGCGCTGTCCACCCGCATCCGGGAGTCCCGGGCGGGGAGGTCATCGAGGATCAGGGCGCCAAGGTCCACATAGTCGGTCTGTTGGGGTTGCGCCGTCGGCGGGCCTGGAGGATCCACCGCCACGCCGAGCGAGGCGAGGGCACCCAGCGCCCGACCTTGTCCGGGATGATGCTCCAGCACCCTGCGATAGACCGCCACTGCCGGTGCCCGCATGCCGGCCCGGAGCAGCGCATCGCCGAGTTCAAGGTATCGCACCGTCAGGGCGTCTCGATCGCCAGCCCGGTACGCCAGCTCCACCTGTTTCTGATACCGTGGAATCGACTCCGGATCCAGCCGCACCAACTCCGCCGCGGCCGCCAGCGCTTCGCTCCACACCTCCCCGGCCTCATGCCGGGATAGCGCCGCCTCGGCCTGGGCCACGGCCTGCCGTGGATCGGGGCCAGCCGGTGGTGCCGACCCCATCCCGGCCTGGGCCTCAGCCTCGGCTTCGGCAGCCGCCGCAGCCAACAGGGGATCCGTCGGGGCAGGATCGAGGTCGATCGTCACCGCCCTGAGTTCCGGGGTGGATTCGAGGTCCAGCAGTGGGCCTTCGCTGGTCAGCTCCATGCCCTCGCTCTCGAGGCTGATCAGCGGGATCGACTCCACCGACGGCTCCGCGCCACCCACCAACCCGGCGGCGGGGTCATCCGAG